>DATALE010000024.1:0-1715 GCA_036261235.1 Ruminiclostridium sp. | reverse complement strand
GCAGCAATTATTTAATTATTACTTTAAAATCAACCAAGAGGATGAGTGGGAAAGCGTTTTATCAATTAAATCCTCAAATGAGGCGAAATGTGTCGGCCTCAATGCCAGAACATGGGAAGCTACCAATCATGAAGTGGAGTTTGATTCAATTAAATACTCGGTAAGCGATCAATAATTATTAAGGAATTGTAACGCAAAAGGAGATTTTAGAGTGGTTCAGGAAAATAGTTCAGCTGGAAAAATCAAATTGTTTTGTCTTGCATATGCGGGCGGCTCAGCTTTAACCTACAACAAAATCAATCAGTATCTTGATAATAATATCGAACTGATACCGATAGAATACGATGGGCGGGGCAAAATAATAAACGAGGAATTCTATCCCGATATGGCAAGCGCTGTAGATGATGTTTATAAAGAAGTAAGTAAACATCTGGATTCCGGTGAGTTTGCGGTTTATGGGCACAGTCTGGGCGGTGTTGTTACTTATGAGCTGTGTAAAAAGCTCAAGAAAGAGAGCGGCAGGGAGCCGGGCTGTATCTTTATTTCGGGAAGATACCCGCCGCATATCATAAAGGAAGCAAGCATGCTGTATAAGCTGCCGGACGAGGAGTTTAAAGAAGAAATCCTGAGAATCGGGGGTACCCCAAAAGAAGTTTTTGAGAACAAAGAACTGGCAAAGCTATTTGTACCGATTTTGAGGGCTGATTATAAAATAATTGAACAATATAGATACGTCGAGGAAAATGTAAAATTTAAGTCGAAAATAATCGTTTTAGGCGGAAAGGAAGATAAGACAGCAGATAGGAGTGATCTATACGAATGGCAAAAATATTCGGAAAAGCCAATCAACGTTTTTGAATTTGACGGAGGGCATTTCTTTATTAATGAGTATACCAGGGAAGTTACGGAAGTCATCAATGAAACTTTAATAGGCACGCCGGTTGTTTAAAAAACTTCAAGTCTGAAAGGGTGTTGACATGTTTAGCAGCGGACTCTCTATTATTATTGCTATTGCGGGAGTAATTTTTACTGTCGGGACAATAATATCGATTATTCTTTTAATTAAAGATCTTATTACAAAAAAGCGTTATTTCCATACAAATGGTTTTAAAGACATTGCGTCAATTTTGTTTGCAATCGCGCTTATAGCGGGAATATTCTACCTGCTTTATAACGCGCCATTCGTATTATTCTATGGTGAAACATGGGAGATGGTTGATGAATTCGGACCGTCGTCACTAATCAACGCGGCGGCAGCAATAATCGCGGTTGTCCCTTTATTTTACATATACTATCTGCTTGAATGTTTCTTCCCCAAAAAGCAAAAAAACAGGCCATATTTTATGATAATTACGCTTAGCATAGCAAGCGGACTTGGAAACACAATGGTTGTTTTCATCATAAATCAGGCATTGGGCAGGGTTATGGGCAGCGAAAGCAGATGGGCGGCAATCGACAGCGGCCTTGGTATATTCCTTGCGATAGGAATTATTCTGTTTACTGTTTGCTCTTATATTGTCAGAAAGAGATTAATTAAAATTACCAGTGAAGTTGTTTATGACAAACGCGTGGAGATTATCGATAAAATCGGCAAAGCTCCGTTCGATAAATTTGAAGCGCTCGAAGACGGAAAGGTCTATGCAACCTTAAACAATGATACTGAAACCGTCAGCGGAGTTGTAACAGCGCTTATAAACGGGCTTTCAGGCATTATA
>DATALE010000022.1:0-16043 GCA_036261235.1 Ruminiclostridium sp. | reverse complement strand
AACCGAGTTCTTTGATATAATCCTGAACTTTGAGGAGCTTTGAATTTTCATCGGCGAACAGAACCTTCTGCCAGCTCCCGGTGACATCATCAATCGAACATTCGGTAAATTTAATGCCTTCGTTAATAATATGTTGCTCTGTTCTTCTGCTTTTATTGATAATATAAATTTGTTCGTCCTTATAAATTTCCATACCTATGTCAGGAAAACGCTCCAGTATATTGGGAAGCAGTGTTTTGATTGAATCTGAAAGTTCGGCATTCCACAAAATTTCATGTATTCTAAAATCAAAAATTGATGCGCCGTTGGTCAATATGCACGGTGAATTTATAGGGACCTTTTTAAGATATTTTTCAGCTGATTCAGCCGACCTGCCTGTAGCTAGTGAAAAATGCCCGCCTTTCGAAATAAACTTTTCAATGGCATCTATATTACGCTGCGGCACTTCAAAGTCTTCAGTCAGAAGAGTCTTGTCCATATCCGATACAATAAGTATTCCCTTAAACAGGAGCTTCTCGTCCATTTTAAAGCCTCCGGGAAAGACATTTTTTAAAACTGAAATGCCTTTAAATAATTTTATTCCCTTTGACAAATACAATGAAGTCATTCAATTTTTCTGAGAAAATGTAAAAAATAATCCGGAAGTTCACTCTCAAATTCCATGTACCTGCCTGTCGACGGATGAACGAAACCAATTAAGCGTGCATGAAGGCATTGGCCGCTCAAAGCTGTTTCTGCCCTGTTCAGCGTTCCGCCGTAAACCGGGTCTCCCGCAACAGGGTGGCCTATATGTGACATATGAACCCGTATTTGATGAGTCCTTCCTGTTTCGAGCCTTAGTTTTATATGTGTGTACTGCTCATATCTCTTTATTACTTCAAAATGCGTGACAGCATTTCTGGAATGGTTCGATGTAACAGCCATCTTTTTGCGGTGAACCGGGTGTCTGCCGATTGGCGCGTCAATTATGCCGCTGTCCTCTTTTAGTATGCCCCTGACGACAGCCTCATAAATACGATTGACACTGTGCGCTTTTATCTGCGCCGCAAGGCTCACGTGTGCTCTGTCGTTTTTGGCTACAAGCAAAAGGCCGCTTGTATCTTTATCAATGCGATGAACAATTCCCGGTCTCATGACCCCGTTTATTCCTGAAAGGCTTTCACCGCAATGGCTTAAAAGTGCGTTAACAAGTGTCCCTTCGAAATTACCCGCGGCCGGGTGAACCACCATACCGCGGGGCTTGTTGACAATAATAACATCGTCGTCCTCAAAAACGATGTCAATAGGGATGTCCTGAGGTTTCGCTTCCATCGGCCTTGGTTTCGGAAGAGTGACATAAACAACTTCTCCGGCTTTTACCTTGCGGCTTTTGCCACAGACTTTTCCACCGATTTCGACCATTCCGTCAGAGATCAGTTTCTGCGCTGCGGAGCGTGTAACCCCGGCGAGCTGGGAGACAGCATTGTCCAGGCGGCTGCCTTCAAGCTCAGTTCCGATATTAAAACCTTCTGCCTGTGAAGATTCCACCTTTGGATTTTCTCCCCCCGAAATTTCCCTCGTGAATTAGAAGAAACATTATAAGCAATGCAACGCCGATTGAAACACAAGTATCGGCTATATTGAAAATGGCGAAATGAATTATATTAAAGTCAATGAAGTCAATTACATAGCCCTGTCTTATACGGTCAATCAAATTACCGATTCCGCCCGCCGATATAAGCGCGAGTGAAATGTCCAGCGGAACAGATTTAAACCGACGGGAAAATAATATTATGAGTGAAACCACCGTAAGGACGGCGGGAAACAGGATAAGAAGTATCCTTTTCCCCTCAAGCATACTGAAAGCCGCCCCAGTATTCTCGGCGTATGTGAATTTGATAATGTTTCCTACTACAGGAACCGAACCTAACTTTGACAGCGAGTTCACTGCCCAAAGTTTCGCGAGCTGATCAGCCGCGACGAGCACCAGTATCAAAATGCAGTACAGGGTCACGGCGATCACGTTCCTGCTGCCTTGACGGCGCGTCCTGAACATTCTTTTATCTGACAATTTCCGCACAGCGGGAGCACAGTTCGGGATGTTCGGAATCTTTTCCTACAGTATCGCTGTATACCCAGCAGCGCGAGCATTTTTCTCCGGACGCGCGCTCTACTGTTAGGGATATTCCCGATTCGCCCTTGAACTTGCCTTCTCCGCCCTGTTCAACATTTACTTTGGAAACAATAAAGAGAGCCGCAAGATCGCTTGTTTCGGCTTTCAGTTTTTCATATTCGGCAGCATCGCTGACAAAAAGCGTAATCTGCGCATCAAGAGAACCGCCGATAAATTTTGCGGCGCGGGCCTGCTCAAGCGCCATTTTTACATCGTCGCGGATTTCGTGGAGCCTTGTCCAGCGGTCTTTGAAAGCGCTGTCATAAGTTCTGCCTGAAGCCTTCGGCATATCGTTGAAAATAACCGAATTCTTATCATGCGAAGCCTTATGCGGCATGAACGACCAGATTTCTTCTGACGTAAAGGCAAGAACCGGCGCAATCATACGGCATAGCGCATCAAGCACTTCATAAATAACCGTCTGAGCCGCGCGACGCGATGTTGAATCAGTTTTTTCAACATACAGCCTGTCTTTCAGCACATCAAGATAGAAATTCGACATATCGACAACGCAGAAATCGTGAATTGAGTGATAAACAATATGGAATTCATAGTTATCATAAGCAGCCATGACTTTTGCGATAAGCTCGTCAAGCTTCATAAGTGCCCATTTGTCGAGCGGCATCATATCGTCGTATTTTACCAAGTCTTTATCAGGGTCGAAGTCACCGAGGTTACCGAGAATAAAGCGGGCTGTATTGCGGATTTTACGATAAGCCTCTGAAAGCTGCTTTAATATATCATTGGAAATGCGGACATCGGTCTGATAGTCGCTTGAAGCAACCCAAAGCCTTAAAATATCCGCTCCGAATTTGTTGATGATATCGGAAGGAGCAATGCCGTTTCCGAGCGATTTAGACATTTTGCGTCCTTCAAGGTCAATAACCATACCGTGAGTCAAAACTGACTTATATGGCGCTTTGCCTTTCCACGCAACGCTTGTAAGCAGCGAGGACTGGAACCATCCTCTGTACTGGTCGTTGCCCTCAAGGTACAAATCAGCCGGCCATTTTAAATCTTCACGGGTCGTCAGCACCGAAGCGTGGCTGCACCCTGAGTCAAACCAAACGTCCATGACGTCTGATTCCTTTGTGAATTCATCGCAGCCGCATTCGCAGTGCGTCCCATCCGGCAGTATTTTCGACGCGTCATATTTAAACCATGCGTCGCTGCCTTCTTTACGGAAGATATCTACGACCGCGTCAATGCTTTCGCGGGTAATCAGCTCTTTGCCGCATTTCTTGCAATAGAATATCGGAATCGGGACACCCCAAAGGCGCTGACGTGATATACACCAGTCGCTGCGGTCGCGAACCATTCCTGTAATGCGGTCTTCGCCCCACGACGGAATCCATTTTACATCTTTTATAGCTTTAAAAGTATCTTCTTTAATATCATCAACCGAGCAGAACCACTGTTCTGTCGCACGGAATAGGACCGGATGCTTACAGCGCCAGCAATGCGGGTACTGATGGATTATTTTCTTTAATGCGAAAAGCGTGCCTGTCTTTCCCATATGCTCCGCTATCGCAACATTGGCTTTTTCTGTGGAAAGTCCTTCGAACTGCCCAGCCTCTTTTGTCATTCTGCCCTTAGAATCCACCGGCACAATTATAGGGATCTGCGGATAGTTAAGGCATACCTGATAGTCTTCAACACCATGTCCAGGGGCGGTATGAACACAGCCCGTACCGCTTTCAAGCGTTACATGGTCGCCGACAATAATAAGGGATTCGCGGTCGAGGAACGGGTGTTTTGCTTTTGCAAACTCAAGATCGGAGCCTTTGACGGTACCAAGTATTTTGTAATCCTCTATGCCGCCGGCTTTCATTGTCGAGTCGACAAGCTCCTGCGCTACGACATAATATTCCCCGCCGGCTGAAACAACAGCATAGTCATAACGCGGCCCCAGGCAAATTGCCACGTTTGCCGGCAAAGTCCATGTTGTGGTTGTCCAGATTATGAAGTAAGTTTTTCCACGTTCGGCACCAAGCTTGAAAATAAGATCCTTATCGTCAGTAATTTCAAACTTTACATAAATTGAGTTGCACGGGTCTTCTGCGTATTCGATTTCCGCTTCCGCGAGCGCGGTTTCGTCATGAGCGCACCAATAAACAGGTTTAAGTCCCCTGTAGATATAGCCTTTGAGCGCCATTTCTCCGAAAACTTCAATCTGTTTTGCTTCAAACTCATGGTTCAGCGTACGGTAAGGATTCTCCCAGTCGCCGATAACGCCAAGACGTTTGAATTGATCGGTCATTATACTAACATGTTTTAAGGCAAAATCACGGCAGTGCCCGCGAAAATCAACCGGGTCGTCACTGCGTCGATCAAGCCCGACTTTATCTATCGCCTTGCGCTCAATCGGAAGTCCGTGTGTATCCCAGCCCGGAACGTACGGCGCTTTAAAACCAGCCATATTTTTATAGCGGTTAATCATATCCTTTATAACCTTGTTTAGTGCCGTTCCCAAATGTATGTCACCGTTAGCGTACGGAGGTCCGTCATGCAGGACAAATAATGGCTTACCCTCATTTTTTTTCATCAGGTTCTGATATAATCCGTCTTTTTCCCACTGCTCCAGCATCTGGGGCTCGCGCTGCGGCAAACCTGCCTTCATCGGGAAACTTGTTTTGGGCAGGTTAAGTGTTTTGTTATAATCCTCAGGCATTTAAAACCTTCGCTCCTTTTTTATGCGTTTGTCAAAATCTTATCATGATATATTAAAAATCACTGATTTAAAATTCATCGCAATTTTGTGATGTATCCGGAGAATGTTGCCTTATCGCCGAAATTACTCACAAAATCAGCGGCAGGAACTTAATCAGTGATTCTTTATAAAACAAAATTATACATTGCTTTTTATCTGCGCCATCTGCGCCGGCCATCGCTTTCATTGAAATTATCTGATTTTATATCGTAATCTGTCCCGAACTTAAAACCATCGTCCGTCAAGATATTGGAATCAGAATTAATCGGCTCATATTCGCCGGTTTTTTCGTTGTATCTCAGGTTCAGCTTAACAGTTTGGGATGCCGCGGCTTCTGTATCGGTGCTTTGCTCGTCTTGAACTGCTGATTTTTCAGTTTCCGCTGTTTCATCTTTTTGCTCTGTCGCTGATTCTTCCATTACTGCTTCTTGAGTTTCTTGCGGTTTTTCGAAAGCAGCTTCTTCCTGCGTTTCGCTCACTGTTGCGTCGTTTAAGGCTTGATTCGCATCCGTTTCTTCAGACTCCGCAGGTGTGTCGACAGCGAGTTCTTCTTCCTGCTTTTGCTCCGCGGTGCTCACAGCCGCGTCTTGCTCAATTGTATCATCCTGTGACGGAATTTCATTAATAAGTTCAAGGTGAGTCTTATATAATCTCATAACGTTGAGCTTAAAATCGGAAACTTCATTTTTGATAAGTTCAGCTTCATTTTTTCTGAGTTCGATTTCCTTTTGCATGTTGTCGATTAATTTATCCGCTTTAATTTGTGCGTCACTGATAGTTATTTCTGCGCTTTCCTGTGCCCTCTTAATCATTGATTCGGATTCGTCCCGCGCTTCTTTTACAATCTTATCGGCAAGCCGCTGCGCGTTAAGAAGAGTGTTTTTAAGACTGTCCTCTTCCGATTCATACTGCTGAAGTTTCTTTTCGGCTGTATCCAGCTTCCGCTTCAAATCCGCAATTTCGTGGTCGGTCTTTGTAAATTGGATTGCTAGCTCCGCCATAAAGCTGTCAACATCTGACGCTTTATAGCCGCCGAAACTGCCTTTTTCGAACCGCCTGTTTAAAAAATCGCCGGAAACCGGCATGAAAACCACCCCTAAAGAAATTTTCTGGCCGCAAATGTAAATCTGCCTTTTCTCGTCTGTGGCCCTAATTTATCAATAACAAAGCGTCCGCATCCCCGAATGGACACAGCTGCGCTCTCGTAGATTTCAAAAGAATTCTCATCATGAACTTCATAGTTAACAGAAACAAGGCCTCCCGCTATAAGTTCGGTTGAAGCAGAACGTGAACGCCCTGTTAGAGCCGAAACCACGCAGTCAAGCCTTTTTGATGCAACCGTTCCGCCGATTTCTTTAAAGTTTTGTTCCCGTTCAGTTACTCTTTCTTCTGAAATACAACACTGAACGCCTGCAGAACCAACCTTTTCGAGATTTTGGATGATAAATGCTGCAACGGTTTTTTCAGCAAAAACCGTACATTCATTGTCTCCGATTATTATATCCCCGATTTTGCTGCGAACGATACCAAGTGAAAGAATAGCACCAAGAAAATCACGATGATTAAGTTTTGCAAACCGCCAACTGATTTTTATTGCGGTAATCGGAAATTCCTCAGTCAAAGGTTCTGAATACGGCGGGAAAACCCCGAAAAATACACGTTCCGCTTCGTCATAACCGCCGTTAATAACACCTGTGCAGCCCTCATAAACATTCTTTAGCAACTCAGCGATTTTCTGTGCCTGTACTGCTTCATGCGGGTCAAGAAACCCAATGAATTTCGCGCGGTATTCCGATGCGCTCACAAACGCGTCATTTACCCGCGCTTCAAGCAGACTTTCATCCTGCGGCTTTTTATACAAAGCTGACCACCAGTGCATTCAATATATCTTTTATAAAGAAAAGAATCATAATTGCGATAATAGGTGAAAAATCAATCGGGAGTTCACGCGTAAACTTGATTTTATTGAGCAAACCTCTGATAGGTCCAACAACCGGCTCTGTCAAAGTGTCTAAAAACGAGCGAATTGAGCCGCCCTCTGTCATCGGAAACCATGACAACAAAGCTCTGACAACAATCAGAACTACAATAAGATTAATCAGCCAGTCAATTACCCTAACAAGGTTATACAGCAAAAAAGGCAAAATCGTTTCCCTCCGTTTTGGACATGATAAGAAAATATAGCAGAAGCCGCCGAGGCTAATACTAACAGTTTACCCATATTCCACTGAAGTTTAACAGGCGGCTTCCTAAAAATTTCTTTTCACGCCTTAAAAGAAAACGCCGTTATTTTCAAGTTCGTCCAGAAGATCACCCATAATGTCAACATTATACGGAGTGATAATAAATGTGCTGTTCGCGACACGCTTTATCTGTCCATTGTTGGCATAGGCAACGCCGCTCAAAAAGTCAACAAGTCTTCTTGAAACATCCTTATTGGTGGATTCAAGATTAAGGACAACTGTACGTTTTTCGTTAAGATGATCCGCTATTGAGCTTGCATCGTCAAACCTTTCCGGCTTAACAAGAACAACCTGAAGCTGTGCTGTTGTGTGGATATTAACAACCTTGTTGCTGCGTTTGCTGCTGTCTGAAGATTGAGATGATTTTCCGTCATCTTTCGAGATTATATCCATCTCGTCTTCTTCGTATTCTTCATCGTCCGGAACGGTCAGTATGTT
Source organism: Ruminiclostridium sp. (assembly GCA_036261235.1). GTDB lineage: Bacteria > Bacillota > Clostridia > Oscillospirales > Ethanoligenentaceae > Ruminiclostridium_D. The sequence continues at coordinate 8,500 of DATALE010000022.1, read as the reverse complement.
CTTTACTTTTTCCATTAATCCCATTTTCAGTTGCCCCCTGTATATTTTCTTTTTCCGAAAATTTTTGTCCCTACTCTGATAAGAGTGGAACCCTCCTCAATCGCAACATCGAAGTCGGAAGACATTCCCATTGAAAGTATACTCATATTTATATTATCCGATTTTTTTGCTGCGTTGTCAATAAATAGTTTGTGCATCTTTGCGAAATACGGTCTTGTTTTTTCCTTTTCTTCACAAAATGGTGGTATCGCCATCAAACCCTTAACCCTGATATGCGAAAAGCCTCTGATATTGTCAATCAATTCCGGAAGTTGCTGCTCCGAAATTCCCGACTTTGACTCTTCGCCGCCGATATTCACCTCGATAAGTATGTCCATGATTCTGTCTGCTTTTTCAGACTGTCTTTCTATCTCCTGAGCAAGGCGCAGGCTGTCGACAGACTGGATCATATCAACCTTGTCTATTATATATTTCACCTTGTTCGACTGCAAATGCCCTATTATATGAGCCGATCTGCCGTCCATATTAAGATCCGGAAGTTTATTCAGAAATTCCTGAACCCTGTTTTCCCCAAAGAGAGTTATTCCGTTTTCAAATGCTGTGTTTATTGCCTGAGCCGGAAGGGTTTTTGTAACAGCCATCAGTTTTATATCGTCAGGTTTCCTGCCTGACCTTTGGGCGGCTTTAAAAATTTCTTTACGAACCTTATCGATATTTGCGGCAATATAATCAAAATCATTTGATAACTTTGCCGTCATAAAGGTCATCTCCATTTTCTATTACTTCATCGTAGACCTGCAGGTAACTCTGATCGTCATCGTTCACAGCAGAAACCGTGTACCCGGAAGAGCTGAAAATCGTGTCGATTTTCTTAAAGTTCACCAAATTGCCCTTACGGATAAATACGCCTTTTTTACCGTTTACTATATGAATAAACGAATCCTGCACTCTTATGCCGCTGAAATTTCCTGCAACGATTTCAACTGCCTGACGGCGAATTACTGCGAGCCCTCCGGTCATTGTGCTGCATTTTAATACAACGGCAACCCCCGACGAATCCTTGTTAATAGCGGAGACCGTTACCGGAATATCGCCCTGTGACGACAGCAAAAACCTGATTTCCAGGTTGTCGCCGACATGAAGGCTGTACGCCTCGTCAGAACTCACCGTACAGGCTATATATGTATCGTAGCCCGTTATAACTTTGCCCACAGTGTTTGCGGGTTTTTGGGCTTTCGCCGACAAAAGGGATTTTACTTTGTCCGCCGTTATCGTCTGAACCTTTGAAAAATCATAGGCGTTTTCCAACCCGTCGGCAGATGAAACAAAATAACCCGCTTCCGGGGAAGTAACCGAACCGATTTTCGCACCAGTTGATTTTGCAGTCTGATCCCGTTCTTTCTGAAGCTGAGCGATTTGGGAATCAAAATTGCTGACTTCGCCCGTCGCAAGCTGCTTTTTATTAAAAAGTGAAAGCAAATTTGCCTTTTGGGTTGTAATATCGTTGATATCGCCGCTGTCCGCTGCCTTTGAAAGCTCCATAAAATTTTTTTCAATCTCCGAATTAAGGACGGCGATATCTATGGAATCAACCGAGGTTGAACTGCCGAGCTGAGAGTAACTTTGTATTTCGCTGTCGAGCGTCTGGATTTTATGCTGGTTGCGGGCGTCCTGCTCAGACGCATACAAAGCGGCAACTTCCCCGCCTTTGGAAACACTTTCACCATCCTGCCTCACATAATCAAGCACTCCGTGCTGATTGGAATTTATAACGACTTCGGAATGGATAACGTATGCGTCGGACTTTATAATATCATCATATGTTCCGTTTGTAACACGCATTGTCTTAAACGGATTATAGATTGCCCTGCAAGCCTGATAACCGACATAAACGATAAGCACAAGCGAAACCAAAATAGTGAGTATTCTTTTAACTGCTGTATTCATGAATCTATTCCGCCGTTAATTCTGGTCAGTTTCTTTGTCCGCGCCTTCAAGTATTGAAACCGGGCGAGCAGGTATTATTGTAGATATCGCGTGTTTATAGACAAGGTTTTGCTTTCCGTCGCTTTCAAGAACAACTGTAAAATTGTCAAAACCTTTTACACAGCCCTTAAACTGAAACCCATTCGTCAGATAAATAGTTACTGGAGTTTTATCCTTCCTGACCTGATTCAAAAAAACGTCCTGAAGATTTAAAATCTTTTGCATAATCAAACCCCATTTCTCCGCCGAATCCGGCTGTTTTTTTATTAAATCAAAAAACTTTGTCCAAAAATTATACTATATCAAATTTATTATATCATATCACACAGGAATTATCTATAATGTCAAAAGCAGTTTGGCAAATTTTTTCATAGGGCATTGACGCTTCAATCCAGTTTATATCTTTATTTCGCCTGAACCAGGTCAATTGCCGCTTTGCGTAATGCCTTGTACCAAGCTTTATTTTTTCAGAGGCAGTTTCAGGTTTTTCGCTGTTTTGTATCGCCTCGACGATTTCCTTATACCCGATTGCCTGCATTGCCGTTGAGTTCATCGCGGCACCGTTATCAAGAAGGTTTTTTACCTCTTCGGTAAGGCCCGTTTTCATCATTTGATCGACTCTCTCGTCGATGCGGCTGTAAAGTTTTTCCCTATCCTCGAATGTAAGCCCGAGCATACAAGCGTTGTATATTTTCGGAGTCTGCCTTGATTTTTCACGCATTTGCGTCATTGTTTCACCGGTTGTTTTATAAACCTCGATCGCCCTTATTATCCTGCCCGTGTTATTCGGGTGAAGAGCGGCGGCAGTCTGCGGATCAAACTTCTCCAGCATTTTCAAAAGGTATTCTGAACCTTTTTCGTCTGCAATAGTTTTAAGTTCCGCCCTTAGTTTTTCGCTGCGCACCGTTTTATCAAACTTAATATTATTGATAAGTGAATCAACATAAAGCCCTGTTCCGCCAGCAAGAACCGGAAGTTTTCCTCTCGAATGAATTTCAGCAATCACTGCATGGGCATCTTTGACGTACTGCGCAACACTGTAATCCGAGTTTATATTTACAAAGTCCATCATGTGATGAGGGATACCGCGCATTTCGTCCTTATCAGGTTTTGCCGTTCCGATATTCATGCCTTGATAAATCTGCATTGAATCGGCTGAAACGACCTCCCCGCCGTAATTCTGCGCTATATCAATTGCAAGGCGAGTTTTTCCGGATGCTGTCGGGCCGACGACCGCGACAATTGGTATCAATGGCAACTTCCTTTGCTCCTTATATGTTTTTTATATAACATAATTAAATAATTAGTATATCTGTATGGCGCACAGCGCTGATTTATTATGTTATAGGCGTTTAGCCCGACTATATCTAATTGAATGGGATGTATTAAAGCACAGTATACATTAATTATCTTCCGAACTTCTTTTCGATATCCCCGCGCGGAAGTTCATACGCGACAGGCCGTCCGTGCGGGCAATAGAGTATGTCATTGTCGCAAAGGATGCGTTCACACAGGCTTTGCATTTCGGGAAGCGTTGTCCTGTCATGGGCTTTGATGGCGGCGCGGCAGGCAACCGAATGAAAAATCCAGTCAAGCCTTGCGGGCGTCAGATCTTTTTTGTGCGCGCACAAAAGTCCCGCGATTTCCGAAACAAGCGCCGGGATATCCTGACCGGCAAGGTCGAGCGGTGCTTCACGCACCAAAATCGTCGAGCCGCCGAAATCTTCGGCGGCGATTCCGGATTCACCGAGCAGATCAAGGTTATCAACAGCCGCCGCGTATTCTTCCGCCGGAAGTGCGACGGCGACAGGCTCAAGAAGCACCTGGGACGACGCGCTGCGCAATTTTTTCACCTGTTCATACAAAATGCGCTCGTGCGCTGCGTGTTTGTCGATTATCCAAAGGCTGTCCGCTTTTTGGGCAAGGATATAGGTACCGAAGCACTGCCCGACTACCTTTATATTATCATTTTCGGAAGTACTGAAAGCGGGCGCGGGTACAAATGCCTTTGTACTCCCAACAGTCTCCGCTTTCTTGATTTCTGCAGTATTATCAGCCTTTGGTTCTATAATTGTTGTTTCATTATTCTCGCTTATATCATCGGGCTTTTGGACAGTTTCTTCGGCTTCGCCGCTCGTTTCTGATTTACAGTAAAATCTGCCGCCGGGAACAGGCTCATATGCCGCTCTTGTATTATTGCAAACTGGCATAAATTTTTCCGTTTCCTGAACGTGCGGTGTATTTTGAAGTACAATTTTAAGCTGTTCTTCTTTTTGCCCCGAGTGCGATTCGAAGCCTGATTTGTGAGGATTAAAAGAATAATCCGGTATCTTCTGCTTTGTCTTTTCCTCTATTTCAAACTTAGGCCGCGTGTCACTTTGGGCAAGAGCGTTTTTAACCGTGTAATATACTGTTTCAAAGACTTCATGCTCGTTTGTAAAGCGCACCTCAAGCTTTGCCGGATGAACGTTCACATCGACAAGCGAGGGATTTATTTCAAGGTTTAGAACACACCCAGGATATTTTCCCGTCATAATGCTGTTTTTATACGCTTCCTCAAGCGCCGCCATCATTGTTCTTGATTTGACAAACCTGCCGTTTAAAAAGAAAAACTGCATATTTCTGTTTGTTCTCGCGGCAAGCGGCTTTGTTACGAAGCCATGTGATTTAAGGCGGTCAAGCGTATAATCGGCTTTTATCAGCGATTGTGAAAATTCTCGCCCCAAAACGGAATGAATGGCAGAGATAAGCCTGTTGTCCCCCGGCGTGTGTATTTCCTCACGCCCGTCTTTGATAAATCTCAACGAAACCTCAGGGTGCGACAGGGCAATGCGCTGGGCAATAGCCGCAACCGCATTGCCTTCGGTCGTATCTTTTTTGAGAAACTTCATGCGGGCAGGCGTATTGAAAAATAATTCCCGAATTATAATCGTAGTTCCGACAGGGCAGCCTGCATCTCCGGTTTCGATGACCTCCCCGCCCTCAAGTTTTATATGAGTCCCGGCGAGTTCGTCTTCTGTTCTCGTAATAAGCTCAGTTTTTGAAACGGCGGCAATCGAAGCGAGGGCTTCACCCCTGAAACCCAGAGTTCCGATGCAGTTCAGGTCGTCCTCTTTCAGAATTTTGCTGGTGGCGTGGCGTAAAAATGCAGAGGAAACATCTTCGCGCATTATTCCGCAGCCGTTATCCGTTATTCTTATGAAAGTTATGCCGCCGTTTTTAATTTCAAGAGTAATCATTGTCGCGCCGGCATCAATTGAATTTTCGAGCAATTCTTTGACAGCCGACGCAGGACGCTCAACGACTTCACCCGCGGCGATAAGCTCCGCTACTTTTTTATCAAGGACATGGATTCGTTTTACGCTTTCACCGCTCATGATTTCAACTCCATATGTTTTTATTGCAATTTCTTCTCTTATACTGTCATAGCTTTCATAAAGGCCGCGGCACTTTTGCTGTTTCCTATAAAACGGGCAGAAACTTCACAGTTCAAATTGCTTATACTCATTACGGATTTATATATCAGTTATTTTAATATTTTTGATATATCCGCTTCCCGTGTAACGCGCAACAAGCGTACCGAACTCATCGAAAATATCAACATTATAGGTACAGAGTTTACGCCCGGATGAGACTTCCTGCGCTTTCGCCGTGATATAGCTCCCCTTCGGCGGATGAAAAAAGCTGATGCTCGCGCCGGAGCTGACGGTTGCGTATCCTTTTGCGTTTGAAGCCGCGGCAAAAGCATAATCGGCAAGCGTGAACATTGCGCCGCCCTGAACCGAACCGTAACCATTCAAATGCTTATCCCCTATTTCCATGCGGGCTTCGGCATATCCCGGTTCGGCTTTTGTTATTTTCATATCGTTTTCGACCGCGAAACGGTCTTTTTTAAAAAGGTCATAAATAATGCTCATATCAAGAGTATCATCCATAAAGTGCACCTCCGTTAATGTCATTCATTATTAGAATCTGTCTGCGCCAGCTTACAGAGCTCAAAGAGAATATTAAGCGCCTCGATGGGGGAAAGTGTATTTGCGTCGGTTGTCCGCAGTTTTGAAAGGATGGTTTCTGTCGTCGGATTCAAAAATGAAACCTGAGCCGGTGTTTCCTCCTTGATTTCAGCAAGCTTCTTTTTTCTCGCCGCGACAGGCTGACCTAAGTTCAGCTGTTTTAATATTTCCTTTGAGCGCGAAATAACGGAATTCGGGATTCCTGCGAGCTTTGCCACCTCGATACCGTAGCTGTCGTCCGCTCCGCCCGCAATTATTCTCCGCAGAAAAGTTATGTCGTCCCCATGCTTTTTGACCGCAATATTATAATTTTTTACCCCGTCATAAAGCGATTCAAGCTCCGTCAGTTCATGATAATGAGTAGCGAATAAAGTTTTTGAACCAAGTTTTTTCTTGTTGTTGACAAATTCAACGACGGCTCTCGCAATGCTCATTCCGTCAAAGGTGGACGTGCCGCGCCCTATCTCGTCGAATATAAGCAGGCTCTGCCTCGACGCGTGTGTTAGAATATTCGCCACTTCGCTCATCTCAACCATAAACGTCGATTGACCGGACGCCAAGTCGTCCGACGCGCCGACACGGGTAAAAATACTGTCCACTATACCGAGTTTTGCGCTTGACGCCGGAACAAAGCTGCCGATCTGTGACATCAGCGCAATCAGCGCTACCTGACGCATATAGGTCGATTTGCCCGCCATATTGGGTCCGGTAATAATCGCGGTGCGGTTGTCTTCAAGGTCAAGCATAGTATCGTTTGGAACAAACGGCGTATCGTTCATCATCATTTCGACAACGGGATGCCTGCCGTCCTTTATGATAATCCTGCCATCAAGGGATACATCCGGGCAGCAGTAATTGTTATCTGCGGCAGTCTTTGCAAGCGATATCAAGACATCAAGCTCGGCAAGCGATTTTGCGGTTCTCTGAATACGGTGAAGCTGCTCCGCCACCTTCTTGCGCACCTCGTCAAACAGCTGGAATTCAAGCTGTTTTATGCGTTCCTGCGCACCGAGTACACGGCTTTCAAGTTCCTTTAATTCCTGTGTAATAAACCGCTCGCAGTTGGTTAGCGTCTGTTTGCGGATATAATAATCCGGAACCTGCGAAAGATTGGATTTCGTAACTTCTATGTAATAGCCGAAAACGCGGTTATAGCTGATTTTGAGGGTCCTTATCCCTGTTTTTTCTCGTTCGGCCGCTTCAATTTTCGCAAGAAAGCCGTGACCGTTTGTCATTGCTTCGCGCAGCTCGTCGACTTCGGGATTATAGCCGTCCTTTATGATTCCGCCCTCCTTGACAATAACCGGAGGGTCTTCGGCAATCGAACCGTCAATCAGCGTGAATACGTCCTGAAGCGGGTCAATCGACGCATGGATTTCCTTTAAAAGCAGTGATTTGACTTCCGACATTCTCTCTTTGAGCGCGGGGAGCTTTTCCGCTGTCTGCGCAAGGCTTCTCAGTTCCCTGGCGTTTGCCGAACCGTAAACGATTCGCGTCATAAGCCTTTCAAGGTCGAATATTCCCGACAGTTCGTCTCCTATGTCTGCCCGAAGCATTGAGTCCCCGGTAAGTTCACCGACCGCGTTGTGCCTTCTGACAATTTCCGCACAGTTTAAAAGCGGCTGTTCGATCCATGTTCTCAGCAGACGCTTACCCATTGCGGTTCTTGTTTTGTCGAGAACCCACAAAAGTGTCCCGCGCTTTTCCCTGCCCCTCATGGTTTCACATAGTTCAAGGTTTCTTCTGGTCGAAAGATCGAGCCGCATATACTGCTCTTCGCTGTAATAATAAATCGTATCAAGCCTTTCAAGCCCGTTTATCTGCGTATCCTTGAGGTAACCGAGCATGGCGTTCATTGCCATGACTGTTTCCGGTTTGTTCTCAAGTCCGATTTCTTCAAGACTGTTTTTCCCGAACTGTCTGAGCAAAGTTTCCGGTGACTGCTCAAACCTTTCGTCATCAAAAACATTGACCGTGCAATTGAGTTTTTCTTTAAGGAACGATACTGCGCCCTTTATTTCGGCGCAGCCTTTGTTTATTATTGCTTCACTGGGCATAAAACGGCCGTTTTCGTTGTTAATCCGGGTCGCGATATCGTCCGCTTCAATTAAGGTGACATGCGCTTCACCCGTCGATATGTCGGCAAAACAGATTCCCGCCTTTTTGCCGCTGACAAAAATGCTTCCGAGAAAGTTGTTTTTTGTTTCGTCAAGCATGCTGCCCTCAATGACCGTACCGGGGGTAATTATGCGCACTATTTCACGCCTGACAAGCCCCTTTGCGAGAGCCGGGTCTTCCGCCTGCTCGCATATTGCTACCTTGTAGCCCTTTGAAAGCAATCTTGCAATATAGTTCTCACAGCTGTGATACGGAATTCCGCACATCGGCGCGCGTTTTTCCATTCCGCAGTCTTTGCCGGTCAGCGTTAGTTCAAGTTCCCTTGCGGCTATGTCAGCGTCGTCAAAAAACATCTCATAAAAATCGCCGAGACGGAAAAAAAG
>DATALE010000012.1:0-4305 GCA_036261235.1 Ruminiclostridium sp. | reverse complement strand
GACAGCATTTCAAATACTTCTTTGTCGTCGAGCGGAATTTTATCTATGCTGAAATCACTGTTATACTTTTCTTTAATCATATCCTCGGCGTACCGGATCACTGTTAAGTTGCGCAGGCCGAGAAAATCCATTTTCAAAAGGCCCAGTTCTTCGAGATTCGTCATCGTGTACTGTGTGACAACAGATTCATCGTTTTTTTGAAGCGGAACATAAGTATCGACCGGGTCCCTCGTGATTACAACACCAGCGGCATGCATTGAAGCATGCCGAGGCATTCCTTCAAGCCCGCGGGCAACATCAATCAGCCTTTTTGTGCGCTCATCTCCGTCATACAGTGCTTTCAGCTCCGATGACATAGCGAGCGCCCTGTCAATAGTCATATTTATTTCAGATGGAATCAGCTTTGCAACCCTGTCCGTTTCGGCATATGAAAAATTCATTACACGCCCGACGTCCCGTATCGCGGCGCGCGCAGCCATTGTTCCGAAAGTGATAATCTGCGAAACATGATCGCTTCCGTACTTTCTGACTACATAGTCAATGACCTCCTGGCGACGTACATAACAGAAATCAATGTCGAAGTCTGGCATGCTTACACGTTCCGGATTAAGGAACCGCTCAAAAAGAAGATTATATCTGATCGGATCAATTCCGGTAATACCTATGCAGTAAGCGCAAAGGCTTCCCGCACCCGAACCTCGCCCGGGCCCGACTGGGATGCCCGCGTTTTTTGCATAACGTATAAAATCCTGAACAATCAGATAATAATCAACATAACCCATGCGGCTTATCGTTTTAAGTTCATATTCAAGCCTTTTGAGAATCTTTTCGTCCGGGTTTTCGCCGTATCTTTTTTTAAGCCCTTTTTCACACATGTTCCTGAAATATTCAAAATGGCTCTGATTTTCCGGTACTTCAAAATGAGGTAATATTGTTTTGCCGAAAGTAAAGTCCAGATTGCATTTTTCTGAAATTTTTACCGTGTTTTCAATTGCCTGAGGATATTCGGGAAACAGTGACGCCATTTCCTCACCGGACTTCATATAAAATTCTTCTGTAGGAAAACCGATGCCGTTCGGATCGTCAATGGTTTTGTTTGTCTGTATGCAAAGAAGTACTCGCTGCAAATGCGCGTTCTCTTTTTTTATGTAATGAACATCGTTTGTTGCTACAAGAGGAATGCCTGTTTCGCGGGAAATTCTCGCTATCAGCGGATTTATTGATTTTTGTTCAGAAATGCCGTGATCCTGCAATTCAAGATAATAATTACCTTCTCCGAAAAGATTTTGATAATTGAGCGCTTTTTGCTTTGCACCGTCATAATCGTTTTCGAGCAGCAGCCGCGGTATTTCCCCGGAAAGGCAGGCCGAAAGCGCAATTAGCCCCTTGCTATATCTTGAAAGCAGTTCCCAGTCAACGCGCGGCTTTCCGTAAAAACCGTCAATCCACGCTGTTGAAACGAGTTTTATAAGATTGTGATAACCCTCTGAATCCTTGCATAAAAGTACCAGGTGCCCATGTTCGGAATCAGGATGATACATCCTGTCGTGCCTTGTCCTGGCGGCCGTATAAACCTCGCAGCCGATAATCGGCTTGATCCCCGCTTTTTTCGCGAGTTTATAAAAATCCACTGCGGCATACATAACGCCGTGGTCGGTTATTGCTATGGATTTTTGGCAAAGTTCCTTCGCTCTGCCGACTATATCATTTATTCGGCAAGCGCCGTCAAGCAGGCTGTATTCACTGTGCAGATGGAGATGCACAAATTCCGGCATGATTACAAAGCGTTCCTTTCTTTTATACTGTTGCCTTTTCGGCGAGATTCAAAATACGCTGAAGCCTATGATTAACACCTGATCTGCTGATTCCCGCCATTTTTGCGAGTTCACTCAGCGATGCGTCCGGATTATCAAGCCTCAGCTTCGCAATTTCACGAAGCTCCTCTGGCAGGCAACCGTAACCTTTTTTGCCTGTCAGCTTATTTATTGCTTCAAGCTGCCGCGCCGCCGCGTCAACCGTCTTAGTAATATTTGCGGTTTCACAGTTGGTAACGCGGTTCACCTTGTTTCGCAAATCCTTGTATACTTTTATATTCATGAGTTCAAGCGAGCAATGTACCGCACCCATAAGTGTCAGAATATCCTCAATCTGCTCGCTGTCTTTTAAATAAACAACAAAGTTGCCTTTGCGAACGATTGTTTTGGGCTCAAACCCAAGTTCGCTCAGATAATCCGCAAAATCCTGCCCAAGCCTTAAGTGTGATGAAACAAATTCAAGGTGATAATCTTTTTCGGGATCGACAATAGAGCCGCAGGACAAAAACACTCCCTTTAAAAAAGAGGAACTACAGCATTCGTTTTCAATATTTGCGCGATTTATCCTAAGGGCTACTTTATTGTTTCCGTGCCCGAAGCTGTCAAAAATGTAGCTTATTTTACTTTCGTTTTCGATTGAAATGCAGTCAGTTATACGACCGTCGGCGCGTCTTGAAGTTTTTTGTGCAGGTTCAATATCAAAAAGGTTTGACAAAAGCTTCGCCATAGAAACGGCGACTTCAAAATGCTCGGTTTGAACACTTATCCCGGTTTTTGAAAACATTCTTCCATAAAGCAAAAAGCCGTACATCTCTGCTTTTTTACAACATTCGGAGGAGGGCTCAACTGAACACAACTCCGTCTTTACCTTGTATGCGAAAGTCAATTTGGACCTCCATAAAAAGCCACCGCATTTTCAGAAAAACTGATTGGTGCTTATATTTAATCAGTATTTTCCGTCGGCGATGGCATTTCTTTATGAAATTATTCATTGTTCCCAAGTGTATTTTATCACGGTTTTTGAATATCACGGTGGTTAACAGCCGTCCTTATACCCTTTTCAAGCAGGTGTTTATAAAGTGCTTCTGCTATCGCAACTGATCTGTGCTTGCCGCCCGTGCAGCCGATTCCGACCACAAGCTGGCTTTTTCCTTCTTCTGCGTAAAGCGGAAGAAGATAATCTATCATATCAAAAAGCTTAAGAACGAATCCCTGTGTCTTGGGTGACGCAAAAACATATTTGCGCACCGGCTCATCAAGTCCCGTCAGCTTTTTAAGTTCGTCAATATAAAACGGGTTCGGAAAGCATCTCACGTCAAATATAAGATCGCCTTCAGTCGGCGTTCCGTATTTAAAACCGAATGACATGCAGTTTACGATAAGCCCCGTTTTTGTATCGCCCATAAAAAGAACGGTAATACGCTGCTTTAGCTGGGCAGGCGAAAGATTTGTCGTATCAATGATATAATCAGCGCGTTCGCGTGCGGGACGAAGCAATATTCTTTCTTGTTCAAGTGCTGCCTCAATAGACATACCCGCTTCAGAAAGAGGGTGTTTCCTTCTAGTTTCTTTAAATCTGCGGATTATTACAGAGCTGTCGGCGTCAATGAACATTATTTTATATTCGCAGCCCTGTTTTTTCAATTCCTCAAGTCCGTCGAAAAGGCTGTTAAAAAGCGCTCCGCCACGAACATCTGTCACAATCGCTATGTCCCTTATTTTTCCCTGTGTATTGACACAAAGTTCGGCAAATTTCGGAATCAAAGCCGGAGGCATGTTGTCCACACAGTAAAAACCAATATCCTCAAGTGCATTTACCGCTCTTGATTTTCCGGCACCCGAAACGCCCGTAACTATGACGAAAGCCATCGCCGTCTTCCCCCTATCCCAGCAGCGATTACTTTTCGCCGACTGCTTTAATTTCACATTCAAGCGTCACGCCTGTTTTTTTTAGTACTTCTTCCTGAATTTTTTCGATTAATTTCAGTACGTCGCCGCAAGTCGCTCCACCAGCGTTCACAATGAAGCCCGCGTGCTTTTCACTTACCATTGCTCCGCCTGCCTTTTCGCCCTTTAAGCCGCAGTTTTCAATCAGAGTACCCGCAAAATATCCCTGTGGCCGTTTGAAAACACTCCCAGCACTCGGCATGTTAAGAGGCTGTTTTGTACGGCGGCGGTTCATCAGATCAGCCATTTTTTCTTCAATTTCCGATTTATCGCCTTTGTGCAGTTTGAATTCTGCTTTCAGTATCGTAAAGTCCTTGCCTGTATACGCGCTTTTGCGGTAACCGAATTGAAGCTGCAAACTATCAAACCTGCAAATTTTTTCACCGTCAAAATGCTCCGCGAAGGTTACAATATCTTTCATTTCGCCGCCGTAGGCACCTGCGTTCATAAAAACGGCTCCGCCGACTGTACCCGGTATCCCGTAAGCAAATTCAAGTCCCGAAAGTCCGTTTTCTTTTGCCGTTTCACAAAGCGAATGAAGCGA
>DATALE010000003.1:0-14271 GCA_036261235.1 Ruminiclostridium sp. | reverse complement strand
CTGGGCGCAGCTTCAGCCAGTGTATGGGCTGCAGCTCAGGGCAGGCATTCTGTCAGCTTTGTATGATAAAGGACGCTGCGGTTGTAAACCATGCCCCGGTTGGATGTCTTGGTGACTCGTTTAATTTCAATTTTGTTTATCGAGTAGGCCAGATGGAGCGCGGGCTTTCACCGCAGATAGGCCGGTATTTCAGCACGAATGTGCAGGAACGGGACACGATTTTTGGCGCGGCGAAAAAGCTTGAGGAGACAGTACACCTGGCAGTAGATAGGGTTCACCCGAACGCGATTTTTATAACGACCTCGTGTGCCTCCGGCATTATCGGGGACGATGTTGAAGGCACTGCCGAAAGCTTGACGAAAGAACTCGGAATACCAGTTGTTGCGTGCTTTTGCGAAGGCTTTAAATCAAAAATCTGGACGACAGGCTTCGATTCAGCCTATCACGCGATTGTCCGCAAAATTGTAAAACCTCCTGAGAGAAAAACCAATAAGGTCAATATTATAAATTTCTGGGGCAGTCACATTTTTGACGAGCTTTTGAAAAGGCTTGGATTTGAGGCGCAATATGTCGTTCCTTTTTCAACGGTAAAAGAGCTTGAGCACATTTCGGAAGCGGCCGCGACCATCCAAATCTGTCCTACCCTCGGCACCTATATCGGAGCCGCACTGGAACAGGTATACGGCGTTCCGGAAATCAAAGTTCCGCCGGCTTATGGACTTGCGGGCACAGACGAGTGGCTGCGCGAACTCGGGAGGGTGCTTGACCGCAGGGAACAAGTGGAAACTATCATAAAAGAGGGACACGAAAGAATATTAAAGCCGCTTGCCGAATACCGTGAAAAATTCAAAGGCAAAACCGCTTACATAACCGCGGGAGCGGCACACGGGCACGCTTTGATTGCCGTTCTAAGTGAGCTTGGCTTTACAGTAAAGGGCGCGGCAATTTTTCACCACGACCCCGTTTATGACAACGGCTGCGCAAATTCTGATCTTTTGGCGCAGGACGTCAAAAATTATGGTGACATTAAAAACTTTAATGTATGCAATAAGCAGGCATTTGAGCTTGTTAACATTTTAAAAAGAGAAAAGCCTGATATACTGATAGCGAGACATGGCGGAATGACTGTCTGGGGCGCAAAGCTTGGCATTCCAACGCTGCTGGTCGGCGATGAGCAGCTCAGCTTCGGATATGACGGTATTCTTAACTATGCACAGCGTATTGATGAAGCGCTCGACAATACCGAATTTGTAACAAACCTTGCGAAGCATAGTTCTATGCCATATACAAAATGGTGGCTTGAACAAGACCCATACACATTTCTTGGAGGTGACCTTCATGTCAAAGAGTATTGAACAGCCGCGTTATTCCTGCGCGCTTGCATCACAGCAAAGCGTAATTGCCATAAAAAGGGCGGTTCCAATTTTACATTCAGGGCCGGGCTGCGGCGTTAAGGTTGCATGTTTGATTGGAGCGGGCGAGGGCTACGCAGGCGGAAGCACCATTCCATGCACCAACGCAAGCGAGCCGGAAATTGTTTTCGGCGGCGAAAACAAACTGCGCAATGTTATTCAAGGTGCTTTACAGGTCATTGACGCTGATTTATATGTAGTTCTGACAGGCTGCACCTCAGATATCGTGGGCGATGATATTGCAAGCGTGGCGGAAGATTTTGTCGGGCAGGGTCATCCGGTAGTCTATGCAGAAACAGGCGGCTTTAAAAGCAACAATTACAAAAGCCATGAGGTTGTAGTTAACGCCATCATCGATCAATATGTCGACCGCAACAGGACTGACGGCGGCGTAAAGAAAGGGCTTGTCAATGTTTTTGCAAGCGTCCCGTATCAGGACCCATATTGGAAGGGGAACCTTTCCGAGCTTAAAAGAATTCTAACTGGTATCGGGTATACGGTCAACATCCTATTCGGCACCGATTCTGCCGGACTTTCGGAATGGCGCGACATACCGAATGCGCAGTTTAACATCGTAGCAAGCTCATGGGTCGGTGTTGGAATTGCCGAACATTTAAAAGAAAAATACGGGACGCCATATTTTCATTTTCCTTATCTTCCGATCGGCGGCATACAATCAACAGAATTTCTGCGTGCAGCCGGAGAATTCGGCGGATTGCCAAAAGAACAGGTGGAAAAATTCATAGCGGAAGAGGAAGAAAAATTCTACTCGCACATTGAGCGTATGGCCGACTTCATGCTGGAATTCCGCTACGGGCTGCCGAGGCGTTTTTATACAATTCTGGATGCTTCATATGCAATCGGCTTTGCAAAATATCTTGTAAACGAGCTTGGCATACTGCCTGCAAAGCAATTTGTGGCAGATGATATACCTGAAGAGTTTCAGGATGCAGTGCGTGAACAATTTTCGCATCTTTCCGCGCGGCGCAGTGCCGAAGTGTCATTTGAAACAGACGGCGGCGCGATACAGGAACTCATCCGCGGTGATAATCACGATACGCGGGCACTTATTCTGAGCAGCGGCTGGGAACGTGATCTTGCAAAAGAAATCAACGCGGATCTTTTACCTGTCAGCGTTCCGGTGCAATACCGTCTGATTTTGAACTGCGGTTACGCGGGGTATAACGGCGGTCTGCGCGTCATAGAGGATATTTACGATCGGGTGCTTGACACATACCGATAAATTGCAGGAGGCGATGATATGGCTTTTCGCGTGGCGGCGGCAAGCTCCGACGGCAAAACGGTAGACCTGCATTTCGGAGAAGCAGATTCTTTTTATATTTATGATTTGGATAAAACCGGTTTTTCATTTGTGGAAAAGCGAGGACTTGAAAGAGTTTTCGGGCATAGTGCTCAGGAATTCGATAAGGTTTCGCTGCTGCTTGGCGACTGCAGCGCCGTTTTAATCGCTAAAATAGGTCCCGGCGCCGCCCGGTACCTTTTGGAAAAAGGCTTGCGCGTATTTGAAGCGCCTTATTCTATAAGCGCTGTTCTTGATAAACTTAAAACAGAATTGGTTCTTTGATCATTAAAACACAGCCAAAATTCATTTTTAATCGCGGCTTGTTTATCGTAATATTATCCGTTTTAACTTTGTTTCATCCGTATTTTCACTATTATATCTATCCCAGTGATCAAACTTTCTTACTTAACTATCAAAATTCAGTCAAACAATTTTTTAAATATTGATTTTATGGTTGACATCTGGCTTATATTATAGTACTATATTTATAACAAAACATATAATAATACTAATGATTAAGGAGGCGGCGATATGAAAACAACAGTCATCTATAAAAACGGTTGTATGATGTGCATGTGCAGTATGCCTGTGTGGCTTATACCGCCGTTAACACTTCCTGCAATTTTTTAAAGCATCAGGGAAGAACCGGCGGCATACAGCCGCCGGTTCTTTTTTGATAAATTTTAAAGTTTTATGATATGAATAGTTATATTTATGATTAAGATATTCGGAATTCCGATAAGGAGGCTAAGCTTATGAATTCGTTTATCACGATTGAAAATCTCAGTAAAACTTTTCATAGCCATGAAGGCGATGTTGAGGTGTTAAAAGGCGTTTCGCTTGAAATAAAAAAAGGCGATATATTTGGAATCGTAGGTTTTTCCGGAGCCGGCAAGTCAACACTTCTGCGATGCCTGAACCATATGGAAACGCCCGACAGCGGCACAATTCGCATCGGTGAACACGAAATTACATCATTGGACAAGAAGAGTTTAAACCGCCACAGGCAAAAAATCGGCATGATTTTTCAACATTTCAACCTGTTTGATTCACGTACTGTTTATCAGAATATTTCTTTTCCGCTTGAAATCGCGGGTAAAAAGCGCAAAGAAATCAGAAATAGGGTACTTGAAATTCTTGAACTTGTTGAACTGACAGACAAGGCAAACTGCTTTCCGGGACAGCTCAGCGGCGGTCAGAAGCAGCGCGTAGGCATTGCGCGTGCGCTTGCTAACGAACCCGATGTTCTGTTAAGCGATGAAGCAACTTCGGCGCTTGACCCGCAGACAACGCTTTCAGTGCTTGATTTGTTGAAAAACATTAACAGCCAATTGGGACTGACGATCGTGCTGATTACCCACGAACTAGAGGTGGTCAAATACATCTGCAACAATGTCGCGGTGCTTGAAAACGGAATAATTGCAGAAAAAGGCTCGGTCCGCAACGTATTTCTCAACCCGGTAAGCGGCACCGCAAAGCTTTTTGTAAAAATCAACCGGGATTTTTCACAAAATCCGTGGGTGATGGATGGTGAAGGAATATGAACGAAAACAACAGCAGCTTTTTTGAAATCTTACGCAGCGCTTTTTCTGCCGACACATGGGTTATCATTACACCGGCCATCGGACAGACAATATATATGACCTTGCTTACTACGGTTTTTACACTTATTTTGGGGATTGTACTTGGCATAGTACTGGTTCTCACAGATAAGAACGGCTTGCATCCCTTGCCGGTTTTAAGTAAGATATTAGGTTCATTAGTCAATATGCTCCGCTCGCTTCCATCCATGATTCTTATTATTCTGACACTTCCGCTCTCTCGTCTTATCATTGGCATTTCCTATGGTCCGCAGGCATGTATTATCGCCCTTGTTGCAAGCTGTGTGCCGATGTTTGGTCGTCTTGTGGAAAGCAGTATTTTAGAGGTTCCCAGGGGGAAACTGGAAGCGGCAAAATCAATGGGGACGCCTAATTCCAAGATTATTCTAAAAGTGCTGCTCCCGGAAGCGCTTCCTTCACTGATCCGAAGTTTTACAATAGCCGTTATTGCCGTAATTTCAATGACAGCACTTGCCGGTTCCTTCGGCGCAGGCGGACTTGGCGATGTTGCAGTCCGGTTTGGATACACGCGGTTCAAGACCGATATACTTATTGCAGCTGTTCTGGTTCTTATTGTTATGGTCGAGCTCATTCAGTTTGCGGGTGACCGCTATTCAAGGCACATCTCCAAAAAGCGCTATTTGCTTTAATTATCGCTGACATAACAGCAAGTCTATTCAGTATTACTGTTTTTTGAGCGACTTATTTTTTTTAAAATATAAGTAAAAAAATTTTATTAGCAGGAGGAACTAATAATGAAAAAAGTATCAGCAATTTTCGCATCGGCCTTAGCTATTACTCTGGTGCTTTCAGGCTGCGCACAGTCAAAGGCAGCGTCGTCATCAGGCAGCACAAAAACTTCAAACGGTCTTACTGTGCTGAAGGTAGCGGCAGACCCCACCCCGCACGCAGAACTTCTCAATTATGTGAAACCGAAGCTTGCCAAAGAAGGTATTGACCTTAAAGTCACTGTTCTTGACGCAAACGGCGACGCGCTTGCCAATGAACAGACAGCTGACGGTGAATTTGACGTAAACTTCTTTCAACATCTCCCTTATCTTAAGTCGGTGATCAGTGAAAAGCACTATGACCTCGCAGGTGCCGGAAAGGTTCATGTTGAGCCGATCGGATTATATTCGACCAAATATAAAACCAAGGAGCAAATTCCCGCAAACGCAGCCATCGCCATCCCTAACGACACCACAAACGAATACCGGGCACTGAAAATTCTTGAGGATAACGGTTTTATCAAGCTGAAGTCTGGATTGAAGAATTATGAGGCGACCGTACAGGATATTGCGACATACAATAAACAGATTAAAATCACCGAGCTTGATTCTGCCGAAATTATCCGTGTTCGCGACCAGTTTGACGGATATATTACCAATACGAATAAAATCCTCGATGCCGGCATTAACGCATCAAGCGCGCTTTTCCGCGAAGGCTCTGATTCGCCATACGCAAATATTCTTGTTGCCAAATCTTCGCGTGTAAACGACAAGGCAATTGTAAAGCTGCGTGAAGCCCTTCAGTCGTCTGACGTAAAAGCATATATACTCAAAAAGTATAAGGGTGCGGTTATTCCCGCATTCTAACAGAGATTACTTTACACAGCAACTGAATCATAATAGAATTATGATAATACCTATAATCAATTCATCTGAATGGCAAAAGCTGCTGATGGGACACCCATCCGGCAGCCTTTGCCTGTTTTATCGTCCAGAAAAAACTGTGTTATATTATATATCGTGAAAGAAGTGGCAGTATTGGAAACAACAATTGAAATCCGTATGGCAGCTCAAGCTGATGCAAAAGAAATATTGGAAATCTATAAGCCGTACATAACACATACGGCGATTACCTTTGAATATACTGTACCGACTGTCGAAGAGTTTGCCGAACGTATAGGCTTCATACTAACCAAATACCCATATATTGTTGCGACAAAGGGAAAACATATCATCGGTTATGCGTATGCATCGGCCTTCAAAAATCGGCAAGCTTATGACTGGGCGGTTGAAACCTCAATTTATGTCAGTCAGGAGCATCATGGCAAGGGTATCGGCAAAAAACTATATTTATCATTGGAAGATATTTTAACACAACAGAATGTTTTAAATTTAAACGCCTGTATTGCGTTTATCTCCACCGACGATCCCCATTTAACCAATGCGAGTATGTATTTTCATCAACACTTGGGTTACAGGAAAGCCGCCCATTTTTTTAAGTGCGGATATAAATTCGGGGCCTGGTATGATATGATCTGGATGGAAAAACTTATTGGCAAGCATATAAGCAATCCTGAACCTTTTATTCCAATCACAGAGCTATATATAACATAATAAATTAGCAATGTGCGCCCTGAAGATATATTATACTAATTCCAAATAACTTAAGGCAAAAATTCGCGTAAAAATCGTAAATCAATGATTTGGAGACTTTTAATTTGGAATAAGTATTAAATATTTATTATATATAAATAAGCTGTGAAAGTTCAACATTCTCCTCAAAAGAGGTCAGCGGATATGAGAAGACAACAGGTGATGCAGGAAATCTGTATCAGGCGGCTCAGATCAGTGTGCTAAAATTTTCATTGAACTCTCAGCCATAAAACGCAAAACTTATTTTTAGCTATTGCTTGACATTGAAAAAACAGAGTATATAATATAGATAAATGTCTATATTATAGATGATAATCAATATAGAATTGGAGGAAAAACCATGAAATACGGAGACGCAGAATATGCTCTTGCTTTTAAGGCGCTTTCTGACGAAACGCGGCTCAAAATTGTTGCGATGTTAGGGCACGGGGAACTGTGCGCCTGCAAAATACTTGAGTCATTCAGTATTACTCAGCCGACACTGTCGTATCATATGAAAATACTGACTGAAAGCGGCCTTGTAAGCGGATGCCGCGAAGGTGCATGGACACATTATACTCTAAATAAGGAACGCGTACGGGAACTTATCTGCAAATTAAGTGACATACAAGCGCAAACGGCAGAATTGACGGAAAACTGCTGCAGCGGGGAGTGATTCCATGTTTACACCGGTTCAATTTTTTGCTGACTTTATGTCATACAGCATTTTTCACCTTTCAAAAACAAGCAGACTTGGCGGCGCGGTGAATTTCTTTATTTTTGACACAATAAAAATATTTATTCTTCTTGTACTGATAATTTTTGCTATTACTTTTATCCGCAGCTTTTTCCCGCCGGAGAAAACCAGAAAAATACTTGCTAAAAACAAAGGTAAAACATTTGTCGGGCATATTCTTGCGGCGCTGCTCGGTATTGTTACCCCGTTTTGCTCATGCTCGGCCGTTCCTCTGTTTATCGGCTTTGTGGAAGCAGGCGTGCCGCTTGGCGTGACTTTTTCGTTCCTGATTGCGGCTCCGATGGTCAATGAAGTAGCCCTGGGTCTGCTATATGCTCTGTTTGGCATTAAAATTGCATTGTTGTATGTCGTTACCGGCGAAATCATTGCAATCGTAAGCGGCATAATCATCGGTAAGCTGAAGATGGAAAAGCATGTCGAGGGCTATGTCTATGAGCTTCAGGTTACTGCGGATACGGAACAGCAAAAAGTAACGATGCGGGCGCGCCTTTTTGATTCGTGGCGGTTTACACTGGATCTGTTGAAAAGAATCTGGCTGTATGTAATAATAGGTATTGCAATCGGCGGTTTTATGCATGGCTGGATTCCGGCCGGGGCACTTGCGCAATATGCGGGGAAAAACAATCCGTTTGCAGTCATCGTCGCCGTTATTATCGGCATACCCCTTTATTCAAATGCTGCGGGTGTTCTGCCGCTTGTAAGCGAGCTTACCCGGGCAGGCGTCGCAACAGGTACGGCCCTTGCGTTTATGATGGCGGTAACCGCGCTTAGCCTCCCGGAAGGTATTCTTTTAAGAAAAGTCTTAAAGCCCAAACTATTGGCAGCTTTCTATGTGATCGTTGCTATCGGCATTATTTTAACAGGTTATCTTTTTAACCTTATACTTATATAAAAAGGTGGTTACAATTATGGTATTAAAAATTCTTGGCGGCGGCTGCAAAAACTGTCAAAAGCTTTATGAGAACACAAAAGATGCTCTTGCAAAGCTCGGAACAGATGCTGAAATTGTCAAAGTTACTGATATGATGCAGATTGCGAAGTATGGCGTCATGCGCACACCGGCTCTTGTCATAGACGAGAAAGTAGCGGTATCGGGAAGGGTTCCATCTGCTTGTGAAATTGAAAAGATGCTGCGAAAGTAATATATTTTCGCAGGGATGCATAAAAGCGCTTGGAAATGATTTTATTCCCAAGCGCTTTTGTAATTTTGGCGTTTCGTTCGTGTACACGAATTAATAAACTTTTTTTGGCTCGGTTAAATATTTTTTGTTACACGCAATTTGAATTTCCGCTTAAACCGTATCCCAAAAAAGCAGAAACAAGCCGGAGTAAGCCGACTGTCCCTGCCCTTTTACATTGAATTAAATAAACAAACTGGCGTCTGATTCTTCAGCGCTTCCAAGGAAAGAAGCAACCCCTCCCACCTTGATGCCGTCAATAAGTTCCTCACGATTAAGTCCCATGACATCCATCGACATGCTGCATGCGGTGATTTCCACGCCATTTTTCATAGCTTCCTGAATCAGGTCTTCGAGAGAGCTGATGTTCTTATTATGCATGACCGAGCGTATCATTCTGGCACCCATGCCGCCCATATTCATTCTGGAAAGTCCCAGTTTTGTAGAACCTTTGGGCATCATTGAGCCAAACATCCGGCTGATAAAGTCCTTATTAGTGCGTATTCTTTCACTTTTTCTCAGAATATTCAGTCCCCAGAAGGTAAAAAACATATGAACCTTCCGTCCCATAGCCGCCGCGCCGTTTGCAATGATAAAGGACGCGATTGCCTTGTCAAGATCACCGGAAAAAACAATAATGCTTTTATCGTTTCCTGCTGATTCGTTTTCCTTTGCGGCGTTACCGCCTTTTTGAACTACAACATTAAAGCTTTTGCCATCAAAATCGGAACTTATAAGTTTATTGCCTGTTCTTTTGCAAAAGGCGGTAATGTCACCGGCAAAAGCGGGATCAGTCGCTTTTACAGTAAAAACTGTTCCTTCCTCGGCGCCGTCCATGGCTTTGTGAACAGCCATTATCGGGCCGGGGCAGCTCAGTCCACAGGCATCCACTACAATTTCCTTTGTCTTCTTTTCAGGAGGCTTCTGGGTTTCCGTTTCCACCTTGCTGTCCTCAAGTCCGTCTGTTGAACCGGATTTATCATTCTGTATCTCTTTCCAAAGGCGATAGCCGCCGCTCAGATTTTTGTTTTCGAAACCGTTTTGCGTGAGAATCCGCGATGCAATATAGCCGCGAAGGCCGATTTGGCAGAAAATATAGATTTCTTTATCTTTTGGAAGAGAGCTGAGGTTTTCACGCAGGTTGTCAAGCGGTATATTCTTAGCACCTGGAATCGTTCCGCCTTCAAATTCATCTTTTGTTCTGACGTCCAGCAACAGCGCTTTTTCAGTGTCGATACTTGATACTTCCTCAGCATAAAAAGGTCTGAACCGCTTATTCATAATATTCTCCGCAGTATAACCGGCCATGTTAACCGGGTCTTTTGCAGAAGAAAACGGCGGTGCGTAGCACAACTCGAGCTTTGTCAGATCATGCACCGTCCCACCCAGACGAATAACTGTGGCAATTATGTCAATACGCTTGTCAACGCCCGAAAATCCGACTGCCTGCGCTCCATAAATCCGGCCGTCTTTTGGTGAAAACAGAAGCTTTATGCTAATTGGCAAACCGCCGGGATAATAAGAAGCATTGGACGGAGAATAGGTATAGGACTTCCGGTACTGCACACCGCCCCGCTGAAGAGCTGCCTCCGACAGACCGGTTGCCGCCACAACAAGATCAAAAACTTTGAGTACGGAAGAACCTAACGATCCTTCATATTCATCAGTTTTTCCGCATATATTGTCCGCGGCAATGCGGCCCTGCTTATTTGCCGGCGAAGCAAGAGGAATAAAGGCCGGTGTCCCGCTGATAAAGTTTGTTACCTCGATGGCGTCGCCGACCGCATAGATATCTTCATCGCTGGTTTTTAATGTTTTATCTGCGACAATAGCACCGCGAAACCCGGTTTTCAGTCCCGCATTTTTTGCAAGCTGCGACTCGGGTGAAACGCCCGCGGCGAGTACTGCAAAGTCTGCGGAAACAGATGTCCCATCCGACAACCTGAAAACAAGCCCGCTGCTGATTTCCTCAATAGCGTCCACACCTGTTTTCAGCCGCAAATCAATTCCTTTTGACCTCAGGTGATTATGCAGCTGAGCCGCGGTGTCATAATCGACAGGCGGAATAATATGATCGCTTAATTCAACAATAGTTATCCTGATCCCACGTTTATGAAGATTCTCCGCAATCTCGATACCGATATAGCCGCCTCCGATAATGACGGCACTTTTAGGGGCATTTTTTTCGCAATACTCTTTGATGGCATACGTATCGGGAATGTTGCGAAGCGTAAATACCTTTTTGCTGTTGAATCCGGGCAAATCAGGGCGGAAAGGTTCAGCTCCGGGAGAAAGAATCAGTTTATCGTAGCTTTCTTCATAAGTTGTGCCGTCCGAAACTTTTTTAACCGTAACTTTTTTCGCCTGTCTCTCAATTGATATTACCTCGTTTAAAGTTCGCACGTCCACCCGGAAGCGCTCATAAAAACTTTCCGGCGTCTGAAGCGTCAGTTTTGACTTTTCACGGATTACGTCGCCGATATAATACGGCAGACCACAGTTGGCGAAAGAAATATACTCGCCGCGTTCAAAAAGAATTATCTGAGCATGTTCGTCATTTCTGCGAAGGCGAGCCGCTGCGGAAGCGCCTCCGGCAACTCCACCTACAATCAATACTTTCATAAGTTTTAACCCCTTTCCGTCTCATATTTCCATCCTTGAATTCCGCCCATATTGCTAACATTGGCATAGCCCATGGAAGCCATCTGCCTGCATGCCTGAGATGCTCTCATACCGCTCAGGCAATATACAATAATTTCGGAGTTTTTATCTTTTACAATATTTGATATTTCCGACTTTAATTGATTAAGCGGCAATGATATACTATGTGGTATATGGACTTCTTTGTATTCTTCGAATGTCCTTACATCAAGCAAAACGATATTTTTTTCTGTGGAAAGACGTTTTCTTGCTTCCTGAGGGGATATATTTTTGGTTTTTATCTTTCCAAACAATGATTCAAACATAATTTTAATCACCTTTCACAGTACCTGTATAGCAAACCCGATAAAATTTATTATAACCTTTTTAAGGAGGGGGTTTCATGTTAGACAGCCAAGATTTAAAATTCTTAATGGATTACCTGCCTTTTATAAACCGGTTGGATCAGGCAGAATTGAATTTATTGCTTAGTACTTGTTCAAAATCCGCATATGCACCCGGCGAAATTATCCTTAACAGGGATAAGGAATGCAATGGGCTTGTAATCGTTAAAAGCGGACAGCTCCGTGCATATTTTGAGTCGGAGGACGGTAAGGAAATCACACTTTACCGGCTTTTATCAGGCGACATCTGCATATTGACCGCTTCCTGCATACTGAAAAACATAACATTTGAAGTAACGCTTGAGGTGGAAAAAGACAGCATGGTAACTTTTGTTCCAGCAACAACCTTGGGAAAACTTGCTGAAAAAAACAGCCTCGTTAAAGAATTTTCAATGGAGCTTGTCAATGAACGTTTTTCCGAAACCATGTGGGTCATGGAGCAGATGGTTTCCAAAAACATGGGGCAGCGCGTGGCCGCGTTTTTGCTGGAGCAATCGGCTCTGGAAAATTCGGAAACTCTCTCCATGACTCATGAAACAATCGCCAAAAACCTCGGTACCGCCCGCGAAGTGGTCAGCAGGATACTAAAATACCTTGAAAACGATGGATTGTTGAAGCTTTCACGGGGCCTAATTGCATTAACGGATTTGAAAAGGCTGCGTGATATGAGCCGATAGATTACGCAATGACTGAATTCAGTATGGAAATCAGTTCGGCTTTCTTAGTTACACCCGTTCTGCGCCCGACTATCTTTCCATCCTTGATAAAAACAAGTGTCGGGATGCTCATTACGGAAAACTGTGCCGCAAGCTCCGGATTTTCATCCACATTCAGTTTTGCAACAACTGCGGAGCCTTCGAGCTCATCACTAAGTTCTTCAATAACTGGCGACTGCATTCGGCAGGGGCCGCACCATGTTGCCCAAAAATCGATAAGTACCGGCTTATCTGTTTTCATAACAACATCTTTGAAATTACTGTAATTCAATTTTATAGCTGACATATTAATCACCTTTTCCTTTTTATTTTGTGTCTTCAGTATATCCCGGAAAGATGATGACTTCCGTAACATTATCACAAACAATTATTTTTAACCGTGCTATACTTTAGCCGTTCCAATTTAATCTTTTGAGGTGAAAGAAATGGCTATTATCGTTGATAAAAAGAAATGCCCCGAGAATCATCCGTGCCCTTCGGTGAAAGTATGCCCGGCCGGTGCTTTGACTCAAAATGGATTTAATGCACCAAAGATAGATGAAAGCAAATGCATTTCCTGCAAAAAATGCGTACGTTTCTGTCCGATGGGCGCTTTTAAGGAATCTTGATTTTGAAAATTAATTAGGAAAGCGAAACCTCAATAAAATTATTGAATTTTTATGGATAAACGCTTATAATATTCAGTACCAAGTATTTTGAGGTGTTTTCATGTTTGACGAAGAAAAAGGGCTATATTCAATCGGAACGGTGTCGGAGCTTCTGAATGAACACCCGGAAACGCTTCGGGTATGGGAGAGAGGCGGCCTGATCAGCCCAGACCGTAACGGTTATCAGCGAAAATACTCAAATAACGACCTCAAAAGGCTTAAATTTATCAAAATCTTGATGGATGAGAAAGGACTCAATATTGCCGGTGTGCGGCAGGTTGTGTCCATGTATGCCTGCTGGTATCACCGCTTTTGCAAAGGCGGCGCGGCTAAAAACAGTGCTGTTCCTGTTAACGAATTAAAGCCCTGCTGGAAAGCAGAAGGCACCTACTGTTTAGCGCCCACCGATAAATCCGAGTTCTGCCAAAATTGTGAGATAGCGCGTAATTGTCAGGGATGCAACGGATGCGCTGATAAGTAATATGCTTTAGGGACAAAGCTTTATTGAATCCATATGTTAAATATTTTTTTATAGGTTATATAAATAATTTTATTGATGTGATGGTAATAAGCGAAACTTTCTGTCGTTATAAAATAACATTACCGATAAATAAGGAGTAAAACCATGTATAATCATCAGGAAAAAGCGGAAGCATTGTTTAAAGAGGGTTATAACTGCTCGCAGGCTGTATTTGCGGCTTTTTGTGAAGAACTTGGAATAGATACCGAAACCGCTTTGAAGTTATCTTCTTCTTTCGGCGGAGGAATGGGCAGAATGCGTGAAGTCTGCGGCGCGGTGTCCGGTATGTTTATGGCAGCCGGATTGAAATACGGATATTCTGATCCAAAAGACACAAAATCAAAAGCAGACCATTATAAGCTGATTCAGGATTTGGCACAGAAATTTAAAGAGCAAAATGGCTCAACAATCTGCAAAAACCTGCTCGGACTTTCAAAACCTGAGGGCACCACGGTACCGCAGGAAAGAACGGCAGATTATTATAAAAAGCGCCCATGTTCAGAACTTGTCAAGGACGCCGCAAGAATTTTAGATGAGTATATGGAGGAACACAAATCATGAAAATTGCAGTAACAACAGAAGGAAACCAGATTTTTCAGCATTTCGGTAAATGCCCTGCTTTTACCGTTTTTACTGTTGAAAACGGTGTAATATCCGGAAAAGAATTGATCGATGCCAGTGGTAACGGTCATGCCGCTTTAACGGGATTTCTAAAAGATGCGGGTGTTGATAC
>DATALE010000293.1:0-22371 GCA_036261235.1 Ruminiclostridium sp. | reverse complement strand
AGAACTCGTGGACTATCTTGATTATTACAACAACCGCCGTATCAAGGCAAAACTGAAGGGCTTGCCTCCCGCTTTACACAGGCAGCAAACCCTTTCGGCTGCTTGATTTAATATTTGTCTAACTTTTTGGGGTCAATTCATAATGTATTTAGAGAGGTTTTTTCCTTTACTGTTCCAACTGCGATTGTTGGCACCGGAAACATAATCCTGTACCGCGCCGCCTGGACAAAGCCAGCCGCAGAACAGACGGCTGCCGACGATTGAAAACAGCAGGAGCAGCCCAAAAATCATTGCGCTTCCATTAAGCATACCTTTTGCCGCTGACAAAATGATCACCATAGGCGATAAAAAGAAAAATGTTACTGGGAACATCAGTGCAGAAAAAACTAATAGACCTTTACGAACCCTTTGTCTCATTACAAATCAGTTCCTTTCTCTGAAATTATTTTTTTGGCCTCGACAGCCCAATCTTTCATTGCAGAATAGATATAAGCACCGCAGAGCGCAGTTAACTGGCTGTAGGTGCAGTCTGTGCCCTGCTCCTTGAGTTGGTCAAAAAACTCAATATAACCGTTCATGTCCTTGACCAGCTTTTCATTTCTCCTGATAAAATCGTCCAGATGCCCGAGCAGTACCTTTGGCTCAGTATTCTCACCGAAGGAAACCTTAAGAAGTATTTCATATCTGAGTTTCTCTATCTCAGGCTCCTCACGCAGCCAATCCGAAAGCTCTTTTCTGCCGGCATCAGTTATACTGTATACAATCTGCCCGCGGCCGTTGCGAGTTTCGGTATCGTCAGAACTGACGGCAAGACCCTCGGTAACCAGTTTTTTCAGAGTAGGGTATATTTGACCGAAACTCTCCTGCCAGAAATGGCTATATTCTTGCTCAATCCATTTTTTAATTGTGTAACCGGTTTGCGGCATATGTGCCAGTATCCCCAGTACTACATATTTCGATTTTCCTGTGTTTTCCTTCATGCGTGCATATCCCCGTCTCTTTGATATATCATTATGATATAACACTAAGATATATATGTCAAGTCAATTGCAAAAGTATGTATTCCCATAATGCGCAAAACCAGAAGTTAACGGACTTTGATTGATCTGTGGGGTTAGCAGAAAGCAGTCGTAATATTCGTTTGCTTGATGCCGAAAACCTTCATTTTATACGGATTCCCGAGTTTGTCGTTATGACCCGCATAAGGAGCGAAGCTCTTGTGTTGGTCATAGGACTTGAACCGGTTCAGCCTCAATTCTGTTACCATTACAACAAAGGATTCAGATTGTAAGTATTAGGTTAAAAAGATAAGTATTGAACCTTTTCTGCAATATTCTGAACTTTTTCGGTTGGTCTCTTCCTTAAAAAACTGTAATCTATTCTTATAAAAGTGAAGGGAACGATTACATGAATAAGAATGAAGATGCGATGAATTACTTTGACAACGGTTGTAATTGTGCGCAAGCGGTAGTAATGTCTTACGCTGATGAACTGCATGTTTCAAAGGACGTGATTGAGAGAATGGCTGTTGCATTCGGCGGGGGCATGAGCAAAGCGGGGAAAACCTGCGGATGCTTAACCGGTGCCCTAATGGTAATAGGACTTAAATACGGGGAAGATTCGGCCAAAGTTGTAAAAAAGAGAATTGACGCCTATAATGGTGGTAAACAGTTTATGAAAATATTCGGTGAGACTTTCGGGGCAACAGACTGCCGGGAACTGATTAAACTTGATTTAAATAAATCAGATGATATGGTACAAGCGCAAAAACATGTGTTTGGAACCAGATGCCGGGCATTAGTTGGAAAGACTGTGGAGCTATTAGAAAGTAACATTCTTTAATTTTTTTGGGACGGAGGCATATCATGATTGTACCTGATGAATTGCAAAATCTTTTTGGAATAAACGATTTTGAATCACAATTGTATATAACAAAATATATGGAATGCGCTCCGTCCAAAATACCAACAAATGTAGTTGAGAATCTGCTTGTAATAGTTTTGGAGGGAAAGAAAAAACTTATCTGCGGCGATTATACGACTGTACTCTCAAAAGGTGAGTTTGGCTTTTTTCGCAAAGGCAATTATATTATGAATCAGATTTTGACCAACGGCAGATACGAAAGTCTCCTTGTTTTTATTTCTAATGAGTGTTTGAGAGAAATCAAACAGCTATATGATAAAAACCGAATATATAAAATATGTGCCGACCAGGTCCCATATGTGCATGGAATCATGGGAACCTATATGCAAAACGAGGCCGAACAGATTACAAAGCTTTTAACGGATAAGCGTAACGATTATCATGACATATTGAAGTTGAAAACAAGGGAATTGCTGATGTTTTTATTTCATGACAATACTATTGATGAAATGCTTTCATTTATCAATTCGTGTTTAAGTATTGATGATGATATTAAAGTATATATGGAATCAAATTATACAGCACACATGAGTGTTACAGATATTGCAAATGCACTTCATATGAGTGTCAGCACCTTTAAAAGAAGATTTGCAGATATTTACTCAACGACACCCAGGCAATGGATAAATAATCAAAGATTTAAAAAAGCCAAATATTTGATTGAGAATACAGATTACTTAATTACTGACATTTGCTTTTTATGCGGTTACGAATCTTTGTCTACCTTCAATTCACAGTTCAAAAAAATTTCGGGAAGCCCGCCAACTAAAATTAAAAAACAATAATCCACATATTTTTCTTGATGAGTTATGTTTAAAAGCGAAGCACAGTTACCCGCACCAGACATAAATAATCCGAACCTTTTTCCGATTGGAGAAGGGTTCGGATTTGTACTATATATTAGGATTATATGACACTGAAAAACTCTCGTCAGTTGGAAAGCGGTCAAATATATGGCATGCGACTGCAGGGGATTTTACTGTTCGGTATTTCGTTCCACTCGCACTTCTTCCTTTTTCAAATCGATTGGGATATGCTGCGTTTCGGTCAGAATGCTCTTATAGATGTCGATGTCATAAAGGATTTTTTTCTTTTTTATATGGTCATAGACCTCGGTGCTGATGGGAAGCCGGAGGGTTTCCGTTTTGCCGTTCGCTTCCCGCTCAATCACAAGATCTTCATACTGAACAGGCAGCGTAAACGTCTCGTCTTTCAGATAAGTATCCCTGCGAAGAACTATTTTGCCGCAGCTTATAAAGTTCTTGATAATGTCGAGTTGTTCCTCTTTGACTTCAAATCCGTTTTCCATATATTTATCTCCTGTTTTATAAAGCACCTCCGGGGCCGGAGGTGCTTTTCGTTTAAAAGAATCCTTTATCTTTCTCTTTATCACTGTCAAGCTCGTCCCGTACGATGTTGGAGTCTCCGTCCGTGTGAACCCGGGCTTCTTCTCGCCTGATCGGTTCATCAATATGGCGATTTTCTACAACAGCCTGCTTGCGCGCATTTACTTCACCGACAACGACGGTGTGTTTGCCCACGTCAACGCGCTCTTCTGATACGGGAATATGAATTTTCTCCTCGTGTTCAATGGGCTCGTCGCTGGGTTTTTGATCTACCGCTTTCCTGTCTATAACAACTTCTTCGTGCGTAACGGGAACGTCGACAACCTGATGCTCGGTCACAATATCCTTACTCAGCTCCACATCTCCGATCTTGTCGCTATGCTTGCTGATGTCAAGCTCTTCCTTTTTAAGCTGAATGCTATTCTCGTCAGTGATTTTCTTTTTTGACTTTTTATCATCATCAAAAAATAAACCCATTTTATCCCCTCCTTTTAAAAGCGGTCATTTATAAATTTCCCTTTTGAAAATCGTTTATCCTTATAAATGACTGACAAAACTATCATGATTTTCAAAAATAAAAAAAATAGATAAATCAGTTCCAATAAGCTGTAAATCTATAAATTTTAAACTGAACCGAGCCTGCGCCGGAAGATGAGCTGTCAGTACCGCAATATTACAATGCCATTAAAGGGCGGATATAGAATTATTCAAAGTTATGCGAAGCCTACGGAATCCATATTAAAAAGCATGAAATAATATCGTAAGTATACGGAATTTTTCAGTCCGCTGATCATTATCTTTAAGGGTGGGGTCGAAACAGAATAGGTTTTGTCTTGGACGGCTTTAAAATACAAATTAAAAATTGTATAATAGGTTCAGATAGGAAGCAGCGGCGAGCGGAATTTAATATGGTAAATCCGCCATGCTTTTCTTCCTGAAGAATTAGCATTTTGTGAGGGTGATAATTGTTTTGAAACCTATAAAAATGCAAAAAAGCACTGTTCGCAACCTGATAATCTGTCTGCTTGTTATCACATTTTTTGCAGCAGGCATTCTTTTTTTGTACATAAGAAGCCATCATACGGAAAAGCCGGTAGTGAAAAACGGAACAATTGATATATCTTCATGGGATTTAGATAAAAACGATCTAATAAGTTTAAACGGAAACTGGGAATTTTATTGGAATAAGATTATTACCTACAGCGAATTCCAAAAAAACACGTATAAAACTGTAATGGGAAAAGTACCGGACGTTTGGAACCATTATCGTGTTAACGGCTCGAATCCGACCGGAACCGGCAAAGCAACATACCGGCTGCATGTAAAAAATGCTGTTGAGGGAGAAAAACTTTCGCTAAATCTGCAGAGTATGTCGACCGCATATCGTTTATATATTGATTCCAAGCTTATCGCCGCCTGCGGTACTTTAAGCGATGACGGAACCTTTTCACCAAAATACAAAGCCGCTTCTGTGGACTTTACTGTTCCTGACAGCCAATTCGATATCATCGTGCATGTTGAAAATCAGGTTTATGCCCGAGGCGGAATATGGCAGTCTATTCGTTTAGGAACTCCTTCTGATACAGCACGCTTAAGCAACTTCAAAATTTATAAAGATTTATTTATTGAAGGCTGTCTTTTTATTCTTCTCACCATTTTTCTTATTTTTTTCTTTTTGGTAAAACACGAAAGATATCCGGTTTACCTGTTTGTTGCAGGATTTTTAATATTTATAAGATGTTCCCTGCATGGAAGCTATACCATTTATTCAATCTATCCTGATGTTCCTTTTGACATGATAATCCGCACGGATTATCTTATGATTACTCTGATTCCGCTATTTGTTGTTTGTTTTGTCAAATCATTTTTTGGGGACACATTTCATAAAAATAGAATTATGGTTATCACTTTTTTAAATGCCTGCCTGGGAGTATTCACCTTTTTATCTCCGCTTGCTTTGCTGACAAGTTTGATATCCGTTTATGAATTGATTTTTTTGTTGGTCGGTATTTACGGAACCGCCCGGATTTTAAAAGAATGGAATCAGCAGCAAACCGGAACGCGCGTAATCATCATCGGTTCCATTTCACTGCTGCTGCTGTCGTTTTATGACATTCTTTATCAGGCGTCTGTTATTGACAGTGATTTTGGCGATACATTCCCAGTCGGATTTGTTATTATGGTGTTATGTGCTGTCGTAGTTTTTATTAAAAGATATGATGAATATGTCAAATCGGAATTGTTTTATTTAAAAGCTCAAATCCGACCTCATTTTATTCACAATGCGTTAAATACAATCCTGATTATTTCACGCAGTGATCCGGATCGTTCAAGAGCATTGCTGATTGATTTCAGCAATTATCTGCGCGGATGTTACGATCTTGAAAATCTGGATGAATTGATTCCGCTTGAAAAAGAACTGGAACATGTACGCTCCTATGCAGAAATTGAAAAAGCAAGATTTGGTGATAAGCTGAATGTGGAATATCAAATCGACAGTTCAAATATAAAAATACCATACTTAACCCTGCAGCCTCTTGTTGAAAATGCAATTGTCCACGGCATTCGCGCAAAAGAGGGCGGCGGAACGGTTACGGTATATTCGAAAGAATATGACAAAATGGTACGGGTCGGTGTGCGGGATAACGGGGCCGGCTTTCAAAAGCAGAAAACGAAACATTTGGGCGGCAGTGGAATCGGAATGGAAAACATAAATAAGCGTCTGAGAAGAATCTGCAAATCACAGCTTATCGTTTCGAAAAACATCGACGGTGGCTGCGACATTTATTATGAACTGAGGAAGAGAGAATCGTGAAAGCTTTTATTGTAGACGATGAGTATCTAATGATTCAGGAAATGGAATTCCAGCTTTCCAGTTACCCGAATCTTAAAATTGCCGGAACATATTCCAACGCTTCTCATGTTTTGGAGGATGCTGAAGAAAAAAAGCCGGACGTTATTTTTATGGATATTGACATGCCCGGTATGAGCGGCCTTGACCTTGCATTAAAGCTTACCAAGCAAAACCCCAATATCGCAATCGTTTTTGTCACAGCCTATTCTGAATATGCTTTAGACGCATATAAAGCATATCCGATCGATTATCTTTTAAAGCCAATCGGGCAGGAACGCCTGTTCAAAACACTTGATCACATAGCTGAAATCAAAAATCTACAAAATATAGGCAGCCGGCAGGAGAACACAAAAATCAAATGCTTCGGCAGGTTTGAGTTTGTAGTCCCGAAGAGCAAAAATCAACAGGAAGACCTTTGGTGCATGAACAATCAAAAAGAAAAAATGCTTTGGGCCTATCTCATTTTTCGCTCTGATAAATCGGTATCCCGCAAAGAACTGATGAATCTTATGTTTGACGGCGTTGAAAACAGAAAAACGATTAATTACCTGCATGTTATGATTCACAGTATCCGTAAACAGCTCGATGAATTCGATATCAATTGTACACTGCACTATTCCGGCGGAAATTACACGCTTAAAATCGCACCGGGTGTCTGTGATTTTGTTGATTTTATGACATTTGCGAACCAAAAAATCATAATAACAGCCGATAACAAAGAGAAGGCAACACAGATGGTATCCATTTTCTGCCATGATTACATGGAAGAGGAAGATTTTCCGTGGATTGCAGAAACACAGGAATGGCTGGAAAACCGATATGTCCGCCTTATGCTGCAACTGTCGGAATATTACAAGAACAATGCTGAATTATCAAACGCGGAAACCTGCCTGAGGAAACTGATCGATCGGTTCCCACTCATTGACGAAGGCTGGCAGGCAATGCTCGACTTTTATCTGAGCACAGATAAGAGCGCTTTTATCAAACTTTATCCGAAATACTGCAAAATGTTAAAAACCGAATTTGATGAAAAGCCTTCTGCTTTCTTTGAGGAAAACTATAAAAAGATTAAAAAAAGTTGAAATTTGTGAAAAATTAAAATAAATATTTTTCTGATTAAGAATGCACATGAAGCCTTACTATTACTGGCTTCGTGTGGATTCTTGCATAAAATATTAATTCAGAATCCATTCAGTCCGCTGTGATAAAATGTTATCTATGAAAGAATGTATAAATGTTTGATGCGAAAAAGAGGGGGAATCATCTTTGAAACACATTCTTAAAAAACTACTTTCCATAACAATAGCAGTTGGATTGATTATTACCATGATACCTGCTGCTTCTTTTACTGCATCGGCAGCGCAGGGCTGGTCAAATGTCGGTTATCCAGGATTTCTATTGTTCTATAGAGCCAGTTCATTATCAATTGTAACAGACAGCAGCGGAACACCATATATATCTTTTGAATCGGCTTCAGATAAGGCGACAGTAGAAAAATTCAACGGAAAGAGCTGGGTACCAGTTGGGTCTGCCGTATCAGACGGTCAGGCCGATAGTATTTCGATGACGTGCTACAAAGATACACTTTATGTCGCATATGCAGATTACACACAGGCACATAAGGCCACGGTCAAAAAGTTTGACGGTACGGACTGGGTAACCGTTGGAACTGCCGGCTTTTCGGACGGATGGGCAAACGGGTGTAACCTCGCTTTTGACAGCAATGGAACTCCCTATATTGGCTATGCAGATGGAAGCCAAAATTATTACGGAAATGCTACCATTAAGAAATTCAACGGAACTGACTGGGTATCCGTTGATATGACAAATTTTCCAACCTATAGATGCTTCACACCGAAATTGGCGTTTAACAGCAAAGATGTACTTTACATCACATATTCAAATCCGCAGCCTGCTCAAAACGGTCGCATAAGCGTAATGAAATACGATTCAACAAAATGGGATTATGTCGGCAGCCAATCCTTTTCGGAAGGGCAAGCTGGTTATACTTCGATTGCTTTTGACAGCAATGACACACCTTTTGTTGCGTTTTCCAACTGCATAACTGCTGCCTCCTATAATTACTACGGTAAGACAGATGTAATGAAATACAACGCATCATCAAACAGTTGGGATTATGTGGGCGGTAAAGATTTTTCCGGCGGTACGGTTGCGGATATGTCTTTCGTACTTTATAACGATACACCTTATGTAGCTTATACGGATATTACAAACGGTCAAAAGATGACTGTCATGAAGTATAACTCAGCAAGCTCAGAATGGGAAAGTGTAGGGAACCCGGACTTTTCGTCGGGCAAAGCAGACTATACCGATCTGACAATTGACAAAAATGGCACTCCATATGTTATTTTCAGTGATTATAGTAATAACATGTTTGGTACCGTCATGTCATTTGGAGAAATGAAAATTCCTCTTACAGCACCGACCATTACCCTTTCATCAGACACCGTGAACGGCGGACTGAGCTACACTATTACTCCTGTATCTGGTGAAACAGATAAAGTAGATCATTATCAAATTTTTGTTAGGGACAGCGACTGTACGCAATTTCTTGAAATAGATGCAGACGCATCAAACTTAACTGGCAATATACCGTTATCTAAATTAACCTCCGGAAAAAGCTACATAGCATTTGCACAGGCTATATCCAAGGCTACAGCGACAAATTATCTGGATAGTGATCCCGGCGCGCCAAGTACGGCAGCAATAGCAGTAACAGCGACACCGGACACTACCGCACCCGCGGCGCCGACGGTAAAGCCGGTTAATGATCAGAATACCACTGTAACAGGAGTTGCGGAAGCAAATTCTACCGTCACGGTGAAAGATTCCGCCGGAAAAACAATCGGCACAGCGACAGCGGATTCGAACGGAAGCTATTTCGTAACGATATCTGCTCAAACGGCCGGCACAGTTCTTTGCGTAACCGCGACAGACGCCGCAAAAAATGAAAGCACCGCAACAAAAGTTACGGTTACGGCTGTTGACACCACTGCACCCGCGGCGCCGACGGTAAAACCGGTAAACAATCAAAATACCACTGTAACAGGAATTGCGGAAGCAAATTCTACCGTTACGGTGAAAGATTCCGGCGGAAAAACAATCGGCACAGCGACAGCGGATTCGAGCGGAAACTATTCCGTAACGATACCCGCTCAAGCAGCCGGCACCGTTCTTTGCGTAACCGCAGCAGACGCCGCGAAAAACGAAAGCGTCGCGGCAAAAGTCACGGTTACGGCTACAGACACTCCGGTATCACCAACACCGGCAGATACCGTTATAAATAAAATCGACGCACTGCCGGATCCTGATACGGCCTCTGAAAAGACCATTCAGGATAACCAGCAGAATATCAAGGATACAAAACAGCTTTATGATGCACTGAGCAGCAGCAATCGGGATTCGATTGATTCAAACAGAAAGAACAAACTTGAAAAATTAATTGACCGGCTCGATGCCTTGCTTGTAATCGTGCCGGAAGATCCGAATACCGGCATAACGGCAGCCGGCATCGGCACTGCCGTGCTGATACCTGAACTGGCAGACCCGGATAGCGGAAAGGTACTTGTGCAGCTTTCTGTAAATAAAGTTCCCGATACCAACCGACCGGCAAACATTGTGAGAGCGATTAACGTTATGAGCGACAACGGAAAAAAAGTAATCGCTACATATGATGTATCCTTGCTAAAGTCAATTTTTGGTGCTTCGGGCAACCTGCTTTCTTCAAAAAAAGTCAGCAATTCTGAAATCGTCGGTTATATTACCATTCGAATTCCTGTTCCGGATGACTATAGCGATAATTTAAATTTAACAGTAGCCTACATTGATGATAACGGCAATGTTACGCCTCTTACCACTACGATTGTGACGGAAAACGGTGTGAAATATCTTCAGTTTACAACGAACCATTTTTCGGAATATGCCATCATCGCGAACTCTCCGTCATCTGCACCAACATCACCTGTATCAACCTCTTCAGCGACCCAAACGTCATCTGCTGCACAAGATAGTATATCAAATCCATCCACGGGGCACACCGGATGCGAAAATATAATCTATGTATTCTTATCTTGTATTACCGCGCTTATAGCTTTTAGGGTTTTTAGGAGGAAGAAAGAACGCGAACACTTTTAAGGAAACATTGATTTGAGCTACTCTTGCTACATTGTCTGCAATCTTTGTCCGGCTTTTAGCCTTGCCGGAACAAACACATTGCTCTTGAAGCTGTGATCGCTCTGAATTAATCAGTATTTTCTTAAACTCCGGCGACAATTCGTTTTTTTAACAAGCAGGAAGCGTCGAAACGCATATCGAATATGGGCACTTAATATGCGGGGAGCTGCCAGTGCAACCGGCCTGTTTGGAAAATTGAACAAATGAGTAAAATCACTTATACTGCTTAATTTCCAAATAGGAGAATTTATATGAAAAATAAAAAGATACTTTTGTCCGCTATCTCTATGATTCTGGTTGTACTGTTGCAGTTAACCTCACTGCCGCTGACGGCGTTTGCCAGTTCTCCTGATGCCGTAACCTTTACGAGTATCAATTTTTATCAGGATACAGCCTGTACGACACCGCTTCCGGACAAAGATGTAAACCGAAATTCAAATGTAACGGTTCGGTTTGATTTCAGCATATCATCCACTGCGACAAGCGCGGATGTAAATACGGAATATCCGTTCACCATACCGAAAGAAATTCCTGTCTCAAGCACACTGAGCATTCCTGTATACGACAACAGTGTGCATGTGGCCGATGTTACAATCAATCCAACCAGTTCATCTGACAATTTGGCTCACGGTATACTAAAACTACTGGACGCGCAGCCGAACGGCGGCGGATATTTTGTCCTCAGCAGTCAGTTTGATCTTGATAACAGTGAAAACCAAACACCGGTTATCATCAGCTTTACAGCAAACGGCACCACTTTATCAAAAGAAATCAATTTTGATCAGCCTGCTACAAAAATAGATAAAAGCGGAACTTTTGACGCGTCGTCTTCCACCATAACATGGACCGTCCATGTCAATACCAATAATACGACCGTATCGAACGGTGTTTTGAATGATGAACTGCCCGCAGGTCTTACTTATGTGGACAATACGTTTACAGTCGGGGGTACTCCGGCATCACCCAGCTGCACCGTAGGGTCAGACTCAAGCCAGACACTGTCGTACACATTTGCTGACACTAAATTCTCTGATGAAAAAACTGTCACATTCAAAACTCTGGTTTCTCCGTCGCTCTACAACAGCAGCGTAACCAACACCGCCGCGCTTTCCTATGACGGAGACAATAATTCTCCCGCGACCGCTGCCAGTAATTCCGTCAGCACACCGGTGACTTATATAACCAAAAGCGGCAGTTATGACGGTACAACGAATCGCATGAAATGGGAAATTGATTTCAATACAAGCAACATGCAGCTCGGGAATGCCGTTGTAACCGATTTGCTGCCCAAAGGACTTGCTTTAGACAGTAACTCTAATATAAGTATACAGGATACCGGCACCGGCAGCACACTTCCAGTTGGAACGGATTCCGCCGCAGGCTATTATTACACCTGTGCATTGGACAGCAGCACAGGACGATATCTTCTCACCTACTACGCGTCCGCCTCTATCAGCAAGGAGCAGATGCTGACTTTTTCTACCCCGATGCCTGCTGACTATTTTCAGCGAAATACGGCATATAACTTCACGAATACCGCAAAGCTGACAGGAGACGGAGTTTACCCGACAAGCGGTGTTACATCAAAATCCGTTAATCCGACCCCTTCTTCTTCCGTACTTGATAAATCATGCGTTTCTTATAATGCAGCTACACAGACCGCCACATGGAGGATGACAGTAAACAAAAACAAAGCTGTGCTGAACGGCGTACAGCTTACCGATACCATTCCGGCCGATCAGGATTATAACAATGATGCCGCTTTTTACACCAACAGTAATTATTCAGTCAAATCTGATCCGCAGCCATTCTCCGTTTCGCAAAGCGGTCAGACTTTAACATGGAATTTTGGAGATATTTCAAATACATATTATATTCAATATACAACAAGACTGCATGACAATATCTCGATGCAAAACGGCGGCTATAGCCTGAAAAACTCCGCAACCATAGTTGGTTCCGATTTTTCATCGTCTACAGTAAACCCGACCTATAACATTACAAGAAATGTCATCAGTAAGAACTCCAGCTATAACTATACAACCCGTGAAATCACTTGGACCATAGATGTAAATAATGAAAAAATGATTTTGACAAAAAGCGGCGGTGTGCTGATAAAAGATGATTTAAGCGGAAGCGGACAGCAGGATTTTGCATTTGAGGACGGTTCCGTGAAAATCGGCAGCAATGCGGCAGTTTCCGTCAGCAGCATACCAACGCAGGCAAATCAGTATTATTACGACAGCACGAACAAAATTTTATGGATTAATCTTGGAAATCTGGACGATGCTGCAGCAGCAAACCGTGAAAAAACAATCGCTTTTCTGACAAAACTGCAGACAGTTCCGGAAACCTATTTTGCGAACAACGGAACAAAAAGCGTCAGCAATACGGCAACACTGCAGGCTGATCAGAACAGTTCCGGCGTCATTGCCAGCCATTTACAGAACATACAGAACAATGTTGTATCAAAAAGCGGTACGACAGTAAACGGCGCGGACTATA
The DNA here is from genome assembly GCA_036261235.1 of Ruminiclostridium sp. GTDB lineage: Bacteria > Bacillota > Clostridia > Oscillospirales > Ethanoligenentaceae > Ruminiclostridium_D. The sequence goes on along the minus strand of DATALE010000293.1, from coordinate 9,549 downwards.
TTGACTGGAAGGTCGTCATTAACCAAAACCAGATAAATCTGAACGATATAACTCTGGAGGATGATCTTAATAGTCAGCCAATCAGTCTTGATACCACCTCTGTAAAGCTGTATAAGCAGACACTTCAGGCAGACGGCAGTTTTAAATCGGGAAGCGGACCGAACAATATTGATATCACCAGTCCGATAGTCCTGACGAAAGACAATGTTAAATACGACGCGTCGACTAAAATTTTTGATTTCAGCATGCCTGGGACCATCAATTCACCTTATCTGCTGGTATTCCGAACCTATATAGACAAATCCGGATCTGATAAAAACCTGTCTGTTTCCAATACCATATCATTTAAAGGTACTGCGCAGGCCCGTACCAGTACGAGTTCACCTGTTTCTGTCAAATTTCAATGGGGTTCAGGCGCTGCTTATGGATTTACCGGAAGTGCTGCTGTCAAAAAGGTAGACCTTGTAACCGGGCAACCTGTTGCGGGAGCCGTTTTTGAACTGCTGGACTCTTATGGAAATGTTGTTAAGGTATCGGATGCCACGAACGCAAGCGGAGAAACCACATTTGATCAGCTTCGGTATGACGCTGTTTACACCATACAGGAAAAATCCGTACCGCTTGAGTACGAAATGGACAGTTTGCCGCAAACGGTGACCGTAAGCTCTGCACATCCGAACGCAGCGCTAACTTTTTCGGATACACGTAAAACAGCTTCTGTTTATGCTATTAAGACCGATTCAAAAGGCAACTACCTCCCGGGTGCCGAATTTACCCTGTATGACGGAACCGGTGCGGCAATTCAAACAGCTGTATCTGATTCAAACGGATCAGCAAAATTCACCGGCGTATATTTTGGAAGCTACACTGTAAAAGAAACGAAAGCGCCGGATAAGTACTTTTTAAATTCCACTCCGCAGTCCGTAACGGTGGACAACAGCAATTATTCCTCCCCGATTACACTCTCATTCTCAGACGATAAGGCGGGGAATATTACGATTGTTAAAGCGGATTCCGATCATCCGTCTCAAGTTCTTGCGGGGGCGGTATTTGACCTGTATGACAGCAGCAATACGATAATCAAAACCGCTACAACCGACAGCAACGGTATCGTATCCTTTGGCGAACTGTTATACGGAACCTATACTGTCCGTGAAAAGACAGCGCCGAACGAATACCTTTTAAACACCACACCGCAGACAGTTAATTTAAACGCGGAGAATCCGACTGCACAGCTCAGCTTTCAGGATGCCCGCAAAACAGCCGTAATCTACGCAGTAAAATCCGATTCAAAAGGCAACCACCTCTCGAATGCCGAATTTACCCTGTATGACGGAACCGGCGCGGCAATTCAAAAAGCTGTATCTGATTCAAACGGATTGGCAAAATTCACAGGCGTATATTTTGGAAGCTACACTGTTAAAGAAACGAAAGCACCGGACAAATACCTTTTAAATTCCACTCCGCAGTCCGTAACGGTGGATAACAGCAATTACGCGTCTCCCATTACGCTTTCGTTCTCAGATGATAAGGCGGGGGTTATTACTCTTGTTAAAGTGGACTCCGATCACCCGTCTCAAGTTCTTGCAGGGGCGGTATTTGACCTGTATGACAGCAGCAACACGATAATCAATACCGCCACGACCGACAGCAACGGTGTCGTATCCTGTGGCGGCTTGCCATATGGACCCTATACTGTCCGTGAAAAGACAGCGCCGAACGAATACCTTTTAAATATCACACCGCAGACAGCTAAATTAAGTGCGGAAAATCTGACTGCACAGCTAATCTTTCAGGATGTCCGCAAAACAGCCGCAATTCAGGTAAAGAAGACAAATGACAGCGGTGCTCCCCTTTCCGGCGCTGAGTTCGGTCTGTTTGATAATACCGGCAAGATAATTCAGACCGCCGTTTCCGGAACGAATGGCATTGCAAAGTTCGGCAAAGTTCCTTTTGGCATTTACACCATAAAGGAAACGGGCGCGCCTGAGCATTATCTGTTGAACAATACAATTCTGCATGTCACAATTACAGAATCTAATTATACCGGTATACAGACATTCACCGTGACGGATACGCTGGATTCTATAATCGACAAAACACCTGATAACGGTCAAACCGCAGCTCAGAACACAAATACGAATACTGCGGCAACAAGAGACAAGAATGTAGAAAATCCATCGACAGGAGATCATACCATTAATCTTATGTCATGGCTGCCTTTTATAATTGTCAGCTTATGTTTCTTTGGCTGGGTCATCTTTCTCTTTAAAAAGCTGAAAAAAGAATAATCTGTCAGCGGAAAAAATACTGCTGAAGCAAAATGTCCCCTGTTCCTATGATGATTAAACCATAGGAACAGGGGGCTTTTATTAACAAACCATATTTCTATTTTGATTCTTTTTTTATGTACGATTTCCATTGCTCCTGTGCTATGCGGGCTCCCTGCCCGGGCGTCATGGTACCATCAAAAACCGCAGGGCCAACATATCCTGAAATTGTCCAGAAATAGGACAGCCTTTTTGTGGTCGGCATCGGAAATGACTGACCGAATGCTTTTACAATCACATTTAATATTTTGTCATCTTTCAGCCCTTTTACCTGTGAAATATCCTTGCGTGCGGTAATCTCGTTTGCGGTAGAATACAGAAGTTCTGCGCTGTCGTTAGAAGCAAGAAATTGAGCAAAAAGCATTGCAGCATTAGGATATTTCGAGTATGCCGAAACATGTGCATTCTGGATATAAGAAAAAGCTTTCATCGCATGCCCGTCATAAGTTGGAATCGGGATTACGCCGAAATCTACGCCGTCATTTCGGTATGTTATCACATCCCACGGTCCACCTATTGTATAGGCGGTATTGCCGCTTTTAAACTCATCCAGCAAAAAGTCCGCGTTGTTGGTAGCACTGGCTTTCAACGGAATAAAGTCATGAAACTTTTGAATGACTTCCAGACCTTTTTCGAATTCAGGCTTGTCAAAACCCGGATTGCTTTCGTCGGTTCCATTCGCTCCGAAAAGGCTGAATCCGTACGTACTCATCATCGGATACAAAGCAGCTCCGCCGGAAGCATTAAACAGGAACCAGTACTTATTTTCAGACGGATTGTTGTAAGATTTCGCCTCACTGGCTATCTGTTCAAACGTGTCAGCGGGAGCGTCTTTTACAAGTTTTTTATTGTAAAACAGTACAGAAGTCTGAATAGATACCGGTACTCCATACACTTTACCTTTTTCCGTTACTGTTTTCATGGCCACCGGATTGATATCCTGATTCAGTTGGTCTGAAAGTTTATGATTTATCGGAATAAACAGCCCTGCCTGAACCCCTTCCGCCGTTTTGTCATGCGGGCACATATAAATGTCCGGACCTTGTCCGGAAGACCCTTCCAAAACAGCTTTTTGAAAATCAAACACGGTACCTTTCATGACCGTTACTTCGATCCCATACTTTTCCTTAAACTTTTGTGCAACAGCCTTTCCAAACTCTTCACTGCTTGTTTGGAACTTCAATATTGCTCCTTTTTCCGGGGTTAAGCCTCCACTGCTGCCGGACGGTATTTTACTATTTGACTGAACGAAAAGATCCCCATTGCAGCCAGGAAACAGAGATACCAAAAGAGCGCATAAAATAAACGCTGCTGCTCTTTTTCGTTTCATTTTATTTCTCCCCCAAATACAGATTATCCGTAAATAAATGATTGATCTTTTAAAATAAGGCATTCCGTTATAACGTTTAAAGCTGAGATTATAAGTCTATTGGAAAGTTATTTTGATTATAGTGAGGCGTACCTATACAATAAAAAGTGTAGCACATAATATCCGAGGTTTCAATAATGACAGATTATTCAGAAATGCCCGCCTGTTTTACATAGTCGGATGGAGGAATCACAAAAGGCGGAGCTGCACTGAAAAAAGCCATAAAAAAACCGTTTGTTATGAATCTGGAATCTTTTTCAACCGTATTTGTGGTATAATTACCATAAAAATTCGATTGGGAGGGACAAGTATATGCTGCCAACTTCTTGGAAATATCAGGACGTTTTACGATTGAGTGTAGATCAGTGGGTTGAAGCATTGAGGGATCCGCAGATATTTGATACTGATGCCGTAAGTATGATTCAGTTTGTTTATCATCAGAAAAATAATGAATCAACGGCAAGCAAAATTGCGGATTTTTTCAGTACCGTAAGTCAAAAAGTACATTACACCCGTATTTGTGCGTGGAATCGGAAAGTGGCCAAAGCATTATATAACATATATAATGTTGAACCACCCGTTGATGAAAATGCTGAAAAGAGATATTGGAATGTCGTATTCGATGGAGAACCCGAAAATCCACTTGATAAACACAACCATTTTTATTGGCGTTTACGTCCCAATCTTGTGAAAGCCATAGAGACTGTATACAGTGGAATTTGAATATCTTTATTGCCTGAGTTGCCAGAATAATGACGCAAAGCACAGAGTGCTTTGCGTCATTATTCTTTAAGCTGCACGCTCTTCTGTGGGGACAATAGTAGTTGAGCCTGGGGTCAAAAACAGCGGCTGTACATGGTGAAAGTGATTTTCAAATCTACAATTCAATTTTTCGTTAATAAATTTGCATTGAAACGGAAAATCATCTAAAGTCATGGTAGACGCGGGGCTTTTTTATAGCGATTTCAAAAAAGAGCTGGAGAAATGAAATCTGATTTTCTTGTTTACAACAGTAAAATCAGATGAGCAACAGTTGTAATCTTTTTTGGAATAGCTATAGAAGATACATTCATTATTGCATGTTCATATGACACGTATATAACAAAATAATGGATTATTCATTAAATGGCATACAAGAAGCCTTTCAATCAAAAACAGCGGCAGTTCATTGAAAGGCGCTTTTTAAAATGTTATAATTTATTCCGTTTGAAGTTAAATCAAATTTAATTGTTGGGGGCTCGATGTTGAACGGAGCAAAGACTAAAGTATATAAATTGCTGTCCGGCTTTAACCAGATGAAATGGAGCGTTGCGGGGAAAGGAATTCTGGGCGGGCTTGCCGCCGGGCTGCTGGCGGTTCTTTATCGTTTAGGCATTGAATATGGAACCGGTATTTCGGTCAAAATATATGCTTATTTTAGAATCCATCCGATATTCATTTTACCATGGGTTATTGCTGTAATTGCTGCCGGAATATTTATAGCATGGCTTGTCAAGCTTGAACCCATGGCTTCTGGCAGTGGAATACCGCAGGTTGAAGGCGTGGTATTATTTGGGCTTAAGATGAAATGGTATACTGTTCTTGCCGTAAGGTTTGTGGGCGGCATTTTATGCGCTTTTTTCGGATTATCACTTGGACGTGAGGGGCCTTCCATTCAGATTGGAGCCGCCGGCAGTCAGGCAGTGACAAAACGTTTAAGCAAAAGCAAGATTGAAGAAAACTACCTGATTACAGGGGGCGCGGCCGCGGGGCTTTCAGCTGCTTTCAATGCTCCGCTATCGGGTATGGTTTTTGCTTTAGAAGAAGTACACCGCAGTTTTTCACCGCTCATACTGCTTTCCGCAACAACTGCGTCACTGACAGCTGATTTAGTATCGAAATATTTCTTTGGATTAAAACCTGTCCTTGATTTTACGCCAATTCCGCAGCTGCCGGTAAACCTTTATTTCTGGCTGATTCCTTTGGGGATTATTTCCGGATTTGCAGGTTCTGTCATGAACAAATCTCTGCTCGGCTTCCAGACACTGTATAATAAACTTCCGGCCTTTTTGCGCCCGATTATTGCATTGTTGATTGCTTTACCATGTGGGTTGTTTTTGCCTCTTACGCTTGGCGGCGGACAAAACCTGATCAAATTTGCCGAGGGCGCGCAAACCGGCATATCAATGCTCTTGATTTATCTTGTAGTAAAACTGCTGTTTACAAGCACCAGCTTTGGCAGCGGCGTACCCGGCGGCATATTTATGCCGATCCTCACCGTGGGTACGCTCACCGGAAGCATTTTCGGTATTGCGGCAGCCTATTTTGGGTTACCGGTACAGTACATACCTGTTTTCGCTGTATGTGCAATGGCAGGCACACTCGCAAGCTCTGTAAAAGCACCGGTGACAAGTATTTTGCTTACCGCTGAGATGGCGGGTTCGCTTATTCATTTACTCCCGGTTGCAGTCTGCGCATTTACGGCCCTTTTATTATCAGACATTTTAAAAATTGAGCCCATTTATGAAGCACTGCTTGAAAGGTTTGCGGAGAAAAACGGCAGCTCGCTGCATATGCAGGAAAAAGGTGGTCTTTTGGAGATTCCAGTCGAGCTCGGAAGCGAAGCAGCCGACAGAATGGTGAGCGAAATCGAGTGGCCAAAAGGTTCATTGATCGTAGGTTTGCGCAGGGGAGCAAAAGAATTCGTCCCTCATGGAAACACTAAAATTATTTCCGGAGATTATCTTGTAATTTTGTCTTCCGAAGATAATGAGGGTACGATACGGGACAGTTTAAAATCTTTTTGCCGTGCAAAATAAAAAGTAAAGCGCGTAAAAGAATATCAATTTTGGCTTTGTTCGTTCTATTAATGTCAGCTAAGTTGGTGAATTTGTTTAAAAATATAAAAAAGGTAGATTTTTTTGAGAGGCTTGAATTTTTCATTTCAATTTGCATATTTTTTTAGTATTTCTTCCTCGATTATTAATCTGTATTTTTTTATATTGCAGCAAACAATTGCAGCAATATAATGGAAATAATGAACATAAATTATTAGTAAATATTGGACATTGTGCCTATTTCAAAATGCTAGATTATACCGTATAATTTTTTAAAGATAATAATTTCTGGGGAGGATAAAAATGAAAAGTTCTACGAAAGTTTTGTCAATTTCCTTGGCTTTGGCGATGACAGTTTCTATCGGCAGTTTAGGTTTAAAAGCAAAAGCGGATGGCTCAACGGAAAAACCGGTCTTAAAATCGACCAGTCAGTATACTGCCCCGTCTGCGACCCAGAGCGGTTACCAATCCATTTTTTCCGATTGCAGGGTAAAAACTTCTGACGGCGGTCAATTGGCTTCTATCGATCAGACAAACGACAAGGCTGAATACGGGAATCAAATTCTTGTGAAATACCAGGCTGACGGAAAAATTCAATGGCAAAAAGATATGTCTGATGGCAGAGTTATTTCAATTTGTGAAACGTCAGACGGAAATTATTTTGTCTCCTGCGTAGCAGCAAGCGGTGAAGAAAAACTTTATAAATTTAGCGCAAGTGGTAATGAGATATTTTCAAAGTCACTTGATAAGGCAATTTCTGATTTAACTCCGGATTCTGATGGCGGAGCCTATTGTACATCAGATTTGGAAAGTATCTCGAAAATTGACGCGGATGGCAGTATAAAAGGTATTGCCTCTTTGCCTGCTAACCAAAACTGCAGATCTGTTCAGTTTGCAAATGGAAAGCTGTATGTGCTCGTTTGTGAAAATGACTCTCCGGTCTTTACAGTATTTACATTGTCAACAGACGGAGCAGTTTTATCGCAGAAACAGTTACCGAAAAATACGGATTCAACTATGTCAGATTACTTTACATTATTAAAGGTTACTTCTGACGGCGGATATATGCTTGTTAAAGTTACTGAGGATAAAAACAGTAACAGCACAGTTGTTATTGGAAAATTTGATGCTAATCTCAATGATCAATGGACGATGAATATTGATGATACTACCTTTGACTTTGATGTAAATTCTGACGGGACTTTTAATACATATTCTTATACGGATAATGAATCTATAATGACAAAAAATACCTATGCAGTTGAAGCTGCCGGCTCAGATTCGTCACAGACATCATCAAACACTACAACCGGGAATGCTTCAAACACAAGCACGAACACAAATTCACAAGCAACAACTGACACTTCAAGTTCTGCTAAAGTATCAAACCCGAAAACCGGTGCAGAAAATGGGGCTATTGCTGCGGTTCTTGTTGCTGTAGCCATAGTGTCCTCGCTCGGGGCAATTGTTATCCAAAGGAAAAAGCGCAGCAATTAAATATAGCTTGATTTGAGGGGGCTGCAAAACAGCCCCCCTTTTTATATGACTTTTTTGGTGCTTCATTTAAAATTGAAGCGCCATTTTTATGCGAAAAATTCTTTAAGCAATGAATAATATTAACAATTTTCTCATAACCACTTGATATTATTTTTTTTAGTGATAAAATAGTAGTACAATATAGACAACGCTTTTAAGGAGATAATAATATGAATGAAATCATAGATTGCCTGTGTAGGTTAAACTTCAGCAGTCTTGAAGCCCAGATATATATTGCGCTTCTGGAAGGAGGAAGGCTTTCTGGTTATCAGATTGCCAAGAAAGTTAATATATCGCGTTCCTCAGTTTATGCTGCCCTAAGTCACATGTATGAAAAAGGAATTGTTATGCTGATGTCTGAAGATGTTCAGGTTTATGAAGCACAGAACCCTGCTGTTCTATTCGACAGACTGAAACGGGAGTTCACAGAAAACGCCTCCAAAGCTGTAACTAATTTGCAGAACCTTTATGAGAGCAGACGCGAGGAACGGTTTACTAACATCAAGGGGTTTGACAACATTGTCGCCAATGCAAAGGAACTTTTGAATTCGGCAAATAAGGAAGTGTATATTAACACTGACTTCAACTTGCATCTCTTTGAAAAAGAATTTAAAGCGCTGCGGGAAAAAGGTGGGCGCATTATTGTTTTTACCTTTGCAAAACTTGACCATGACGGACTTGACATTGAGTTTTATTCACATAACAACCCTGCCTGTGACACTGAGTTGCCAACGCGGATCATGCTTGTATCCGACTGCGACGTGACCCTTGTGGCAGACAAAAGTCAGGACAGCAATAACTGGTTCGGTACGGTTACAAATAATAAACTCATGGTTTCAATTAACGCAGAACATATTCATCACGATATCTACCTTTTGAAACTCAAAAAGAAATATGGAGAAAAATTTTTCGGCAAGGATATTTTTCTGAACACATTGCTTGAAAATCGATAGGGGGGATACCTAATGCTCTATGACAAATCCTTGTATAAGAGTATACTAAATATCGCAGTCCCGATATCACTTCAGAGCCTTTTTCAGTCATCCCTAAGCATGATTGACCAGGTTATGGTCGGGCAGCTTGGGACAAACAGCATAGCAGGCATAGGGCTCGGCTCGAAGTTTCCATTTCTTTTTACAACAACGCTTGCAGCCGTCGGCACATCTGCGTCTATCATGATATCCCAGTATTGCGGAGCACAGAATAAACGCGGTGTCAACAGTTCTTTTATAGCGAACGGGTATTTGGGACTTATAATAACCGGCATATTCTTTTTTATGTCATTTCTTTTTCCGGCGCAGATTTTAGCCTGTTATACAACTGATAACAATGTTGCCGGAATAGGTGCCGAATATCTGCGTATTGTTGCAGTCGGGTACATACCTCTGCTGATTACAACGATGCTTTCCTCTATGCTGCGAAACATCGGGCATGCAAAGGCGCCGATGATTGCAAGTATCATTTCCGTTTTGATAAACACATTTCTTAATTATGTTCT
>DATALE010000287.1:0-6250 GCA_036261235.1 Ruminiclostridium sp. | reverse complement strand
CTGTCATTGCTGTTTCCTCCGAATTTAAAATTCATGATGTTATTATAACAAATCACTAAAACAAATGCAATATTTATCGAATTATTTACTAAACAAAAGTTAATAATACTATGTAATAAATTTATAAAACTAAAAAGGCCGCCGTTGTATCGGCGACCTTTTTACTGCATATCTGCTGGATAAAAACAGCTATTACTTTTCGATTTGAATCTTTTCTTTAAGTTCCACAACTTTGCAGTCGTTAGCGTAGGTTCTTTCAGGGAGAATGGTTAAGACATTGACCGAGTCGCAACTGAAAGGATACCCGGCATGATGCCAGACACCCGGATTCAGAATGACCGCAGTACCCTTTGGAACAAGAAAAGCCTCAATCTTATCTTCGGGTACATCACCGGCTGCCGCAGGCGCAACATGAATGATTATATCGCCATCGATAGGCAGAGAACCTTCGCTGCAATATGAATGTGACTCTGAAACTTCAATCACATTGTCCCGATTTGTAACGCGGCAGACCGAAAGTGATGTTGAATTTACATGAAATGATTTTAACTGTACCATGTCGCGAAAAAATTCAACAGGTGCTTCTCCGAATTTTTCGCCCTGCGGGTGAATCATGTCTGCAAATACTCCATATTTTGCAAAGGCTTCTTGAGTGAGTTTTTGAACTTTAATAGTTTTCACAGTAATCCTCCAAAAATCAAATATTCCGCCAGAACATACTGCCTTTTTGAGTTTTTGATTGTCAGCCGGTTACGATTAATAATAAACATAAATTCAGAAAGGACAATCATGCCTTTTTTAAGAATTTCTCATTAATCGTAATCGTATCACTCATTCCAACCTGTCACTTTAATTATATAAAGAGTAAGTTATATGTCAATCGTTTTTATTATCATCTTCAATAAAAACGTTTATATTAGCCGAATATATATAATTGCATCGTTTGGCTTAAAATGTCAAAATAAAATATTTCTATTTTTTAAACAAAGCAGGGACAGGTATAAAACTTATACTTATCCCTGCTTTTATTCTGCCATGATTACTATAACAATATTAAAATATAGCCTGCGTACAATCGGTCTGATACTTGGTTTTTTTAGAATAATATCGTCTGCCGCAGCTTCTATACAAATAATTATTCAACGGTAACGGCTTGAGTTATTTCAATTTTCTTGATTTGTGAAAGTGGAGATAAAATTGAAATCACAGCGGCGGCAACAGTTATCACCGATGAAACAATGACAAGATTCCACGGCATACTCCAGGGAATCGCATAAATCTGCTTAACCATCATTAAAAAGAATTGATGCTGCAGCGGCAATCCGATTGCGAGGCCAATTACAAGCGCAAGCAAAGAATACATTCCGGCTTCACTCGCAACCATTGCGGTAATCTGTCCCATTGTCATACCGCTCGCGCGCAGAAGACCTATTTCTCTCGTCCGGGTTAAGATGTTAGTGCTCATTGTATTGATAATATTAAGTATTCCAATCAGCGCTATTACCGCAGTAAATCCATAAATAAAGACATTGCCGACAAGCATAATTTTATTTGACGTATCCTGCGCTTCTGTCTGGTTCACCAACTGAATATTCTTGTTTTCTTTTGTCAGAGCCTTCACCCTGTCATAAATAATGTCGCTGTTTGTGTCTTTTTTCAGAGTCATTGAAACGAGGCTAGGTTTGTTGTCTGCAATTGAATTAAATACCTTCTGAGTTGTATACATTCCGATAAACGGCTTTTCATTGGAAGCAAACATAATCGCGTCATTTTTGATAATGCCGCAAATTTTGAGTTTTTTACCGCCTGTGTAAATATATTCACCGGGCCGAAGATCCGAAACACTGACGCCACCCATAAAGTTAAGAATCAATACCACACCGTTTTCACGGTCAAGCTGATTCGGGTCGGCTTTGCCGAAAATGATTTTTGAATTGAGTTTATTCAAATCATCATTACAAACGCCGATAAGCGTTGATTTTGAAGGTGCTTCAACCAAACCGTCTGTTCCGGCTTTTACTTTCAACCAGTTACCGTTTTTTATACCTGACTTGTAGTCATCACCAAGCAGACTATAATCAAAAGTTGCATTCACAGATGCAATCTGTTTTGGATATACCTTTTCAATTCCATCTATTTTCTTAATGTCATCAATAAGGCCATTGGAAAAACCAGCGCCAGTTGTGTCGGAAAAGTATATGTCGCCTAAATCATAATTGTGCTCGGTTCCGCTGCGCAGCATGTCTACAAGCGGACTAAAGCAGAGAATCAGCAGAATACCGAACGACAGTGACAAAGCAGTCAAAACAAAAGACCTCTTGCGGAGCATAAGCCTTCTTTGCGAAATTGCTGTTTCAATCGGCAATATTTTTGTCATGAGTCCCCAAGCGGTTTTCTTTCTGATCTTCTTTTTATTCACCGCAGCCATAGCTTCAACAGGCGAGATTTTTCCTGCTTTTCGCGCCGGCATCAGCGAAGAAATTACCGTTGCCATGATGCCTGTCAACGCTCCTATACCAAGAGAAGCCCATGAAACAAACAGTCCAACGCCGTCTAAACTGAAAAATTCAGGCATCGCCATTTTAAGTAATAAAAGCAGTATGTTTGATACGATAATACCAAGCAAAAGCCCCGGTAAGACGCCGAATAGCGATACATAAACAGCCTCCGATCTGACAAGCCTGCGAATCTGTTTTGGTGTTGCTCCCAAAGCGCGGAGCATACCAAACTGTCTGACCCTCTGGGTGACCGAAATGTTAAACGCGTTATAAATCATAATAACGGCTGAAAACAGAACAAGGAATGTTAAAAACGCGCCGATAAGATAAACATTTTCAGCGCTTCGATTGTTTGAACGCCCTATAGCCGCAAGCAGAGAAGTGTGCTGACCGATAAGGCTTTTATCTATATTCTGGTTTGAGGAAATGTCATCGACAAACTTATTAATATTTATACCGTTCTTTACCTGCATAAGCGTAGTAACTTTTTCGGTTTTGCTTATTCTTTGAGCCTCTTTGAGCGTAACGACCGCGTTTATAAAATTACTCGCCTTGTTATTGCCTTTATCTTTCAGACTCCCGCTGATAACATATTCTTTTTCAGTTTTATCATTTAAATTTAGCGTGATAATGTCGCCAACTGAAACCTTGATTTTTTTAAGAGCCCACTCTTCCAACGCTATCTCGTTATTGTTCTGCGGCAGCTTTCCTGCTTGCAACTTAATGTTAAGCTGATTAACCCCTCCGTTGTCACAGCCCTTTAAATTTACGCTTGTATCATTTTTGAATACTGCTGTACCTGCATTCACTTCCCTGCCGGAAGCCGAAACATCAACTCTGCGTTCAAGCTGGTTCGATTGGGCGGCTGTACAGTTTGACGCGGAAACATACCAGATTCCGTCCTCGCTTGCATTGGCAACCTCGTATATCTGCAGGACGTTCAGCATTGAGAAAACCGTGGATACGAGCGCTATCGCGAGGATTACACCAAAAATAAGCAGTATGCTTCGTTTCTTTTGCGATTTGAGATAGCGCAGCGCAATACCTTTTTCATCCATCATGACGTTCACCCGCCTTGACTTCAGATACGGTTCCGTCCTCAATGCTGAGTACACGGTCGGCACCGCTTGCAATTTCCGGATTGTGGGTTATCATTATGAGCGTCTGATTAAAGCGCTGAACGCTCATTCTAAGCAAGGACAAAACTTCCTTGCTGGATTTGCTGTCAAGGTTTCCGGTCGGTTCGTCGGCGAGAATAATCGCCGGCTTTGTTGCGAGCGCCCTGCCGATTGCCACTCTTTGCTGCTGTCCTCCCGAAAGCTGTGACGGAAGGTGTTTTCTTCGGTCATCAAGTCCAAGCGATTTTATCAGTTCATTTATATATTCCATATCCGGTGCAGTATGGTCAAGCAATATAGGAAGCGTTATATTTTCTTCAACCGTCAGAACGGGAACGAGATTATACGCCTGAAAAACAAATCCGATCTTTCTGCGCCTGAATATTGAAAGATTTTTTTCTTTCATTGAAAAGAGCTCGGTACCGTCAATATTTACACCACCGGACGACGGATAGTCAAGGCCGCCGAGCAAGTGAAGCAGTGTTGATTTACCCGAACCGGACGGTCCGATTATCGCTACGTATTCGCCTTTGTTAACAGTTATGTCTGTTGGTTTAAGTGCTTCGACTTTTGTTTCTCCTTTGCCGTAAATCTTGCATAAACTATGTGTTGTTAATATCTGCATTTTTAAGGGCCTCCCATTTCTTATTACGGCAATATTATATCAGAGCAACCTTACAATTCCATAAATAAAACCGCTTTAAACCTTACAGTTTATTAATGTTCAGATTACTTTTTTCAGAAATGAGAAAGTGAATTCAGCGCCGCTCCCGTAAGTTCCTCCTGCTGATAACGTTCCTCCCATTTGTTCGGCTATAGACTTTGCAAGGCTCAGACCTATGCCGCTTCCCGCGGTATGGCTGCCACGCCCGCGGTAAAACCTGCGAAAAATAAATGGCAAATCGTCCGGATGAATTCCGGAACCCGTATCACTGATTTTAACGGTAACCATAACAGGATTTTGCTCGATTTTTACAGTAATTCTGCCGCCATTCGGGGTATATTCCATGCAGTTTTTTATTATATTGCCTATCGCTTCTTTAAGCCACGAGGCATCACATTTCAGTTTAACATTTTTGTCCCCCTCAAGGTTTACATCAATGTTTTTATTGCTGAACGTAAGTTCAAAATCATTTATCGAAGCCGTAACTATTGAATTAAGATTATTTTCTTTTATCTGCATGTCATACGAGCCGGTTTCAATTCGCGCCATTTTTAAAAGTCCGAGAATCAGCCACTGCATGCGTTCAAGCTGCTCATTGCTCTTTTTTGTAAATTCGAGTGCAGTTTCGCTCAAATCCTCCTGAAGTATTATTTCATTATACATTTTCAGTGCCGACAGCGGAGTTTTTAATTGATGAGATATATCCGATATGAGATTTTTAAGAAAAACGCGGTCGTGCTCCAGTTTTTCAAAATCAGCTTTAATTCCTGACTGCATCTCGTTGAAAGCATGATATACCCTGGCAACTGCTCCTTCAAAATTATCATCAAGCTTTATATTATAAATTCTACGGCCGATTCTTCCGGCATGTTTAGCTAACCCATCAATTTTTTCATATATATTTTTAAAAGCAAAAAAGCAATATAATATCAAGATCAAAACAAGCAAAACCGCCGCAATCATCATCGAAAATGAAAACATGTTTAGATTGCTTTGGAGAAAAGGCATCAGGAAATCTGCCGTGTCAGTGTTATATCCGGCAATTTTCAAAACATTTTCTCCGCTTTCAATGCTGTTTGCGTCATTCCCCGCGGTAAATGCGGTGATAACATCATCCTCACTGAGTTTTCCGGTGTTAATGAGCCTTCCTGCCGCCGAGTATTCCCTTTCTGCAATCGAGGTTTCCATCCGGTTTATAAATATGTTGCAGAACAATGCCACAAAAAGCAAAAAAACGGCGGCAACCGCAGCAAACGCTGCAAAAAGCCGCCGCATGCCGCTGTTTTCAAAAATTCCACTCATTATATAATTCCCCCGCGTTCATCATCGTTCCATTTGTAGCCTGAACCCCTTACCGTCAGGATTATCCTCGGAGCCGACGGGTTTTTCTCAATTTTCTCTCTGAGACGCCTTATGTAAACAGTCAGTGTATTTTCGTCGACAAAATCTCCGCCGCTGTCCCAGAGCTTTGACAAAAGCTGGGCTCTGGTGAGTGTGATATTGGGGTTAGAGATTAAAGCATAAATTAGGCGGCATTCTGCGGGTGTCAGTAATATTTCAGTACCGTTTTTCAAAAGCCGGGATTCTTCCGGCTTTAAAACAAACCCGCGTGATTCGATTCTACTATTGCCGCCGCTGTTTGAGCTTCGCCTCAAAAGTGCTTTAATTCTTGACATCAATTCGCGCAGTCTGAACGGTTTCGTTATATACTCATCACCGCCCATATCAAGGCCCATCACTACGTTGGTTTCCTCATCGCATGCCGTCAAAAACAGAATCGGTACGGTGGAGATTTCTCTTATTTTACCGCAAAGTTCAAACCCTGTGCCGTCCGGCAAGCCTATATCCAGAACTATCAAATCGTAAACATCCGACTGAAATTTCATAAAACCATCTTTAACTCCGTCGGCGGTTACAACTTTATAATTTTCCTTTTCCATACTGTATTTTAAACCCACAGCGACCTCGTT
>DATALE010000281.1:0-5331 GCA_036261235.1 Ruminiclostridium sp. | reverse complement strand
AAAAAAACTGGCTCAGTATGACATCACTGTTTATGCCACAGAGAATAACGGCGTAATCTTTGTATTGAATTTTTAAATCAGGGAGCGTGATATTTGAGTAAAGCTTATTTATTTCATCGACCATAATCGCAACCGAAATACCGTCGGAAATAATATGATGCATATCATATAAAAGATAATATGTATCAGTACCTGTCATTTTAATAAGTTTCATTCTGAAAAGCGGAGGTTTCGACAGGTCATAAGGCCGAATAAAATTATAAATTTCTTTATCAATTTGTTCCTGATCGGCGTCATTTTCTTTATATTCTAAATTGAAGTCAATTTTTCTGTGGATTTTCTGAACAGGCTTGCCGTCTTTCAAAAAATAAGATGTTCTTAATGATTCATGTCTGTCAATAAGCTGACCTATGACTGCACTAAGTCGTTCTTTATCGAACGCACCTTCAATTTTATAAACCTGCGTAAGGTTGTATGCCGTGCTATCCCTGTCCATCTGATTTAGTACAAACATTCTCCGCTGTGCTGCAGAGAGTGGATAATATTCCTGCTCTTCAACCGGTTCAATTGGAGATGAAAATATTTTTTCAGCATTTTTTCTTTCAAAATAATCAATGATATTTTCTTTGCGGTCCTTTAAGCGGCTTTTGATTTCTTCGTTAAGTACACCTTTAGGGGCTCTGAAGCGCAATAATCCGTCTTCAACCCAAAGTTTTATGTTTTTGCTCTTTAACTCTGATAAAAATTCAGCTGTAGATTGGTTCAAATCATTTTCGTCTGTATGCATAAGTGAATCCACCTTTAACGATCATAAATGTCGGGATTTTGAATTTTATTCTTTTAACAAACAATAGTTTTTGTTTAAAAAAATAATCACACTAATTTTTATATTCGTATTAATCTAAATAATAAGAATATGTAATTTGTCCCATAAATGTAAAATATATAAATCAGTATTATTATTACACAAAATGGTATTTGATGTTTTAGAATATTATCAATTTTTATATAATTACTGAACATATAATTATTTTTCAACAATATATATATTAACACCATTATAGCTATTTTTCTACTATTTTTTTAGTAAATATTTTATAAATTATCATATTTTTTTGTGAAAAACCACTTAATTTTTATATATTGTTACAATTATGTATTTTTATGTTTATTTACACGTGTGCAAACCGCATTTTTGTCCCCTGAATAACAAAAATGCCGATACAAAGTCACCGGTTTGGTGTCTTTGTATCGGCTGGAAAACAGTATATGTTATCGAAAATTATTTAATCAGCGATGTACCGGTCATTTCTTCCGGAATTTTTATATTCATTAAATTAAGCATTGTCGGTGCAATATCTGCGAGTTTCCCATTATTGCGAAGGACGCAGTCCTTGCCCATAACTATAAATGGAACGAGATTTGTTGTATGAGCGGTAAACGGTGAACCGTCTTCTTCAAGCATTTTGTCCGCGTTTCCGTGGTCTGCTGTTATAAGACTGATGCCGCCCATATCGGAAATTGCCTTTGTCACCCGTCCAACGCACTCGTCAACTGTCTCGACCGCCTTGACGGCAGCGTCAAATATGCCGGTATGCCCAACCATATCACAGTTTGCAAAGTTCAGGATAATAACATCATACTTGCCGCTGTTGATCCGCGACACTACTTCATCTGTAACTTTATATGCGCTCATTTCCGGCTGCAAATCATATGTTGCAACTTTCGGTGATGGAATGAGTGCCCTGTCTTCACCGGGGAATGTTTTTTCTACACCGCCATTGAAGAAGAATGTAACATGCGCATATTTTTCAGTTTCGGCAATTCTAAGCTGTGTCAGTCCAAGGCTGCTGATATATTCGCCAAATGTATTTTTGAGCGACTGCGGCTTAAACGCCACCTGAACATTAGGCATCGTTGCGTCATATTGTGTCATGCAAACATATGTCAGCGGGAAGAAACCTTTTTTGCGCTCAAAACCGGTAAAATCAGGATCAACAAGTGTGCGGGTGATTTCGCGCGCTCTGTCCGGTCTGAAGTTAAAGAATATAACAGAATCATTTTTTGAAACTGCGGCGTTTTCTGCGCAGACAACAGGAATGATAAACTCATCGGTAACTTCATTTTTATATGATTCTTCAACTGCCGCGACAGGATCAGAATTTTTAACACCTTCACCGTTTACTATAGCGTCGTATGCTTTAACAACACGCTCCCAGCGGTTGTCTCTGTCCATTGCATAATAACGCCCCATTACCGTCGCAATTTTGCCGACGCCGATTTCTTTCAGTTTGTCCTGAAGTTCAGCGACAAAATCCTTGCCTGATGACGGCGGAACATCACGGCCGTCCATGAAGCAGTGTACAAAAACCTTGTCGAGTCCCTTTTTCTTTGCAAGTTCTACAAGAGCATAAAGGTGAGTATTGTGGCTGTGTACTCCGCCGCTGGACAAAAGCCCCATTAAATGAAGAGCTGTGCCGTTCTTTTTACAGCTTTCTACAGCAGAGTTGAAAGCCACGTTATCAAAGAAATCCCCGTCTACGATTGACTTTGTGATACGGGTCAGTTCCTGATAAACAATGCGTCCCGCACCTATATTTGTATGTCCGACTTCGCTGTTGCCCATCTGCCCGTCAGGCAACCCGACGTTAAGGCCGGACGCACCAATTTTTGTATTAGGGCATGTGCTCATGATGTTGTCAAGGACAGGTGTTTTAGCGGCTTTGATGGCGTTGCCGTATTCCGACGGATTATCGCCGAACCCATCCATTATTATTAAAGCAAGAGGTTTCTTCATATGTTCCTCCAATTAATGCAGATTATTTATATATAACATAATAAATATTTAATATATCTGAAGGGCGCACAGTGCTAATTTATTATGTTAGATATTGCGTATGTGCGTTTCGCGAAACGAAAAATCGCACACGCATATAGCGTTTAGCCCGAACTATATATAGATTATTTTGAAGCGGCGTCGATAATTTTTGCAAAATCAGCAGGCTTGAGTGAAGCACCGCCAATAAGGCCGCCGTCAACATCGGGCTGTGCAAGGAGTTCCTCAGCATTGCCTGCATTCATTGAACCGCCGTATTGTACTGTAAGAGCGTCGCCGGCAGCTTTTCCATAAACCTGCGCAACAGTTTCACGGATAACGTGGTTAACTTCGTTTGCCTGCTGTGAAGTTGCGGTTTTGCCGGTTCCGATTGCCCAGATTGGTTCATATGCAATAATGATGTTCTTAAGGTCATCGGCTGATACACCGCCGAGCGCAATCTTAGTCTGCAAGGCAACATGCTCAAAGGTCACACCCTGCTCGCGCTGTTCAAGACTCTCTCCTACGCAGATTATAACTTTGAGTCCGTTTGCAAGAGCCGCTTTCACGCGTTTGTTAACTGTAATATCTGTCTCGCCGAAATACTGCCTGCGCTCGCTGTGGCCGATTATAACATATTCAACATTCATTGCTTTGAGCATTGGTGCTGAGATTTCACCGGTATATGCGCCTTTTTCTTCCCAGTGGCAGTTTTCCGCACCGACTTTTATATTCGAGCCTTTGACGGCTTCAAGAACTGTTGTGAGGTCAACAAAAGGAACACATGCTACAACTTCACACTTTGCATTTGCAACCAATGGTTTGATTCCTTCAATAAGTGTTTTTGCCTCGTCCGGGGTTTTATTCATCTTCCAATTACCGGCGATAACAACTTTTCTGAGATCTTTATTCATAAATAGCAGCCTCCGAAATTTAAAGTTTATTAATTGTTTTAACATACACAGCGGCGCGGCAAAAGCCGCGCCGCTAAACAGAAATTTAATTATTTATCATTAAGGCAGGCAATACCCGGCAGAGTCTTGCCCTCGAGGAATTCGAGAGATGCGCCGCCGCCTGTTGAAATATGAGTCATCTTGTCAGCAAAACCGAGGTGCTCAATAGCAGCCGCTGAATCGCCGCCGCCGATTATTGAAATAGCGCCGCTGTTCGCTACTGCTGTTGCAATTGTCCTTGTGCCCGAAGCAAATTTTTCCCATTCGGATACGCCCATCGGGCCGTTCCAGACAACAGTTCCGGCTCCCTTGATTGCTTCTGCAAAAAGCTTTTCAGTTTTAGGACCGATATCAAGACCCATCCAGCCGTCCGGAATCTCATCGGAATCAACGATTTTGCTTTCGCAGTTCTCATCATATTTGTCTCCGACTCTGTTATCCTCAGGAATAAGGAATTTGACGCCCTTGTTCTTTGCCTTTTCCATCATTTCCTTAGCAAGATCAAGTTTGTCTTCTTCGCAGATTGAACTGCCGATTTGGTGGCCGAGAGTCTTCATGAATGTATAGGCCATTCCACCGCCGATAATAAGTGTATCGACCTTCTCAATAAGATTGTTGATAACGCCGATTTTATCAGAAACTTTTGCGCCGCCGAGAATAGCGATAAACGGACGCTTAGGATCGCTCAATGCTTTGCCCATAACGTCGATTTCTTTCTGGATAAGATAACCGCAGACAGAAACCGGCACAAAGTGTGAAACGCCTTCTGTTGAAGCATGAGCGCGGTGAGCTGTTCCGAAAGCGTCGTTTACAAAGATATCTGCATAAGAAGCGAGTTCTTTTGCAAAATTCTCGTCATTTTTTTCCTCTTCTTTGTGGAAACGGACATTTTCAAGAAGCATTGCCTGACCGTCTTTAAGAGCGGCAGCCTTTGCTTTTGCGTCTTCACCGATAACATCCTTTGCCATAATAACTTCTTTGCCCAGCAGTTCGGAAAGTCTCTTTGCGACAGGAGCAAGGGAATATTTCATATTGAATTCGCCCTTCGGCCTGCCGAGATGAGATGAAAGAACTACCTTGGCGTTGTGGTCCATCAAATATTTTATAGTTCTGATTGATTCACGGATGCGCTTATCATCAGTGATATTTCCCTGCGCATCAAGCGGAACGTTAAAATCGCAGCGGGCAAAAACGCGTTTGCCGTTTACGTCGATGTCCTCAATCGTTTTCTTGTTGTAAGTCATACAAACACTCCTCGGTTTATAATTCTTAATATGGTAACGGGCATTTATTTTAGATTGTTAAATATAAAACAATCGCCCGATAACATTTTATTATATTTAGAGAATATTTTCAAGTAAATCCTGATTTTAAAAGAGATTTTTTAAAGACATCACGCAAAAGCGGTCAGTAAACTCTTCCTATTCGCCCCACTGAAATTTTGTGAGCTGCCCCTGCTCTTTCAGACCCGAATAATCCCACTGTCTTAAAACTTCATAAGCGCCGACGGCAACTGAATTCGCGAGGTTAAGGCTTCTTGCTTCTTCCCGCATCGGAAGCCGG
>DATALE010000280.1:0-18232 GCA_036261235.1 Ruminiclostridium sp. | reverse complement strand
TATACTTATCGGCATTTTGGAACCTTTGATAATATATCCGCCGGGCGAATAACGCTAATATTTTATGTTATATATCGCGTATGTGCGTTTCGCGAAGCTAAAAGCAGCGCATGATATGGGCATTTAGTGCGAAGTATTTATAGTACAATTTTTTCTTTTCATAAAAATTGTTTCAGAAGAGAAAATATAAAAAGGGGGGTGATAAAATGGCAGGCAACCGCAGTTCGAGAGTGCTTGTCCCGGAAAATTACAAGGCGATAAACCGATTTAAAATGGAATGCGCCGAGGATATCGGACGCACACAATTCACCAAAGAATATAATGATCATTATAAGGGCGACGTCACTTCTTTTCAGAACGGAAGCGAGGGCGGCCCGATTGGCGGAGAAATGGTAAAACGCATGATCAAATCATTTGAACAGAATATGCAGTAATAATAAGGCATCACAGTGACGGTCCACCGTCGTTGTGATGTTTTTTTGTCAGGGTTATGATAAGTTTTCTATATCAGGTATTATAGCACAAAAAACTAATATTTGGTATCTTGGCCAATATAACATTTTTTATATGATCACAAAATGTTTACTATTTGTTAATTGAAATTAATTAATTATTGGGTTATAATACTTGATAGAAAAATGTTAAAAATTATAAAATGGAGATAAAGTATGAACATTGCTTTTTTTCTAACGCCGAAAAAGGATGTCGTATATCAGAAAGAATCTTCAACAATGCGCCAGGCTCTTGAACGCATGGAATTCCATCGCTATTCCGCAATTCCTATTATTGACGACGATGGTAATTATGTCGGAACTCTGACAGAGGGCGATCTTCTCTGGAAAATGAAAAATACACCGGACCTTGATTTTAACGATACGAGCAAAATACATATCAAGGACATTCCCAGAAAAGTTATCAACAGGCCTGTTCACATCAACTGCGACATTGAGGATTTACTGCAAACCGCGTCAAGACAGAACTTCGTGCCGGTTATCGACGACAGTGGAAAATTCATCGGCATTATCAAGCGCAGCGATATTATTAACTATTGTTATGAAAAACTGTTTAAAGTAAAAGAGATAATGAAAGCTTGATTATCTTTTGATGCCATATAAGCAGCGCCCCCGTTTTCAGGAATTATAATTCTGAGACGGGGGCGCTGCTTATAAATTATCAGTCAAAAAGTTTTTCCATATCCAAAGTGCTGTCCGCAAGGCTGCAAAAATCTTTGCTGTGGGAAACAAAAATAACCGAACCTTCAAAATCTGTCACTGCTTCCCTGAGCCTTTCGATAGCGGCGGCGTCAAGGTGGTTTGTCGGTTCGTCAAGAATCAATAAATTGCAGGGTTTAAGTGTGATTCTGCAAAGCTTTACCTTTGCCTGCTCGCCGCCTGAGAGCGTTCCGAGCTTTTGCATAACCTGTTCGGGCCGAAGCCCGCACCTTGCAAGGCTTGCCCTGACCTCCCTGTCACGCATTCCCGGGAACTCGTCTTTGATCACAGAAAAAGGGGTTTTTTCTGGATCGTCCCAGACGTTTTCCTGCTCATAGTACCCAATGACAACATCATTTTCATATCTGAAGCTGCCGGACAGCGACGGATTTATACCCGCGATAGTTTTTAGAAATGTCGATTTACCTATACCGTTAAAACCGATTACGGCA
Source organism: Ruminiclostridium sp. (assembly GCA_036261235.1). Lineage (GTDB taxonomy): Bacteria > Bacillota > Clostridia > Oscillospirales > Ethanoligenentaceae > Ruminiclostridium_D. The sequence continues at coordinate 16,569 of DATALE010000280.1, read as the reverse complement.
AGTTTCTGTCCGGTTCTGATTGTTAAATCTATTTTAGGCAGAAGTGGTTCGGTATAGCCGACCTCAAGTTTCCGCACCTTTAAAAGCGGCTTTTTCGATACTGTCTTAAACTGGAAACTGAAAGTCGGTTTGACCGGAGCTGTCGGCTTGTCCAGTCTGTCCATCTTCTCAAGCTTTTTTCTTCGGCTTTGCGCCATCGCGGTCGTGGACGCCCTTGCGAGATTTCGGCTTACATAATCCTCAAGCTTCGCAATTTCTTTTTGCTGATGATTATAATTGCGCAGATAATCCTCGGCTTTCTGTTCCTTTTGACGAATAAAACTGTCATAAGTGCCGTTATAGCGGCTGATTGTAAAAAACTCGATATCGCAGATACAATTGACAACGCGGCTCAGAAAACCGGAATCGTGAGAAACCAGAAGAAATGACCCTTTGAAAGAGATCAGAAACTTTGCGAGCCATTCTATATGCTCCCTGTCAAGAAAGTTTGTGGGCTCGTCAAGCAGCAAAACATCGGGGTTTTCGAGTAGAAGCTTTGCGAGCATTATCTTTGCCCGCTGTCCGCCGCTGAGCCTTCCGACGGGCGTGTCAAGCCCGAAAGCTGTGATGCCGAGGCCTGCCGCGACCTTTTCGATTTCGCTGTTAACGGCATAAAAGTTATTCGCTTCAAGCATGTTCTGGCAGTTTCCCGAAATTTCGAGAAGACGCTCGAGCTCCTTTTTATCCTTGCAGCCCGTTATGCTCTCATTTGCTTCATTGAACTGCTTCTCAGCTTCAAAAAGGTGCTCAAAAGCGCCTTTAAGATATTCGATTACCGTCATTTGAGAACCTATTTTTGCCTGCTGGTCAAGATAGCCGTATGTTGATTTTGGATTCCATTTTATATATCCGTCATCCGGAATAACAATACCCGTCAATATATTTATAAGCGTGCTTTTTCCGGCCCCGTTCCGTCCGGTAAGCCCCATTTTATCTCCCCTGAAAAGCTGTATGCCCGTTTCGTTAAATATTTTCTTATCACCAAAGGAATGTGTAAGGCCAGTTATTTCAACTAAGCTCATTTTGTTATATTACCACCAGTTATTTTATTATCGATTTTTACTTCCGGTTGAATGTTATTATTCAGGAATTTCTTCGCTGTCCTTATTGACACCAGGATATATACTGCAAGCATTATAAGAAGCGCCGCACCGCCGCCCGCCGCAGCATACATCTGTATTTTCTGCTCGTTCGCCGACAACTGCGCCAAAATCAAAAGCAGCAAATAAAGAACATATACAATTATCGTACAATATACAGTGGAAATCACTATCATCGCGCGTTTGACGATATTATTACCATTCACAAGCGTTGACATAATACATAAGTCGGTAATGACAAGGCACAAAACCAAAGCATAGAGAAATAAATCAGAATAAATCGACTGATGTTTATCGACGGCAGGCGGCAGAATCTTTAAAGAAAAGCCAAAATAGCTCCCGAGATATGTACAAAATGTAAATACTCCAGAATATATTACAGTCAGTAACAATGTGATTGATATGTATGATAAAAAGTAACTTTTCCGTCTGACGCCGAGAATTTCAACGGTTTCTCCTGCATCATCCCTGTTTTTGCTGTCTTTGACCCAAAGGAACCGAAAAGCGCAGATTTCGATTATTATTGTATAAACTGCGGCCGCGGCGAGATTTCCTCCACCAAAAAATACGGAAGCCGACGCAAGCAGGATCGATAAAAGCAGAATCCATCTATTTTTTTTGAACCAATGCTTAATACAAGCAGTCATTATTTGTTCATCCCCGTTTTTTCTGTCGAAAGGTAAATTATACTTGTAATCTTCTTATGAGATAGTAAAAAATCTCTATCGAAGATAAGTATTACAGCATTTCCGGTTAAGATAGACAGAAGATTATTTTCATTTTCACTACTTTGTCGAGAAAATGATAATCTCTTGTTTTGCAGTCTTAACTTGAATTACTGTAGATATTATATTATAATTGCACACTCATTTGCAATTAATTTTATATTTGCGCCCCTTATCCCCAAAAAATTACGGGGTTCAACACAAGCTATTGGTTAAAATTGAACTCAAAATAAAAAAAATCTTTCAGCCGTGGTTTTTTAAGCTGAAAGATTTTTTAAAAGAATATTCTTTTTTCAGGCGGACATTTGCTTTTGCCCATTCTCCGCATTGATTATAAAGCGTTTAAAAATCGGCGCTCTGCTGAAAACGAACTGATACAGAACAAACCCGACAACCGCCCCGACAAGGTTTTGTAAAACATCGGTGATATCTGTACATCTGGCGGTATCAAGCATTGTCAGCTGCCAAATGAATTGAAGCAATTCAATACCTATTGATGTTAAAAGAGCTGTTGCGATCGCCGTATACCATTTCCTCATCTTTCTGAAATTAAATGGAAGGAGAATCGTATACGGCAGCATCATGAACATGTTCCCGGCAATATTTTTCGTTATGGTAAAAGCTGAGGCATGATCAAAATTATAGTAAAACGGATTAAGATTTACATAAATCGGAAAAAACCTTTTTTCATAGGATATAGGGAAAATGCTTGGCTTACTGCCGAAAAATACTAAAACCGGAAATAATGTGACGTCGATTAGCTTTAGAATATAAACTAAAAAAAGTAACCGTGTAATTTCCCGAAACCAGTTTATCTTCCTCACTCTGATTGCTTTTATTACTCTAATAATCAAATAAATAAAGCTAATGAAAATTGCAAATATCTGAAAATGTACTAAATATCCACTGTAGTCCATCACTTCACCTGTTACAAATCAATTTTCAAGAGTACCGGATGCTTCCGAATAACTATTGCTGCCCACAGTTAAATAATATTGATTACTTGCTGCATCTGCTTTTTTAGAAAATTTGTAAGTTCCAATAAGGTTCGAAATAAGTGCTATTTTGTATATTATTGTAACATTCCATTTTTCAATTGTAAAGTTTTTTCATAAAGGGAAAATTTATACGGCTATAGAAATATGTAACTCTTGTATTTTTATCTTTTATATTAATTCCAAATAAACTTAAGGCAAGAATTCGCGTAAAAATCGTAAATCAATGATTTTGACGCAAATTCTAAGTATTAGAAAAATGCGCCATGCCGGAAAACCCGGCATAGCGCTCAATATAAATACACCTTTCTGTTTACTCGTCCATTGCTTTTCTTAAAGAGCCGACGAATCCGGAAACAGAGTCAACAGCGTCCTGCGGATTCTTCGCTTCGCCGACGAGCCGAACAATCGCACTGCCTACGATTATGCCGTCCGCGTATTTTTGCAGTTCCTTTGCCTGTTTCGGGGTTGAAATGCCGAACCCCAAAGCTGTCGGCACCGCCGTATGTCTGTTGATTGTTTCAAAATAAGCGTCAAAATCGGTATTGAAGCTGCTGCGTGTTCCGGTTACGCCTTTTGACGATACGCAATAAAGGAATCCCTCGGCTTCGCCTGCAATCATTTTTACGCGGTCATGCGAAGTCGGCGCGACAAGGGAAATCACCTTAACATTGTTCTTTGCGGCCTCGTCCGCCACCTCGTCCTTTTCTTCATACGGAAGGTCGGGGACTATAACGCCGTCGACGCCGCATTCACTGCACCGCTTGAAAAAACGTTCTTTGCCGTAGGTGAATATACAGTTTATGTACATCATGAAAACAAGCGGCATCTGCGTTTCTTTTCTTAATTCTTTTACCGCGTCGAATATCTGATCCGTCCTAAGCCCGTTTGACAGAGCACGGATATCCGCCGCCTGTATGACAGGGCCTTCCGCGACCGGGTCTGAAAACGGAATTCCGAGTTCAATAAGATTCGCCCCCGCTTTCTCCATTGACAAAACGAGTTTTTTAGTCGTCTCAAGGTCAGGGTCACCCGCGGTAATAAAAGTAATCAGTGCTTTTTTGCCATTCGACTTTTGCTTTGCAAACATTTCTCCGATACGGTCAGTCATTGATATTCACCCCCAGATAGCGTGCAATCGCCGCAACGTCCTTATCACCGCGCCCGGAAAGGTTAACGACGATGACGGAATCCTTTGGCATCGTCGGCGCGAGTTTTCTTGCAAAAGCCACCGCGTGAGCACTCTCAATTGCGGGAATTATGCCCTCAACGCGTGAAAGGTAACAAAAAGCGTCGACTGCTTCCTTATCGGTGGCGCTGACGTACTCTGCGCGCCCTGTATCGTGTAAAAACGCATGTTCCGGGCCGATTCCGGGATAATCAAGCCCCGCCGAAATCGAATAGACCGGCGCAATCTGCCCGTCGGAATCCTGAAGAAAATATGATTTCATACCGTGGAACACACCGACGCTGCCTTTTGTTATCGTTGCCGCGTTCCTCGGGGTATCCGTCCCCTCGCCCGCCGCTTCCACACCGATAAGCCTTACGGATTTGTCGGGAATAAAATCATAGAAAAGCCCCATTGCGTTGCTACCGCCGCCGACACAGGCAATAACCGCGTCGGGAAGTCTTCCGAGTTCATCTTTAAGCTGCTGTTTCACTTCTTTTCCGATTACGCTTTGAAAATCGCGCACAATCTCCGGAAAGGGATGCGGGCCCATAACCGACCCCAGCACATAATGGGTATCTTCGACACGCGCCGTCCATTCACGCAGTGCTTCGTTGACAGCGTCCTTCAGCGTTTTTGTACCCGAATCCACCGGGTGAACCTTCGCGCCCAAAAGCTCCATTCTGAAAACATTCAGCGCCTGCCTTTCGGTATCCACGCGCCCCATGTAAATTTCACATTCCAGCCCCATAAGAGCCGCCGCTGTCGCAGTTGCGACGCCGTGCTGGCCCGCTCCTGTTTCGGCAATCACGCGTTTTTTACCCATTTTTTTTGCCATCAGCACCTGACCCAGAACATTGTTGATTTTGTGGGAGCCGGTGTGGTTGAGATCCTCGCGCTTGAGGTATACCCGCGCGCCGCCGAGGTCATCTGTCATCTTTCCGGCATAATAAAGGAGCGACGGCCTGCCCGCGTATTCCTTGAGAAGAGTGTTTAACTCCGCGTTAAAAGCCGGGTCGTTCTTATAAAATTCATATGCGTTTTCGAGTTCTATCAGCGCGTTCATAAGCGTTTCCGGAATATACTGGCCGCCGTATTCGCCATATCTTCCTTTTTTACTCATTTATGTTCCTCCCTGCGTTAATTATTTCATAATTCTAAGCATTTCGCCGCCATTTTTTACAAACTTGTAGTTTACTTTATCAATTGAAATCCCGTAGCCGCGGTTAAAGACTTCCTTAATAATTCTGTGTACAAAAGGAGAGCGCTCACCTTTGAGATTGACAAGAGGAAAAATTCTTACCTCTTTAGAAGTTATCCTTAGCATTTCAAAAACTGTTTCGCGGTGGAATTCATAATCAAGAATTTCGTCATACATAAAGAGAAAATGTGACGAAAGCGTGATGCTGAATTCGCCGCTGTCAAACCCGCTTTCAGGAAACTGACGACAGATATATCGCGTTGGGTTGGCCTTAAAGTCGCTCAAAAATGTGAGGAGCGCGGCTTTTCTGGTTTCACGCAGCGCATTAACATTCTTAAAGCGCTCCCATATATAATTATCCGAACACTGCGGCATTTTACCCATAACAATGTCTAAGTCGTTTTCAGCCGTAATTTTTATATCTTTGACGGGAAGTCCATAAATAGGGTCGCATGCCACAGCATCAAGGTCGTAAAGCGCCGCTCCCGCGCAAAATGCGCTAACGCCGGACGCCGCATCAAGTATCTTTTCATTCTTTCCGGCAAAATCGGAAAGACGGAACATTTCACTATATTCCTCAAAGGTTCTGCCGATAATCGCCGCTTTGGTCAAGTCGAGTTTCATAGATGTCATAAAGCCTCACCCCGAAAAAGTCAATTAATATTACGCAAACCGCCTTACAGCCCCGATTACCTCCGCCATTTTGCCAAAATCCTTGAAGCCGTCTGTTTCCACACCGCCGGAAATGTCTATCCCGAATTCCTGTCCCGATTCTTTTCCGGCTTTAAGCGCGGAATCAATATTAGCGCAGCTGATTCCTCCAGCAATGAAAAACGGATGTGCAATTTCCGACGAGCCTAAAAGCGCCCAGTTGAACTGTTTTCCTGTTCCGCCCTTTAAGTCCGGACTGTAAGCATCAAGGAGCAGCCTGTCGGCCCCCGCGTTCTCCGCAGCTTTTATGTCGCCGTAACCGCGGACTGCGGCAGCTTTCCATATCTCGCAATGTTTCGGTAAAAGCCGCCTGAGCGTTTTTATATACTGCGCGTTTTCCGAGCCGTGAAGCTGAACTGCATATAGCCTGCACTTAATTGCCGCATGCGCGGCAACGAGTGGCTTTTCGTCGACAAAAACTCCGACTGCGCCGATTTCGGGGTCAAGATTTTCTCTTAATAATGACGCTTCGGCGACTGTTACCCGGCGGCGGCTTTTTGCAAATACAAAACCGATATAATCCGGCCGCAGCCTGTTCGCCGCTTCGATATCCTCGCGCCGCCTAAGCCCGCATATCTTAATTTCAGCCATCATACCGCCCTCAGTTCGTCAAGTTTTTGTGAAATGCTGTCCGCCGTCATAAGCGCCTCTCCGACAAGTACCGCGTCAGCTCCCGCTTCACGCATTTTTTTTGCGTCGTTCCCGTTTTTGATTCCGCTCTCGGCAACAAACACAGCGCCTTCCGGCAAAAGCTTTGACAAACGACAAGCACAGCCGGTATCCACGCTGAAATCATTTAAGTTGCGGTTATTGACTCCGAAAACCGCTGCCCCGGCGCGCTGTGCCGCTTCGACTTCCCTCTCGTTGTGCGTTTCGACAAGCGCCTCAAGCGACAGACTGCGCGCGTATTTAAGCAGTTCCTTCAAACGGCTTTCACTGAGCATCGCGGCTATCAGTAAAACAGCGTCTGCGCTGATGAGCCGTGCCTCGCAAATCTGCCATTCGTCGAAAATAAAATCTTTTCGAAGAATCGGCAGTGTTATCTCTTTCCTTATCGCTTTAAGGTAATCGGCGCTTCCCTGAAAATAGGTTTCTTCTGTCAGAACCGAAACGGCGGCGGCGCCGGATCTTTCATATTCCCGTGCTATTCCAACCGGGTCAAAGTTTTCGCATATAAGCCCTTTGGACGGCGAGGCCTTTTTTACCTCGGCGATTACCGAAAGTCTGCCGCCGCGCAAAGCTCCTGCAAAATCTTTAGTCTCATGCCGCTGTGCAAACCTGCGGGCTTCATCTTCTATTTGAGCAGTCGGCGTTTTCTCTTTTAGGATGTCAAGTTGTTTTTTTCTGTTTGCAAATATGCTGTCGAGTATCATTGCGCCGCCCCCCTTTTTTAAAAAGCATTTGTTGCTTTAACAAATTCGTCGAGTTTCTTCGCCGCTGAGCCGGAATCAATCGTTTCAGCCGCGATTTTAACGCATTCTTTCAATGTTTTGGCCTTTCCCGCGACATAAAGAGCCGCGGCGGCGTTGGCAAGCACGATATTGCGTTTCGGGCCCTTTTCACCTGCAAGTATGTTTCTTGCAATTTGGGCGTTTTCCTGAGCGTCACCGCCAGCGATATCGGAAAGCGTGCAGGACGGGAGCCCGAAGGAATCATTGTTGAGAATGTATTTGCTGAGCCGTCCTTCATTTACTTCACAAACAGATGTGTCGCCGCACAGGGATATCTCGTCTATGCTTTTTCCGTCAGTGCCGCCGCAGACTACCATTGCCCGCTTTACGCCAAGGTTTGACAGAACGCGTGCAAGAGGCTCGGCAAGTTTTTCATCATATACGCCGAGAATCTGAAGCCCCGCTCCCGCCGGGTTTGAAAGCGGTCCCAGAATATTAAATACCGTGCGGATACCGAGTTCTTTTCTCGGAATCGCGGCATATTTCATGGATTTATGATGCACCTGTGCGAACATAAAGCATATTCCGGTTTTTTTCAGCACTTCGCCGGTTTGTTCCGGTGTGAGATCAAGTTTTACGCCGAGCGCGTCGAGAACATCGGCGGCGCCGCATTTGCTCGAAACCGAACGGTTGCCGTGTTTTGCGATTTTCACGCCCGCAGCCGCCGCAACAATTGAGCTGACGGTTGATACGTTGAATGTAAAAGCACAGTCGCCGCCTGTTCCGACGATATCCATCGCGTTCTCGCCGCCGGGAACCGCAAGAGCCTTTTCGCGCATGACCTTTGCGCTGGCTGTTATCTCGTCAACGGTCTCCCCCTTAAATCTCAGAGCCGTGAGATACCCCGAAATCTGAACCGGAGTCGCCGTTCCGCTCATTATCTCATTCATCGCGCCGCTCGCTTCTTCTACCGTCAAATCTGTTCCTTCAACTAATTTTGCTATTGCCTGCTGTATCATATAAATTGCCTCCTTATGTATTTTTATAAAATATTCTTACTTAATAAGATTAATTTTGCCTTGACAAAAGTGTGTGTTTATGCAAAAGCACCAGTAAAACCTAAATTTTTATACCGATAAAGTTCTTTAATATTTCAATTCCGTGTTCCGTCATGAACGATTCCGGATGAAACTGTATGCCGTAAACGGGAAATTTTCTGTGCATAAGCCCCATTATTTCACCGTCGTCGTCTGTCGCCGTAACTTTCAGGCAATCCGGCAGCCCTTCTTTTTTCACAACCAGTGAATGATAACGTGCAGCCTCGAAATTTTCCGGCATTCCTATAAAAATCGGGCATGAGGTATCGGCTTTTATATTGCTTGTCTTGCCGTGCATGAGCTCCGGCGCATGTGATACTGTCGCCCCGAACGCCTGCCCTATTGTCTGATGCCCAAGGCATACGCCTAAAATCGGAATTTTTCCGGAGAATTCACGCACCGCGTCAAGACAAATTCCCGCATCTTTCGGATAACCGGGTCCCGGCGAAATAACAAGATGAGACGGGTTCAGTTTTCTGATCTCTTCAATAGATATCCTGTCATTCCGCACAGCCTTGATGTCGGCCTTTAGTTCTCCGAAATACTGAAAAAGGTTATATGAGAAGCTATCGTAATTATCAATTAAAAGTATCATTGCTTTTCCTCCCCGTTTTTGTCGGCTTTCAGAGTATCTCTCCCGCTTTCTCCGCGGCGAGAAGCACCGCCTTTGCTTTGTTGCAGCTCTCGAAATATTCATTTTCCGGTATGGAGTCCGCGACAATTCCCGCCCCTGCCTGAACATACGCCTTTGAACCGTTTTTAACAATTGTGCGGATGGTAATGCAGACGTCCATGTTTCCGTCAAAGCCGATATAACCGACCGCTCCGCCGTAAGGTCCGCGATGCCTGTTTTCATATTTGTCGATGAGCTTCATCGCCATTACTTTCGGTGCACCGGAAAGCGTCCCTGCCGGAAGGACCGACCCCAAAGCGTCAACCGCGTCAAAATCTGGTGAAATTTCAGAGGCTACGAGGGAAGTCAGGTGCATTATCTGGGAATACCGCGCAACTTTTTTATATTCTTTCACGTTCACTGAACCGAATTTGCTTACACGCCCAAGGTCGTTTCTTGCAAGATCAACCAGCATATTGTGTTCGGAAAGCTCTTTTTGATCGTGCATCAGCTCGTCTTCAAGTTCCATGTCCGCCTCAGGTGTTTTTCCTCGGGGACGGGAACCGGCAATCGGGCAGGTCTCAAGCACTCCGTTTTCGAGCCTTAGGAGGGTTTCGGGGGAAGCGCCGGCAATTTCTACGCCGTTAAACCTCAAATAGTACATATACGGCGATGGGTTAGTGGTCCGTAAGACCCTGTAAATGTCAAGCAAGCTTCCCTCAATTTCCGTCTCAAAGCGTTGGGACAGCACAACCTGAAAAATATCGCCGTCTATGATATTTTCTTTTGCCTTCTCCACCATCTGCTCGAATTCCTGTTTTGTCATATTGCTCTTCCATGAAGGTTTTACCGCCGGCTTTTCATTCCTTATCATCGGGGTGTCTCCTGCCTGCCTGACAATCTGTTTCATAAGAGTCAGTGTTTCGCATGCCTTGCGGTAATTTTCCTCAATATTACCTTCGGTCTTAACGTTTGCGATAAGAATCAGCTTCTGTTTCATGTTATCGTAAACTATCAGTCTGTCAGCAATCATTGCGTAAAAGTCGGGGAAGCCCGCATCATCCTGATTTTCGTCCGGGATATCTTCAAAATAGCGGATGCAGTCATAACCGAAATACCCGACCGCGCCTCCCGTAAAGCGCGGAAGGTAATCAATTTTCGGGGCTTTGCCTGAAAGCATCCTGCGCAATGTTCCGACCGGGTCGCATGAATCCGAAACCGTCCCGTCAACGGAAGTAACCTTAGCAGTGCCCGATTTTGCCGTTATCGTGTCCGCCGGGCCTATTCCGAGGATAGAATAGCGGGCCCACTTTTCACCGCCCTCAACACTTTCAAGAAGGAAACAGCAGTCCGCTCTTTTTTCAAGTTTTGAAAGCAAACCGATTGTCGTGTCCGTGTCCGCGAAAATTTCAAGTGAAACAGGAACACGGTCAAATTCTTTCGCGTATTCTTTCACTTCATCGATTGATGGTCTAAACATTACCTTCATCCCTTTCATTATGTCTATACTAACCAGTGTACCGGATTGTAAATGTCTTACACTTCTTTTGAATTAAAAGTCTCTAAAGAATTTGCGTCAAAATCATTAATTTACGATTTTTACGCGAATTCTTGCCTTAAGTTTATTTGGAATTAGTATAATAAATCAAATTTAACATATAAGTTTTTTGATTTTTCAAATGAGAACAACAAAAAGCCCGCCCTTGTGCTATGCACAAGGGCGGGCTATTATAATCCCGTGGTACCACCTTGATTCGCGAAGCTAAAAAGCTGCGCGCTCTTTAAGCAGGATGCTAACACACCCCTCACCCTATAACGCCGGAGACGCGTCGGAAGCTACTTTGCGAAAACACCTTTCGCTCCGCCCTCTGGGGCCCATTATTCCGCACCGTCTCACACCGGGCTCTCACCATTCCCCGACTCGCTTGGTGTCGTCTGCGGTTTTACTTCCCCATCGCAGGTTTAATATTGATTTTAGTTTAACACCTTTTTTAAAAAAGTCAATAGTTTTTTCATAAAATCTTAACCTTTTACGTTCCTGCAATAATTTTCCTACACTATTATATTTGCACGTTATATTTTTTGCCCATTTTTTTGGTTTTATATTTGTTAAATTTTATGCACTGTTAACAATAATTTAACGTAAAATTTTCAATGTATTATATACCATTTTATATTAGTTGTTCTGGTATTTATCTGCTGTTTGTACTATAATATTTCTATGTTCATTTATAAAAGCGCAATTCAATAATTCTGCGCTTTACATAGCTTCTTAACATTACAAATACGATTGGAGTCTGATGAGGATGAGTAAATCTCCGGAACAAAATTCAAAAGTCCATTTCGGCACTGTCGGACGAAAAATTACTTTTGCTTTTCTTTTAACAGCGGTAATTAATCTCGCGCTCGGCATTGCTTCCGCATCAATTAACAACAAAGCTATCGGGTATGTCATCATCGGCGTTACATTTTTAATACCTTTCATCTGTAGTATCGTTATGTCACACCATGTTACGAAACCGCTTAAGAAAATGTATCTTACAATTCATGAATTAAGCCTGCGCCATCTCGACGCGAGGAGCAATATACGGACAAACGACGATTTCGGCCTTATGTCAAAGGAACTTGATTCGCTTGCGGCTGACATTAAAAACAACGTTCTCGGTGTAATCAGCAAGATTTCCGAAGGCGATATATCTATGAATATCGAATCAAAAGACAGCAGCGATATGATAGCGCCTGAACTCCAAAAAATAATTTCAAGCATGCGCTCGCTTTCTCACGATACTGAACGACTGATCAGTGCCGCGGGAAAAGGGAATCTTAACGAACGCGGTTTCACCGGAAATTATAAAGGCAGCTGGAAATTTCTTATTGACGGCATGAACACACTTCTCGACAAGATTTCCTCTCCGATCAACGAGGTTATGGATGTTACAAGAAGCCTTGCGGTCAACGATTATACCAAAGCAGTTGAAAACCAATATGAAGGAATCTTCGGCAGCCTTGCAGCAGATATCAACTCTGTCCGTGAAAACCTGCTCACGATGCAGGGTGCTGTCGTCGATGTATCTAAAGGCGACACAAGCAAACTTGAGGAATTTAGGAGCATCGGCAAAAAATCGGAAAATGATTTTATGGTGCCTTCAATTATAAAACTTATGGAAACCATTAAAGACCTCATTGAAGAAACAGAACTCATAACATCTGAAAGCCTGAAAGGCAATATCAAAGACACTCGCGGCGACGAATCTAAATTCGAAGGCGGATACAAGGAGATCATTTCCGGAGTTAACAACACTCTCGATACTATACTTAAACCTATATACGAGACAGCAAGCGTTCTGCATGCAATGGCGCTGAATGACCTCACTGTAAGCCCTGATTCAAGCGTAATGACCGGCGATTTTAAAATTCTTGACGATTCGATTTCCCAGGTGAAGAAAAACCTCAGCACTGTTCAGAATCTGTCAATAAAGATTTCAAACGGTGACATAAGCAGTCTTGAGCTTCTTAAACAGACAGGCAAGCTCAGTGAAAACGATAAACTGACTCCTGCAACTATCAAGATGATGCAGTCTATAAGCGACCTTATTGACGAAACTACTGCTCTTGCAAATGCTGCGCAGGAAGGCAGGCTCGAATACCGCAGCGATACAAGCAGGTTTGAAGGCGGGTTTGAGAATATTCTTAAGTCGTTCAACAGCGCGTATCACAATATGGCGAAACCGATTAACGAAATTTCAAACGTTATGGAGCAAATATCTTCCGGTAATCTTAGTGCCAAAGTGGACGGAAATTATAAGGGCGCTTTCGGAAAGCTCTCAGACGTAGTCAATAATACAGCAGGAACAATCAACGGGATAGCTGGTAAAATATCATTCGTCCTTACAAATATCGCAGGCGGAAACCTTGACCTTGAAAAAGTTGAAGACTATCAAGGGGATTTTGAAAGCATTTCAAGCGGACTTAACAATATCATAGATTCTCTTAATGAACTTATGAGCAGTATCAGCAACACTGCCGACCAGGTTGCTTCCGGAGCAAAGCAGGTTTCCGGCGGAAGCCAAAACCTTTCTCACGGTGCAACCGAGCAGGCAAGTTCCGTTGAGGAACTTACCTCATCAATATCAGAAATTTCGTCTCAGACAAAGAATAATGCCCAAAATGCCAATGAAGCAAACAAACTTGCAAAAGCAACGAAAGAAAATGCAGTTCTCGGCAACAGCCGCATGAATGAAATGCTCAAAGCAATGAACGATATCAATGAATCGTCGGCGAACATTTCCAAGATTATTAAAGTTATTGACGATATAGCATTCCAGACTAATATACTTTCGCTCAATGCCGCTGTAGAAGCAGCCAGAGCGGGCCAGTACGGAAAAGGCTTCGCAGTTGTTGCGGAGGAGGTTCGCAATCTTGCTGCCCGCAGTGCAAACGCGGCGAATGATACAACAAACCTTATTGAAGGTTCAATTAGCAAGATTGGCTCAGGAACGCAGATTGCAAATGAAACAGCGGCGGCGCTTTCAAACATTGTCAGCGACGTTGATAAGGTTACAAATCTTGTTTCCGATATTGCCGCGGCGTCAAACGAGCAGGCTACAGGAATTTCCCAAATCGATAAAGGTGTTGAAGTTGTCTCCAATGTTGTGCAGACTAACTCCGCGACAGCTGAAGAAAGTGCCGCAGCAAGTGAACAACTTTCAAGCCAGGCAGAGTACCTTAAGGAACTGCTTTCAAAGTTTACTTTAAGGCAGCAGGAAGAAATCTAATCCCGAAATATTAAAAACCGGCGTGGAACATTCCGCGCCGGTTTTTTTATAATTTTCAGGTATATCCAAATAGAATAAATACCTTGATTTACGATTATATTAAGATTTTTATTAGTTTTATTTCCTCTTCAAAGTTGTAACAATAAAATCAATTTCAGTATCAATTTTATCCACATCATCCAGTCTTTTTGCTGCGGCAAGCGGTGTGTTATAAAAATACGGCGTCATCTTGAACAAATCTTTTATATTGCCGCCGCAAACCGTTATTTCTTTTCTGACTCTCAAAACATCATCCTGCTTAAATCCATCCGGACAATAGTTTTCTTCATCATTGAAATACGGATTATCATAAAGTACTTTTTTCAGTCCGAAAAGATGGTATTTACCCGGAGCCGCAACAATAAGAGAACCGCCGGGCTTTAAAATCCTTCTGAACTCACCTTCACAAAGAGGAGCAAATATGCTGACAACGGCAGAAGCGGATTCCGTTCCAAACGGCATATCAAATATTCCCGCGACAGCAAACTGCACATTTTTATACCGTTGTGCGGCGGATTTTATTCCGCGCTTGGAAATATCTATTCCGGCGATTTCTGCGTCAATTCCTTTTCCGATAAGGCAATCGGCTATTCCTGATGTATAATAGCCTTCACCGCACCCCGCGTCGACGACAAGCATTTTTTCATTTGTGTCTGCGGATTCAAAAATCGCCGCTGAAACAGTATCCTTTAAGTCCGCATAAAGCCCTGTGTTTAAAAAGCGGCTTCTCGCCGCCATCATTTCCGCGTTGTCGCCGGAGTTTACCCTTGATTTGTCGGAGGGAAGCAGATTTACATACCCCTGCGCCGAGATATCAAAGCTATGACCCTGCCCACATTTATAAGCGTTATTATATTTTTTGAGGCTGCTTTTGCAAACCGGACAGATAAATACAGACATTTTCCTTCTCCCCTCAAGTTCAACCTGCCAGCATATTTTAACACAATTACAATTGAGAGGCAAATTCTAAAGTTTAATGCATGGAGATATAAGCGGATTTATTGTATCCGTAAGGTTCGGCAGCAAAAAATTATCCGAGCCGAAACACATTGACAGATTCATAGTCAGCGTCTTTGAAGTTTTCACGTTAAAATACTGAACAGCCTCGTTGCCGTTAGAATCCTTTGTGTACCAGGTATAGTTGCCGCTCGGCATATTTGTGCCATCCTTGAAAGAATAACGGGTATCCATTGATGTTCCGATTGTCGTACCGCCGCCTGCAAAAAAGGAAACCGACTGTAAACCCTGTGCCAGCTTAACAAGATTAATACTTACTTTTTCATCGACAACGTCAAAAACTCCAAGTTCCAGACTGTCGGTCAGCGGAAGACTGCCGAGACTCAAAAGATAAGCAGACGTCAGCGGCGGCACGCATAAGTACTGAACGGCTTCGCGTCCGCCGCTGTCTTTGCAGTATATCGTATAATCGCCGGATTCAGTAAGTTTTATGTTGTCCCCGAAAAAAGCAGTTCCACCCGTGTCAAAATAGCTGATATCGTTAATGCCTTTTGCATATTTTCCAACAACAATATCAGTCGTTATATTACAGTTATCGGTGAAGTAAGTCGGCATAACATGAATACAATTTACCCCGCCCATTCCATACCTGAATCCGATTGCTTTAAAAAGATCCGGATAATCTGAAATCTTCACTTCCCTGCCATCTGCAAACTGCCAGCCGTCAGGCAAGACTGTTGAAGCGATATGCATAATTGAACCTGTTACCGCAACACCGCCGTTAATTCCCAGGGTTACGCTTTTGTCGTCAGGTGTTACAGTGATTACGCTGCCTTTAAGGCTTTTTATTACATTACCTGACAGCAAATCAACACCGCTGCCTCCGGCTGCAAGAAGCTGCTGCTTTGAATTAAGTGTGGACTCGAGAGCCGAACCTGCCGCCGCGTTCAAAGCGGTTTGAGCTGTAACTGCGTTTTCGGCGTTCTCGGCGGTCTCAACGATTCCGGCTTTGTCGGCAAAAGCCGCATGGTCAATCGTATTTTTATTTAATTTTCCTGTTCCAGATGCGTAATTTAACGCAAGCATATCACCGCCTGTTCCCACGACACTTATATCATAGGTGGTGTCGTCGGTTTTTGTAACCAAAGCACCCCCCGAGCCTGTTATTTTGTGTATGACGTTATGTTCAACTACATTACATAGATTTTCAAAAGCGGCGGGATAGATTTCCGTTACAGGATCGGCAGGACAGTCGATCTCGGATATAAACAGGCTGTTGCACTCGGCGGTTCTTCTGATTCCGTCCTCCGAAACTCCGATAAGTGTAATGTTAAGCCTGCCCGGAACTGTTACGTTCGCCCTGAGCGGCATATCTATCACTCCGGCGAGAGGCAGGCCGCTTTCATCGCAGTCACCGGACAATGACGCTACCTGAAGCCTTACGCGCAGGTCACTCCAATCGTCCGGTATTATAGCGTGCAGCCATGCCGCCCCGTCCTCTCCCTGAAAACCGGCGTCGGTTACCGGGTTTCCGGTACCGGGTTCTGTTGCCATGAGTTTGTCGGAGACAACGTTTAAATTTATCGTCTTTCTTTTGACCGGCATTATTATTCCTCCGTTTGGTACAATATTAGCATAGCTTGAACTGCTGACTACAGTTGGTTTTACAAGCTATGCTAATTTTCGTTATAATGAGAAGGTAATGGCTTGACGATCCTCCGTTGGAACTTAGCGTTCGCATTAGAAAGTGTCAGCCGC
>DATALE010000278.1:0-2541 GCA_036261235.1 Ruminiclostridium sp. | reverse complement strand
AGTTACAAAACATTGGATGAAGCAAGGAAAGCGGTTGGATTTTCATTTGCCGTACCCACAAGTCTCCCTGCAAATTATCAAATGAAAGACATCATTGTGATTAGCAATGATCTTGCTGAAATATTCTATAAAAAAGATGATAAGAAAATACTGTATCGCACCGCTAAGGGAAACGCGGATATCAGCGGCAATTATACGGTTTATGAAGAGGTTAAAACAGCTATGGTCGGAAACACGAAGGTCACTGTGAAAGGGAACGGCGGTCTTGTTAATCTGGCTACATGGGCAAAGGATGGAATCAGCTTTTCCTTAAACTTTGATGAAGCATATGATCTAAAGTCGGTGTCTTCGATTATTGAAAGTGTGAAATAGCTGAAAGTCCATAAGAAAGGAGTACCAGAGAATCTTTTACTCCTTTCTCGCTTTCCATTCAGGACATATATTTGCACAATAGAGGGGAGACTTATCAGTGCCCGACGTTTCATTGCGTACGGATGAAGCGGTCGTACACGCATTAAAAACTTACGGTAATACGATTCTAAGGTTGTCGTATTCGTATTTACATAATCTTTCTGACGCAGAGGATATTCTGCAGGATACCCTGCTCAGTTTGATCAATAACGAACCATGCTTTTCCAACCCTGAGCATGAAAAAGCATGGCTGATGCGTGTCGCTATCAACCTATGTAAAAACAAGCTGAAATCTTCATGGCTTAAAACCGTTGAAATTTCAGAAAACCTTCCGGATGCAAATAATGTGGATGAAGGATCAGAGGTATTGGAGGCAGTTTATAAACTGCCGGTAAAGTACCGCGAAGTAGTTCATCTGTTTTATTATGAAGGATATTCTACATTTGAAATTTCATCTCTGCTCCAGAAGAACGAGTCTACCATACGTTCACTACTGCATCGTTCAAGAGAAATGCTGAAAAAATCACTGAAAGGGGCGTATGATTTTGATGAATAAATATCGTTCTGCGATGGAGAAAATTACCCTTACTCCTCAAATGAAAGAAAGAATTCTAACAAAGTTAAATGATAAAAAAGAATCAGAGCGAGAAATAAAAAGGCAGCAGAATCCGAAAAGGTTCCGCCCCGTACTCTCGCTTGCGGCTTGCTGCGCCGTTATAATCTGCGTTCTGGCGATTTATCCGTTATTAAAAAACAATTTGGGCAATCAGCAGATTCAAGTTTCGCAGCCAACATCCAGTTCAGGGGCAACCAGTGTGCCGCAGACTTTTAATTCGGAAGGGAGTGAAGTTCAGCAGGGGGCGTCGCCATCCGAGCGACTCGGCTCACTGAGCAGTTCAGGGACAACCAGCGTGCCGCTGACTTCTAATTTGGACGAGAGTAAAGTTCAGCAAGGGGCATCGCCATCCGAACAACCCGGCTCGCCGAACAGTTCCGAAGACAACGCTGAATCGGGCGGACCGGTAGTAACCGGTGGCAATCCGGTTGTGGATATAAAAGGGATCGAAGAACTCAAAAAATTGGTTCCATTTCAATTAATGATACCGGAAAAATTCCCCTCGGGATATAAAATGAATAGTACTTCCATTATTTCAGGAGAGCTGGCGCAGATTATTTATTCTGATGGAAAAAATGAAATTACATATCGTATAGCAAAGGGGTCGAACGATGTTAGTGGAGACAATACATTTTATCCGCAATCTAACAATACAAAAGTCGGCAGCGTTGAGGTAAAGCTCAATGGCAGCAACTCGTTAGTCAATCTGGCGACATGGACAAATGGCGGTTGCTCCTATGCTCTGACCTTTTCCGCCGGCATGTCAATAAAAGATGTGACATCTATAATTAAAAGCATTAAAAATGCTTAACTGAAATAAACTTTTCAATTTTCTAAAACAAGCTTGGCTAATGGGGGTTGATCTTTCAACAAATCTGTTTATCGTATTCTCTGCCCGCTGAACTTCTGCCATGCTCATGCAATAATATGGAAAGTCTAAAACACCCCATGCTCCCATAGGTATTCGTACTGATTATGGACAATCTGTTTGGCCCGATTTTTTCCGAACATTCGCTGCGTCCCATGTTTACGATTGCTAAGCGTTTCGGCGTTCAACTGATTTGTTTGGCGGATTTGAACAATGCCGATATTGTCAACTGTTTTGCCCGGTGTTATCTGATTTGGATCCGTCCTGTCGCATACGGTAATTATTCTGTTGTAGAGTTCGAATCCAGCCGATCGGATGAGGCTCTGGAACAAGCTTTTTATAAACGCGAGCAATTGAATTTATTCCGCTGGATTCTGGCCGTCATTTGGCCGCTATTTCCATAAAAACTGCCGAAACCGGGCAAAATCAGGCAATCAGCAGGGCAGTTAAATTGAATTCACCCCAATTATTAAACAGTATGCCATACTGTCTGATAAATGGGGTGTTTCTATGCCCAAAGGGCAAGTTTTCAGGTTGATTTTGTGAGGAAAAATGACCGGGAAATCATTCCAAAATCCCGTTCTGTGCGGCGTAAACGACCGCCTCCTGACGGTTGCTCATATGCAGGCGGTCCAGAATCTGTTCC
>DATALE010000277.1:0-3401 GCA_036261235.1 Ruminiclostridium sp. | reverse complement strand
GGAAGCTTACGGTATAATTCAGGCTGTTTGCTCTGTCAATGCTGAAATCGATCCGGCGGATTCCGTCTACCGTAACGATGGTTTTATACGTGGAAGACGATACGGTATGTTCCTTAATCGTAAGAATATCGTTTGTAATGGAAAAAACGATGCCGGCTTTGTCTTTTGTGCTGTTTTCAATCGTATCCGCGGTGCCGGCTTGAACCGAATCGGCTGTAGCGGCATACTTCTGGAGATAATTTTCAACGAGAAGGGCTTTCTGCTGGCTGGAAGCGCTCACTGTTCCATTTTTAAAGCTGGCGGAGACCAGATAGAACACGGAACACGCGCCTCCGATTACCACGGCGGTAAGAGAAACCGCGACAATCAGTTCCACAAGCGTAAAGCCTTTTGCGGAGCGAATTCTCATTTCAGCCACCGTCCTTTGCCGAAAACGCCTGCATCTGGACGCATTTTCTGCCGCTGCTGTCCGTATAAAAAACCGCCGTCCGGATTTTATAGCCCCCAATTCCGTTTGCGTCTGTTACAGACTTGGCGGTAAACTGCTTGTCCGCAGCAAGAGTAGAGTTTGGAAACGCATCCCAGTCCACATAATCCGCGCCGACAGCCGCCGCCGCGTCCGCCGGAGTTTTGCTGTGCAATTCCGTAATCAGTTCATCCGCAAGGCTCTGCGCCTGCGCGGCGGCGTTAGCGGACGAGCCCTGCGAAAGCACGGTGGTATGCGACAGGTTGACCGCCGTAACCGCGGCCAACACAACGATGGCAAGGATGCTGACCGCCGCGACCACCTCGAGCATGGTCGTACCCTTTCTGCTTTTTGGATTCACCAAATATTTATTGGCCATCGGTATACTCACCTCCAGCCACTATAGTGCTGCCTGAATCATCACCGTATTCTTCGTCAGGTCCTTTGTCAAAGTAATCTTTTGCGTCGTCAGTAAACAGATTGACACCCTTTTTAATACTGTTCTTAAGTGAATCTCCTATTCCCACACATTTTTTGATATGATAAATGCCTTTCTTAATTACATACTGTTTGGAATCCGAATAACAAACTTTAAGGTCATTCGGACAAATCAGATCAAATTCTTTGGCCCCGTTCGTTGATGTTAAAATAAAATCTGCATGCTTTCCCTCTTTCGCACCATCAAAGGTAATTACGGGCTTTTCATCTGCCGAGCCCGCCTCCGAATCGGACGACTGGGTATTCAACGAAATATTATCCGCACTGAATATTACCGTTTTTGAAGCCGGCAAAACAAAGTCTTCCTTATCGTTTACAAACTGAAGGTTAATTTCTCTTGCCAAATAGATTGCATATTGTTTTGAAAACAAGAACGCATCTTCCCAGTTATAACAGGACGAAACATATAAATATACAATTCTTTTATTTATTTTACTAAAAAGATTTAAAATATTTGAATCTGTAGGTGCCCCGTGACTAAGCTGACCTTGTCTTGTCCAAAAAGCGGAGTCTATGCCAACAGAATCTCCGTCATAAAGGCTGGAAACATTTTTGCTGATATATTGAACCGTACTGTCATTGACATATGCCGGAAGGTCCTTCTTATTTGCAATGGGTTTAAATGGAGCTTCCCCGCCATCGGTAAAGCCGAACAGATCAGTCCCGGACGTAAAAGAATAATATCCTTTTTTTATTAAAATTTCTCTTGCACCGCACATTTCCCCATGAATCACACCCCAGCCATTCACCCGAATACGGCAGTCACTGCCAAAACAGATTACCCCGCTGCTCTCATGATTCGTATTTAACAGAAGCTTGCAATAGTTCTGTTCTGAATCTTCCGTATCCCGGTAGTCCTCCCCGTTGATATCCCCGGCAATATATATAAAATCCGACTGGATTTCACCGGATTCGTTAGAGCAGTAAAGGGAGACACCCGAATTCATTAAAAATACTTTTGGTGCTATAAGCTTTTGATTTGTCTCTGACAAAGAATAGAGACTCAAAGTTTGTTTTACAATCACCGGATAGTCGGAATATGCGGATTTACTGCCATCTTTTAGATACGTGGGAAAACCAAAAAGACCTCTAGTAAACACCTCATGTTTGCCATAACCCAATGAGCATACCCAAAACAGTGAATCTGCATTTCCGGTATTTTTTATGTTAAACTGATACCCGAGTTTGCGAATACGGTCGGAGGATTTATATTTGCCTTGTGCAGAGATCGATTTTTTAGTACCGTCATAAGCCGCTAAAGTATCCGGTGCATCTATTTTGCCGTTTAATTTTATGATATAGCCCGAGCCGCTCGTACTGTCCGCCAGCACGGTAAAATCGCCGCAGCCCGGGTTCTTGCTGACATACGCTTTTCCGTACTCAATCGCCGATTTGGCGTCGAGATAGGCCTGACGGCCTTCCTGACCGTTTTGGGTGGAGCTGATATTATGGGCAGCGGCGGAAATAAGAGCTGCGGACAAAATGAGGATAGCCGCAGAAACAACGATTACGATCGCCAGGGCCGCGCCGCGTTTTGAACCAGCTTTCATGACCGCACCTCCTCGATTGCATTTCTGAGCAAATTATACCTTTATTCTACTTTTTTAGCAAGAGTTTCCCCATTTTTATTACAGGAAAAAATCGCGCTATTTTAGTCACATAATTATAATAATATATCACACATAAGAATAATTTTGTATAAATATGACTATAAAAATAACTTTTGCAAGTTTATTGACATTGTTGCTTGGCGGATTTATAATCGAAACAGAAAAGCTTGTCAGGAAATGTTTTATATTGAAATTTTTGAAGAGAAGGGGTCTAACAAATGATGAAAAACAGCCTGAAAAAGAAAACAAACAAAAAGGGCTTTACCCTTGTAGAACTCGTTATGGTCGTGGCACTCATTGCGATTCTTGCGGCTATTGCGGTGCCGACTGTAAGCAATGTAATTGACACGGCAAACAAAAACGTGGACTTGTCCAATGCACAAACCATCGAACTTACCTTAAAAACCGCTGATGCTGAAATAAAGTCTGGTATTCAGAAAGATTTAACTTCAAGTAGCACAGTAGTTGATGTTTTAGCTAAATACGGAATAACTATTGACATAACAGCCGCAGGTAAATCCGGGGCTACTTTTAAATATAAGGATAAAAAAGTGGTCTTAAGTACAGATGCTAGCGTCACAGGTGCTTCCGATTTTGTTAAAGGCAGCACTAATCCTACGAAGTTGAGTGATTTTATAGGTTCTTGATCTCTTGATTTCACTATTCCATATAATTAAAAATAGCCGTCGCTGTTACCTTACGGCGGCGGCTTTCCTTATGGTCGCCGCAGGCGCAGAAAAGGACGCTGTGCGTCCAAAAAACCGGCTTCCGCAAAAGCGGAGCCGGTTCCTATACATTATATAATATATTCTTAATTCTTATCCCGC
>DATALE010000276.1:0-4342 GCA_036261235.1 Ruminiclostridium sp. | reverse complement strand
ATGTTCACAAAATAGCTTTTGAAATTTTGTAAATTAAATTTTCCGTCTTTTATGAGCACTTTTTCCGGCTGTTCCTGTGGGAATCAAAACTGACAGCAAATCTTAATCTGTAACTATCGATGTTACATCAAATCACTATTTACCTACAGACACAACAAAATAGTCCGGACGCGAAACGCGTCCGGACTTTATCTTGGTGGACACATCGGGACTCGAACCCAAGACCTCTTGCGGGTGAAGCAAGCGCTCTAACCGGCTGAGCTATGCGTCCTTATGAAAAAGCCCCCGCTTTTAAAAACAGGGGACTTTGATTTATGGTGACCCGGAGGGGAGTCGGACCCCTGTTACAGCCGTGAAAGGGCCGTGTCTTGACCACTTGACCACCGGGCCATATATAACCGCCATGCAAGTTTTTAAGAATTCCTCCCGGCCCGAAAGGGTCGGGATTTATTCTGGTAGCGGCGGTCGGATTTGAACCAACGACACTGCGGGTATGAACCGCATGCTCTAGCCAACTGAGCTACGCCGCCGTTTTTGTCGCTTGGGGCGATGTTTATTATACTCTATAATCATATGTCTTGTCAATAGTCTAATCAGAAAAAAGTCGATTATTATAAAAATCAAATTTTTACTCCCAAATATGAGCCGATAGCCATTTTTTCGGGTCGTCGCGCTACAATTTGGGACATTATGTTATATACTTTGTTGATTGGATTTACAGTTAATTGAAAAGCAGATAATCGCGACAAGATCAGAAATTTGTTAAATTGCATTATGTTATTTTTCCGTCAGAAATCAACCGCAAGCCGATGTAAAGCAGCAAATTTTTAAAGCAAAAAATTCCTATAGCCATAGAGTCCAAAGCATTATTTAAAGGAAATTATTTAATACCGCTTTCCTTTAATGCCAGTGCTGCCGCCGGGAACGGTGCAAGAGCCCTCGGCAATATTCCCTGAACATAAGCAATCAGCATACCATAATTAGTAATGCCAACACCGTTTTCTTTTGCGACTGCCATGCGGTAAGACATTTCTCTGCGGTTAACCATACAACCGCCGCAGTGGACGATTGCAGTATATTTTGAGAAGTCATGCGGGAACGCAGCGCCTGAAGTCCATTCGAATTCAATACCGCCGCCTGCAATCTGCCTTATCCAGCGAGGTATTTTTACCTTTCCGATGTCGTCAGATTGCCTGTGATGAGTACAGCCCTCCGCAATGAGAACGCGGTCGCCGTCTTTCAACGAGGCAATTTTACCTATTCCCCTTACCATCTCGGCAAGGTCGCCTTTTTGCCGTGCGAAAAGAATAGAAAAAGATGTAAGCGGAATATCGGCCGGGGTATCGGCTGAAACTTTTAAGAACGCCTGAGAGTCAGTTATCACAATATCGGGCTTTTTGTTAAGACTGTCAAGCGTTTCCCTTAATTCCTGCTCTTTTGTGACCAAAGCTATTGCATCACTTTCAATAACGTCCCTTATCACCTGCTGCTGCGGCAGAATAAGTCTGCCCTTGGGCGCCGCTTTATCAATCGGCGTGACAAGAACCGCAAGTCCTCCGGGGTTTACAAGACCTCCGACAAGAGACAATTCGGAATCGTCAAACTTCGCACTCTTTCCGATCAGCCGCTTTAACATGTCAATGCCTTCACCTGTTGTCGCACAGGTTTTAATTACCGGCAGTCCAAGGTCATCTTGCAGTTTTTCCGTTTCAGAGTCGGAAACGGGAGATATATCACATTTATTAATTACAAGAATTTGCGGAATCTTGCGCCCACGGATTTCTTTAATAAAATCTCTCTCAAAGCCGGTTATACCTGAATCAGATGCGGCGACGATAATCGCCATGTCGGTATGACGCAGTACTTCAAATGCCTTTTCCACTCGGGCACGGCCGAGTTCGCCCTCGTCGTCAAGGCCCGGAGTGTCGATAAAAACGACAGGGCCGAGCGGAAGCAGTTCCATTGTTTTGTGTACAGGGTCTGTCGTTGTTCCGGCAACATCAGATGTAACCGAAACGGGCTGCCCTGTAATAGCATTGATAAGTGAAGATTTACCCGCGTTGCGTTTTCCGAAAATCGAAATAGCTATGCGGTTTGAAAGCGGAGTTGTATCCAAAGTTTAACCTCTTTCCTTTCCGGGAATTCCGGGGCTTGTCATAATTTCCGGCTTTAACAAACTGTCTATTTGCTCATTATCCATTATTTTATTTTCAATAAGAACCTGCCTGACCGTTTTATTTTCATTTATACATTTTTTCGCTATTTCAGACGCTTTGTCATATCCTATATATCCCGTAAGAGCGGTAACAGTTGACAGGCTGTGATTAATTAATTCCTCACAGTGTTTCCTGTCAGCTTCGATGCCTTTAATGCACTTTTCGGTGAAAATATATAATGTCGAGCGGAAAAGGTCAAGCATATCAAAAATGTTCTTTGCTATCAGGGGAAGAAATGCGTTAAGCTCGAGCTGCCCGGACTGAGCCGCCATTGTTATCGCAAAATCGTCCGCCATTATCTGAATTGCCGCCTGATTAGCCGCTTCAGCTATTACCGGGTTGACTTTACCGGGCATGATTGAAGAGCCCGCCTGAACAGGAGGCAGCTTTATCTCTGAAAATCCCGCGCGGGGGCCTGACGACATAAGCCGCAAATCAGATGCGATTTTAGAAATATTAACAGCTGCGGCTTTTAAAAGCCCTGAAACCTCGACAAAAACGTCGCAATTCTGTATCGGGTCCATCATATATTCGGCTCGGGCAAGTCCGATTCCCGTTAACGCGCGGAGTTTTTCGATTACTCCGAAAATGTAAGCTCGGGGGGCATTTATACCGGTTCCTGCGGCTGTGCCGCCGATGCCTACCTGCCGCAAGCGTTCCTCTACTTTATAAAGGCGCCAGCGGTCGCGTGATATTGCCTGCGCGTAAGAACCGAATTCCTGACCGAGCGTTATCGGAACAGCATCCTGAAGTTCCGTTCTGCCGACTTTTATTATAGAAGAAAACTCCTCTTCCTTTTCCTGAAGTGCAGTCTGAAGGTCAGCAAAAAGTTCGGTTACAGGTCTTAACATTCTTATAGCCGCAATTCTTACAGCGGTTGGAAAAACATCATTAGTTGATTGAGACAGATTGACGTGGTCAATCGGGTGCACAAGCGTATAATCGCCCTTTTTACCGCCCAGTAATTCAATTGCGCGGTTTGCGATTACTTCATTTATGTTCATGTTGGCGGAAGTGCCGGCACCGCCCTGCATACTGTCAACAACAAACTGGTCGGCAAGCGCACCATTTTCAATTTCCTCACATGCGCTGACGATTGCTTTGGCTATTTCGGGGTCAATCCGACCGACATCAAGATTAGTAAGGGCTGCGGCTCTTTTTATTACCGCGAGTGCACGGACAAGCTCAGGGTGAATCGGCGTGCCGCTGATAGGAAAGTTGTAAATTGCTCTTTTAGTATTTATTCCGTAATAGCAGCTGTCATCTATTTCGATTTCACCAAGCATGTCCCGCTCAATTCTCAATTTGGACGCCTCCAAATAAATTTCTTTGTTGCTTTTATTATAACATGTTTACATGTAATCCTCTATATAAAATTATTTGTGAATTGTCAGCCTTGATAAAATCCTATTTAAAATTTAAAAAGCAATAAAAAGCAATAGCTATTAAGAATTTTGCCACTCACGCCGTGGCGGGCGGTTCCTTTGATGCGCCAAAGGAACTAAAGGCGCCTTCCGGGAGCGAAGCCGTCACAAAACCTCGCGGCGGAAGGCACCCTCCTTCTAAAGAACTATTTCGCTTAAAACGGCTTAGAACTTGCTGGGGCTTCGAACAACTAAGCCGTTTTATCGCCTTCGGTGACCGCTCACCACCTACTTTAGCTCAGCGTATGCCGCGCGGTGAAAAGTGACGGCTTCGCCGTGGCTGAAAGTAATTATGGGAAAATCAGTTTCTTATTGAAATTTGCTCAACGTAAACAGTTGAAGTAAGGACAAATAGCCACTTAGTTTTCTAAACTAAATGAAATATCAAAGCCACGCGCGAAAACGGGTGCAGGGCGCTTTGATTTAAATTGAGAGCAAGTGGGGAGTTTGCCGCAGGCAAACCTTAAAAACACCGGTTGTGAGGCGTGAAACTTAATTTTCGCCGAACGGATTCCGGTGTTTTTAAGCCGCGCGTGTCTTAGTGGTGAGCTGAGGTACTTGCACCCGTTTTTGTGCCCATAAAGCGGGGTCGGGGGCGCAGCGCCCCGCGCATCTTTCTGCCATTTCTGTGCGTCCAGAAATGGCAAGCAAGTCGCGGCTCGAGCGACAAGAAACATACTTGATGGTGTTTTTGTTGGGGAT
>DATALE010000274.1:0-5044 GCA_036261235.1 Ruminiclostridium sp. | reverse complement strand
CTCGAATACGTTGATTTTGCGGTTAAAAATGTAGCTGTTCCTTTTGTCGCGATAGGCGGCATAAAAGAGAATAATATTACATCAGTGCTGGAACACGGAGCGAAGTGCGTATCTCTCGTGACGGGCGTCGTCGGTGCGAATGATATAAGCTCCGCTGTGTCCGGTCTTATAAAAACTATCAATACATATAAAGCGCAAGGAGAAAAGTTATGAATATTACAGTGAACGGAAAGGTCAGAACACTTGAGAAACCCTGCACATTAAACGGACTTTTGAAGTCAGGGAACATCGACCCGAAAACCGTCGTTATTGAACAAAACGGTGAGGTTCCCGACAGGGCTGACTGGGAAAACATAAACATATCAAACGGAGATATCATCGAAATTCTCAAATTCATGGGCGGCGGCTGATTTGAAATGCACTGATAAATAAAGCTATTTCAAAAAAGATCTGGAGAAATGAAATCTGATTTTCTTGTTTACAACAGTAAAATCAGATAAGC
Organism: Ruminiclostridium sp.; assembly: GCA_036261235.1. Taxonomy (GTDB): domain Bacteria; phylum Bacillota; class Clostridia; order Oscillospirales; family Ethanoligenentaceae; genus Ruminiclostridium_D. Next base: position 4,542 of record DATALE010000274.1, on the reverse strand, counting down.
AGCAGTTGTAATCTTTTTTGAAATAGCTATAAGTAAAGGCAGTGATAAAGTGGACTTGGCAAAAGAACAGCAGGAGCGATATTCGAGACAGATTATGCTACGTGAAATAGGGGCCGGGGGACAGCTTCAGCTTCTTCAAAGCAGGGTACTGATTATCGGTGCGGGCGGGCTTGGTTCGCCTGCGGCGCTTTATCTCGCCGCCGCAGGAGTTGGGACGATCGGAATCGTCGATTCGGACAGGGTAGACCTTTCAAATCTTCAGCGCCAGATTCTTCATTCGGCAAAGGAACTCGGCAATCTTAAAGTGGATTCCGCGGCGGCAAGAATCAGTAAGTTAAACAGCGATGTTAACGTAATACCATACCACGAAAGAATTGACAACTCCAATATCGCTGACATAATCTCGGACAGGAACTTTCAGTTCATAATTGACGCAACAGATAACTTTGAGGCAAAATTCCTTATAAACGACGCCTGTGTCCGGCTCCAAAAAGCGTTTTCACATGGCGGAATACTCGGTTTCCAGGGGCAGACAATGACTTACATTCCGGGCAAAGGGCCGTGTTACCGCTGTGTCTTTCAAAATCCTCCGGAAACAGTGCCGAATAGAAAAAACGGGGTGCTGGGCGCGGTCGCCGGAACTATCGGAACGATTCAGGCGGCGGAGGCGATAAAATTTCTGCTCGGGATCGGTAATAACCTGTGCGGCTGTCTACTTACATACGATTCGCTTGGCATGGATATCCGGAAAATAAAGGTTTCAAGGCGGGAAAACTGCCCGGTATGCGCAAACATAGCTTCTAATTTAACCCGATAGTTTTGAATTGTAATCCGTAAACGCCGCTTAATTTTTTGACAATGAATAAGTAATACTTTTATCCTAAAAATAGCAATGTATAACTTTTGCACTGGGGATGAAAGCTATGGCAGATGTTTGTCTTTTGGGATGCGGCGGCATAATGCCGCTGCCTGACAGGTGGCTTTCGTCCCTGCTGATAAGGCATGAAGGCAAAATGATACTTTTTGACTGCGGCGAAGGGACTCAGATTCCGTTGAAACAGGCTGGCTGGGGGTTTAAAGCCATCGACGCTGTGTGCTTTTCCCACTACCACGCCGATCATATCTCCGGGCTGCCGGGATTGCTTCTTACTCTGGGCAACGGCGGACGGACACAGCCGCTTAATTTATTCGGGCCAACCGGGCTCAGGCAAGTGATCAACGGGCTCACCGTAATTTCCCCGCAGCTCCCTTTCGAATTAGTGCTTAACGAGCTGCCAACCACTCAAAAGGCATCGTATAAAATCGGCGGCGCAGTTATTTCAAGTTTTCCGGCTGACCACGGAATTCCTTGCCTTTGCTACACATTCGAAATCGAAAGGCCCGGCCTTTTTCTTAAGGACAAAGCACAGAGCGCCGGAATTCCGGTTAATACCTGGAACCGTTTGCAGAATGGGGAAACGGTAACACTTAACGGTTCCGTATTTTCACCGGGCATGGTTCTGGGGCCTCACCGCAAAGGAATCAAGGTTGGCTTCTGCACCGATTCAAGGCCGGCAGAAGGATTCTCCGATTTTTTCAGGAACAGTGACCTTTTAGTCTGCGAAGGACTGTATGGCGACAGTTCCCTTGAAAAAAAGGCTTATTCTAAAGGGCACATGATTTTTTCCCAGGCCGCGGCTATTGCCCGTAGAAGCGGGTGCAAAGAACTCTGGCTCACACATTTCAGTCCCGCAATGAAAAACCCCGAAGACTATATCGGAGAAGCTAAATCGATTTTCGAAAACACACTGACAGGCAATAACCTTATGAAAACGGCACTGCGATTTAAAGATTAGCTGTGTTATCCTTTTGCCTGAACGAGCTCAATACAGACACAAAAAAGAGGAACCACTTTGAGTGATTCCTCTTTTTTCGCGAGCGTCAAGGTAAATAATGCAGGGCACTATTACCTTTTAACTCTTAAATTATAACCGTTTATGATTATTTGTAAAGCTCAACCAGCTTCAGCAAATGATCGTAACGCTCCAGAGCGGCCTTTTCGGACTCGCTGAACAGCTTCTCGGCACGATCCGGGAATGCACGCTGCAAACGGGTGTAACGTGTTTCGTTGTTCAGGAAGTTCTGATAGGTTCCGTCGCCCGGTTTTGATGTCAGAGTGAACGGGTTCTTTCCTTCTGCCTTGAGTTCAGGGTTGAAGGAGAACAGGTTCCAGTATCCGGCTTTGACAGCCGCTTTCATCTCATCCTGGCAGTGGTTCATGCCGCCCTTGACTCCGTGGAGTTCGCAGGGAGCATAACCGATGATCAGGGAAGGACCGTTATAAGCTTCCGCCTCGGCAAGAACCTTAACAGCCTGAGCCGGGTTTGCACCGAGAGCAATCTGTGCTACATAAACATAGCCATAGCTCATAGCGATTTCAGCAAGGCTCTTCTTGCCGACTTCTTTACCGGATGCAGCGAACTGGCAAACCTCACCGATGTTGGAGGCCTTTGATGCCTGTCCGCCTGTATTTGAATACATTTCTGTATCGAATACCATAACATTTACGTTCTCACCGGAAGCAAGGACATGATCCAATCCGCCGAAGCCGATATCATATGCCCAGCCGTCACCGCCGAGAATCCATACAGACTTCTTGGCAAGATACTGTTTCTTGTCAAGGATTTCTTTGGAAAGCTCACAGCCCGCGGCGGCAGCCTTTTTAAGTTCAGCAGCCAAAGCATTAACAGCAGCTGTGTTCTCTCTTGTGTTTTCCTTTGTCTCCATGAATTTCGCGATAGCTGCCTTTAAATCAGCAGATGCTTTGTCGGAAGAGCTGAGCTCCTCGATCTTTGCAATTACCTGATCGCGAAGAACCTTCTGTCCGAGATACATGCCGAAGCCGTTCTCTGCGTTATCCTCGAACAGGGAGTTGGTCCATGCAGGACCCTGTTTGGAATCCTTATTTACTGTATAAGGACATGTTGCGGCAGGACCGCCCCAGATAGAAGAGCATCCTGTAGCGTTGGAAATATACATATGCTCACCAAAGAGCTGTGTAATCAAACGAGCGTAAGATGTTTCAGCACAGCCTGCGCAGCTTCCTGAGAACTCGAGGAGCGGCTGGTTGAACTGAGAACCCTTAACTGTTGTATCAGCAGGCATACCGGGCTTTTTGCCGACGTTGGCGACCAGGTAATCGAATACCGGCTGCTCCGCTGCCTGTGTTTCCTGAGGTACCATCGCGATTGCCTTGACAGCGCAAACGGTTACACATTCGCCGCAGCCCATGCAGTCGAGAGGAGATACGCTCATGGTGTATTTATAGTCGCTTGCCTTCGGCTTTGTATCGGCAAGTTTAATGTTTGAAGGAGCTGCTTTAACTTCATCAGCGCTCAGCATGAACGGACGAATTGTAGCATGGGAACAAACAAATGCGCACTGGTTGCACTGAATACATTTTGCTTCATCCCAAACAGGCACCATAACAGCTGTTCCGCGTTTCTCGTACTGGGAAGCGCCAAGTTCGAACTGTCCGTCAGCATTGTCCTTGAATGCGGATACCGGCAGGCTGTCGCCGTCCATCAATGCGATAGGCTCCATTAATTCCTTAACCATCTTGACAACTTCAGGACGTCCGGTAAGTTCTTTCGCTGCTGCATCCTTTTCCGGGTTTGACCAGGAAGCCGGAACGTCAACTTTATGAATAGCGTCTACGCCGGCGTCGATTGCCTTGTAGTTCATTTCTACAATTGCATCGCCCTTCTTGCCATAGGACTTCTTGGCGGCAGCTTTCATAAATGTGACAGCCTCTTCAATCGGCATAACGTTTGCCAGCTTGAAGAATGCTGACTGCAAAATGGTATTGGTGCGTTTGCCCATACCGATTTCAATAGCTTTATCAATAGCGTTGATTGTATAAAGCTGAATATTATTGTCAACTATGTATTTCTTCGCGGCAGCGTTAAGCTTTGTTGACAGTTCTTCATCGCTCCACTGGCAGTTGATCATGAAGATACCGCCCGGCTTAACGTCCTGAACCATCTTATAGCCTTTAACAACGTATGAAGGATTGTGGCATGCGACAAAGTCAGCCTGATTTATGTAATACGGGCTCTTTATCGGTTTGTCACCGAAACGAAGATGGGAGATTGTTACACCGCCGGTCTTCTTTGAGTCATACTGGAAATATGCCTGAATGTATTTGTCGGTGTGGTCACCGATAATCTTTGTGGAGTTCTTGTTTGCACCGACAGTACCGTCGCCGCCGAGACCCCAGAATTTACATTCAACAGTGCCCTTGGCAGCTGTGATAGGAGCAGGCTTGACTTCCGGCAGGCTCAGGTTGGTGACGTCATCGACAATACCGATTGTAAAGCGAGCCTTTGGAGCGTCTTTCTTTAACTCTGTGAATACAGCAAAGACAGACGACGGAGGTGTATCCTTTGAACCAAGTCCGTAACGTCCGCTTGTCAGGATGATATCATTCATTCCTGCTTCGCGAAGGGTTACAGCAACATCAAGATGGTTAAGGAATTAATGGAGCCTATCGCATTGATGGAC
>DATALE010000270.1:0-18293 GCA_036261235.1 Ruminiclostridium sp. | reverse complement strand
TACGGTATCAGAAATTTTTCCGTTGACGTAAAGATCAAGTTTAAGCCCATAGGTGGACACTTCATCGGCTCCGTCAGAGCGGAAAGAATAATCTCGCATGAGATCAGCGTCAGTATTGGAATAATGCCGCTGACAAGCGGCGTCCCCGTCTCCTGCATCGGTATCGCGGCAAGTTCCGAAATCAATATTGCAACGACAAGTTCCGATGGCTGAAGTTCACCGATTTGACGCTTCCCCATAGTTCTGACTGCCGCAACGACAAAAATATATAATATAATTGTTCTTATAAAAGAGATCCCCACTAAAGACCACTCCGTTACAATAAACCTTTAAAAACCAAACCATAGTTAGCGTTTACCGGTAAATTATTTTTATACCGGGTTTGAAACTGAATGATTGCATAAGCTACCATACTAAAACTTGTCCATAATTGCGATCTGCTCCAATGCAGCAAATTATGACAATTCTAAAAAAATCAATTCAAATTTTGTCGGTTCTATTGACATGTTTTCAAAGTGGCACCATAATATTAAATATAAAATATTGAAGATAGGAAGTTTTTGAATGATAGCTGCGATTGTAACTTGCTACATTCTGTTGTTGGCATCAGGCTATTTTGCGAATGCGCTGTTGCTCAGAGGCCTAGCGATAAAGACAAGATATCCGAAAAAATATTTTGCATGGATTCCGGTTGCGAACTTGATTATCCTGACGAGAGCCGTTGGATATGATATAGGCATGGTTCTGATGCAATTTGTCCCTATAGCAAACATTGTATTCAATATTATCATGAAGGTTCGTCTGTTTAAGTGCTTTAACAAAAACCCTTATTATATTCTGTTCTTGCTTATACCTGTAGCAGGGCCGATGATTTTTATCGTTTTCTACTTAATGATGATTTTCTCAGAAAACTCAGTCTATACAAGATTATACCCCAGTGAATACCAACCGAATTTTAATGGCCAGCCTAATTACAATCAACAAGCTGGCTTCAACGGCCAGCCTAATTACAATCAGCAGGCGGGCTTCAACGGCCAGCCAAATTACAATCAGCAGGCGGGCTTCAATGGCCAGCCTAATTACAATCAGCAGGCAGGCTTCAATGGCCAGCCAAATTACAATCAGCAGGCGGGCTTCAACGGTCAGCCAAATTACAATCAGCAGGCGGGCTTCAATGGCCAGGCTACCGGCCAGGGATATAATACATATGGCAATGCAGGTAACCGGAGCTATGCTGCCGGGGTCTATACTGATTTGGAAAAGGCTGATCTTAAGAATACTTTAATTGGCTTGATTTCATGCTATGCTGTTATAGTAATATCCTATATCGTTTTGATGGTTTGTGTATGCTCTTTATCAGCTAAGGCTGCCGAAAGTGAATTTAACAGATATCATAATTTCTCAATCAATTCCTCAATCGGCAGCAGGTCCGATGATTCAGAACTGGATTCATCAGATTCGAATTCTTCAAGCAGCTCTGAGAATTCGAATACCACCGCTCCCTCCGGAATGACCAACCTTAACAAAGGGGGCATCGACAAGCTTTCCTTTAAAATTGACGGAACTGAATTTAAGGTCGGAGATCAGGTTTCAAAATTAACCGGATTGGGTTATACTATTGACGATAGCTATAAAAATGCTACAGTTGACAATACCCATTATGCTTCTGTTCAATTCAGCAAGGAAGACAAACAGATTACGGTTAGAATTACAAGCAATAAAGACCAGGCTACGCCGGCGCTTGAAAGCTATATTTGCGGTATTTGTGTTGACGATTTTTCAAAAACTGATATTCAGTTTAACAACGGATTAAAAATAGGAATGTCGTTAGACGAGTATAAGGCACATTTTTCTTTGCCTGATGATCCAAGCAACATCACTACTGTTGACAACGGAGTCTCATATAATTATGACGGCACAGATAAGTACAATACATCCCTATATCTTAATTTTTATGAAAACAAATTGACTTCCATAGATTATGATGACCCGTCCGGAATCAGCTAAAAATCAAATATATGACAAAGGCTCCGCTTTTAAAGCGGAGCCTTTTATATAAGTAATGCCTACTGAATAAATTGCTTTGCAATTTATTGGTGCGGTTTTACCGCACAATCACATCAAAAAGTGGCTTATACTAATTCCAAATAAACTTAAGGCAAGAATTTGCGTAAAAATCGTAAATCAATGATTTTGACGCAAATTCTTTGGAGACTTTTAATATGGAATAAGTATTACGCAAAATTTCATCTATTTTCTTCAATTCTGAATTGTTCGGTACGCATTAAGTATTAAAGCAGTTGATTTTAGACAAACCGAACGGATTTTTATTACTTGAAAGACTTATTATATATCTCGACGCATTCTTCATGCGTCAAAGGACAGGGATCACTGTAAAACAAAGCGCCCATCGTTTCACGCGCATTCTTAGCCAGTGTATCAAACTCCTCCGGTTTAATTCCGTATTCAGACATCTTTAAGTCCGCGACTCCGCAATCTTCCTGAAGTTTGCAAAGCATTGTGATGAAATCCATTGGATTGCCGGCATCGTCTTTGCCTAATGCTTTTGCCATGCGGATAAATCGTTCGTCGCACGCATGCTTTTTAATAAAGTGGGTGAAATACTCTTTTGATATCATAATAAGCCCCGCGCCGTGCGGAAGCTCCTGATGAAATGCCGACATAGCGTGTTCCATCGAATGCTCACTCGTAGTAGCCGAGATAGTCATTACAATGCCGGAAAGGGTGTTTGCAAAGGCAACATGCTCACGCGCTTCCATATCACTCCCGTCTTTAACTGCCCTGACGAGATACTTGCCTATATTTTCAATTGCTGTCAATGCATACATATCGCTCATCAGGTTTGCGGCACGGGAAATATAGCATTCAACACTATGAAACAACGCGTCAAATCCCTGAAAAGCGGTAAACTTCTGTGGTACGCTGAGCATCAGCTCGGGATCAACGACCGCCAGTTTGGGATACAGCTCATCCATGACCCCGAACCCCATCTTTTCATGGGTTTTTTCATTTGTAATAACACCCCACGGGTCAACCTCGGAACCTGTGCCTGCGGTAGTCGTAACAGCTATAAGAGGCAATGGCTTTTGGGGCAGAGGCAAACCTTTACCCGAACCGCCGTAAATATAATCCCACAAATCACCGTCGCTTACCGCCATTGCCGCGATAGCCTTCGAGGCGTCCATGACACTGCCGCCGCCAAGCGCCACGACAAAATCACAGCCGTTTTCACGGGCGAACGCGCCGCCTTCCATAACGGTGGACTTCAAAGGGTTTGCCTGAATCCTGTCGAATACGGCGGTGTCAACCCCGGCCTTATGCAATTGTTCCTCAATACGCTTAAGAGAGCCGTTTTCCTTAACAGACTTACCGCTTGAGATAACGATCAGCGCTTTTTTCCCCGGCATCGCCTGTTCATGAAGATTGTTCAGCTCGCCTGCTCCAAACAATATACGCGTTGGCACAAACATTCTAAACCCCATTTTTTAATCCCCCGTTTTCAATTTGTTTTATTTGAGTATTTAATAAAGAAAATCCACAGTGTTTTTACTTACAATATATAATATTACCTTAATTTTACTTTAAGTCAAGCCTTTTTCTTTATGATACATTATTTAACAAAGCAATTATAGGCCCTGATTTCCTTCTGGAAGAAATTTAATCACCCATAAGCTCAAAAGAAATCAACCGTTCGAATCAACCGAACGGTTGATTTCTTTTTACCCCGAATCCTGTATTATATTTTGCAGGAGATGATTTTAATGGAAAAAATTCTAACGGTAAAAGATCTCAAAAAGAACTTTAAAGAAAACAAGGTTTTAAAAGGCATCAGCTTTGATGTAAACAAGGGTGAGATTCTTTGCTTCCTCGGGCCGAACGGAGCGGGCAAAAGCACAACTATCAATATTTTAACCGCGGCTCTGAAAGGTGACGGAGGTGAAGTATTCTATAAAGGCAAGCAAATCGGCAATAACCTTCGCGCCTACAAAAAACAGCTTGGTATAGTGCCGCAGGATATATCTTTGTATGAAGAACTTACGGCCGAGCGTAACGTGCGCTTTTTTGCCTCTCTTTATGGACTTCACGGAAAATCACTCGACAGCGCCGTTCAAAAGGCATTGGAATTTGCCGGGCTTGACGACAGAAGGCATGACAAGGTAAAAACATTTTCAGGCGGCATGAAGCGCCGTCTTAATATTGCCTGCGCGATAGCTCATTCGCCGGAGCTTGTAATAATGGATGAACCAACAGTCGGAATAGACCCCCAGTCGAGAAATCATATTCTTGATTCAATCAAAAGGCTTCGTGAAAATGGGATGACTATTATATATACGACCCACTACATGGAGGAGGTCGAGGCCATATCCACCCGAATCATAATTATGGATCACGGCTCAATTATCGCCGAGGGCACAAGCAGTTCACTGAAAGAGGAGATACAGGATGAAAAGCGCTATTCAATCGAGGTCGAAAATACAGAAGGTATAATCCAGAACGATTTTTACAGCATAGAGGGTGTTAAAAACGCCGGGATCAAAGAAAACCAGATTGAGATACTATCACTTAAAGGCATAGAAAATCTTGACCGCATAATATCGCTGTTATCTGATAAAGGGTTGAAAATTCGCAATATTTCAAGTGAAAACGCAAGCCTGGAAACTGTTTTTCTCAAACTGACCGGACGGAAGCTTAGAGATTAAGGAGGATGCAAAATGCGCGGCTTTTTACAGATTCTCAAAATGGATTTTCTGAACACACTGAAAAATCCTGTTCTTGTGGGTTACAACACCATCTTTGCGGTATTACTTATTTTGATAATGGGCTTTTTAACAAGCGGCTCTTACGCAAAACCATCCGATGCTTACAATTATTACGCCGTAAGTTTTATGATATATGGCATGCTCAACGGTGCGATGACTTCCACAAACTGCTTTATGGAGCGCGATGTTAAAAAACCTAATCTCAGGATTATATATTCCCCTGTCGGCAAATTCCCTATATATTTTTCAAAAATCACAGCGTCATTTCTTTTCGACTATATATGTCACTTTGCAGTTGCTTTAATACTTATTTTGATTTTTCATGTAAATTTCGGAGGCCAGTATTTGGGATATGTTTTATTGCTTATGGTTCCGATCGAATTTGCGTCAAGCTCTTTAGGTGTCCTTTTCTGCTGTATATTTAAAGCTGAGGAAGCGGCAAGTACGCTGTTAAGCACCGCAATAAGCATACTTGCATTTCTGGGCGGTACATTTTTTTCATTTGACGGAATGGGCGGCGCCCTTAGGTTTGCGTCAAAGCTCTCGCCTGTAAAATGGTTAAACGACGCCTTTTTCTCGATCATTTTTGATTCGGACTTGTCAATGTTTGTCCCGATTTTTGCAGGCAGCGTTTTGATATCCGTCCTGATGATAATTTGTTGTTCAAAACTTTTTAAAACGGAGGATTATTTATGCTGAGTATCTTAAAAAACGATTACTACCGCATGATGCAGCGCCTTCCGGCGGTGCTCGTTATGACAGCGGTATCGCTTGCTGCGATCATACTTGCCGTTTATATAACCGGAATGCAGCAAATCAAAGGCCATATTGTTTACGTCAGCGGAAGTTCGGCGGCAGCAATCAATTCAAAATATTTAAGTGTTGAGACAATGAGGCAGGAACCGCCATATTCGTGCCTTGTTAAACAGCAATATGATGCATATGTCATTGATAAAGGGAATGGTAAATACACAATAATAACCCTCAAAAACAATGAATTTAAAAATATGATAGACGAACTGATAAGGCATCCACATGCAAAGGTAAAAACTCAAAGCACCGACAGAAACGTTGGAGTAAATATTATTGGATTCCTCATGATGTTTTTATTGATGTCAACGTTTATGAACCTTTTTACTTTTGCCGATGACAAAGAACAGAAGCAGCTTGTCAGAATCGCGGCGTCGCCCATTCATTTTTCCGGATACCTCTTCGCTCACTGCATTTATTGCCTTTCGATGTTTTTGCCGCAGTACCTTTTGATTGTTATTATTAAAGCAATGGGGTTTAACGTCGGCTTTTCACTTCTTCAATATGCGCTTTTGTTTGCTGCGTTAGGCATTTTCGGCATATCGCTTGCCTTACTGCTTAATACTCTTATAAAAAAAGCTGACAATGCAAACATGCTCGGCAACAGCTTAATTGTTCTCAGTTCGGTTTTGTCCGGAAGCTTTTATTCATTCAGCAAAGGCAACGCTGTTCTCGACAATATGATAAAAGTCCTTCCTCAAAAACAGCTTCTTGATTTTGCGGTTCACCTGCAAGACGGTGACGCGCTCTCACATACCGCTCCGCTTATTTATGTTATATTATTCTCAGTTACGCTTTTTGCCGCATCATGTTATATTTTAAATCGCCGGTATATCAAGAGGTTATGATTTTTAGTTCAGTATTGCAAATATCCTTATTTTAGAATAATATTATTACAAATCTATTTTTAAGGTTACTGATATATATGAAAAATGAGAGTTTGTCAGATTCCGTGCTTTTATCCACAAAACTGAAAATGCCCTCCCCACGGCATGGGTATATTATACGACATGAGCTTTTTTCCGTCCTGGAGCGCTCTCATTCAATGAAGGTCGTTTATGTTAAAGGAGCGGCAGGAACCGGCAAAACAACGCTTGTGTCGTCATTTGTCAGGGAGAGCGGCCTCAGAAACGCCTCGTGGATTACACTTGATGAGACAAATAATAATGCCTTTTCGTTTTGGCATTATTTTGCCGCGGCGGCGAAGAATTTTCTCGGTGACCTTTTTGAAGATATACTGTCACTGCTGCGTTCAAATTTTGAAACATCTCATATTCAAAACCTGCTTGCAATGATGATAAATTGCCTTTGTGGTGATGATGACTATTACATAATTCTTGACGATTTTCAGTGTATTAAAGATAAGACCCTTATAGGAACTCTCGAATTTTTCATAAAATCGATGCCTGACAATTTACATCTTATAATGCTTTCCCGTGAAGATCCTTTACTGTATCTCGGTGAACTCGCGGTTTCAGGCAAGCTGCTTTTTATTGACGGCAATATGCTCAGGTTCAGCAAAGAAGAAAGCATGAAATTTTTAAAGGAAACGCTTCAGCTCTCTGACAGCGAAGATGACCTTATGCGAATGAACAATTTTGCTGAGGGCTGGATTGGCGGGCTCCAGCTTGTAGCGGCGGCCGGCGGCAATAAAAATAGCTTGCTTAACGCGGCAGGCAGCGCAGTTGCGGCCGATTATCTCACCCGTGAAATTTTCAGAATGCTTGCGGACGATGAGCGCCGCTTTCTTATCGCAACAAGTATTTTACCGTATTTTGATAAAGAAATCAGCACTTATTTAATCGGTGATATGGATTTTGCCATAATCGTTAAAAGCTTGATAGGTAAAAACCTTTTTATTACCTGTATTGACGAAGAAGCGGGTATATACCGTTATCACAATATACTGGGTGAATATCTAAAACAGCAATTTTCTCTTCTTTCCAAGGAAAGCCAGGCAGCTTACCGGAGAAAAGCCGCGGAAATTCTTGAAATGAAGGGCGATAAGGAAGAGGCAGTTTATCAATTATATAAAGCGGAAGATTACAAAGAAGCGATGAAGCTTTTAAAAAGGATGGACGAAACTGTAGAAGCCTGGGCATTAATCGACAAATTGCCGATAGACTATCTTCTGGCCGATATAAACTTTTCACTTCAAAGTCTCATGTACAATTTCGGAATCATCAATATTGCCCGCTGTTATGAAATTAGTACCGCTCTATATGAGCGCGAGGAATACAAAGGGATAAGAGGTTTCCTTCAGTATTTATTCCAATATACCGCTCCCAAAGGCCCGGCAAACCTTTCTATCCCCAAACCGCTCTCCGTCGAAGACATCAATAATTTGGTTTTGAGCCCGGTTGCCCAGTCCCTTTTGTTTTTCGAAAACGCTAATATTTTGCTCGATTATAAAGATTATGAAAATGCAGGCATATATACGGACAAGGCAATCGAAACCGGTGGAAAATCAAATATTTTTGTATATTTCTATTCAATTTCGACGAAAGCGCAAATCCTTGAAGAAACCGGAAGATTAAACGAAAGTCTCGGAATTTACACTCAGATGAAAGATTATATAAGGTCGCTCCGAACTATGGATGCGCTCGCATATAATTATTATATCGGAATAATCGGCGTATATCATAAACGCATGGACGAGTTAAACTCGAGAAGGGCGCTGGAAGCTGTAAACGAAATTATAACAAAAGGGTGCATTCCACAGGATATTATTGCGGTGGGATATGATTATCATGCTGCTGAACATGAACTGCTGTTTGGTGACCCGGAAAAAGGCGCTGATATAATAAACAGAATAATCAACGGCATTTTTTCGAGAAATTTCAGGCAGATTGACCGTTTGATCCTTAATATGTATTCACAGAATCTGTTATCAGACGAGATTAGCGCTCATTTTGTTGAAGAGGTAGAAACAACAGGACTTAAAAAATCCTCGTTTACTTCACAGCTCCTCTATTCGCGTATTATGTTCGATAGCGGATATAAAGAGAAAGCGGAAAAAGTAATAGAAAATATACTTTCTTTTGCCCGTGAAAGAAAAAATATGCTCAGGCTTGTTGAAGCAGACCTTTTAAAAATAAGGTTTTTAAGCTCTGATCCCAAAAATCATGAGAGAATTATCAGCAATCTTCTCAGAGAAGCGGTTTATTATGCCTTTAATGATCGTATAATACAGCCTTTTTTCCTCGATAAAAAGTTGCTTGGCCCATATCTTGAAAAATTGTTAAAATCAGATGCGGCAAACCTTAATAAAGGAGAGCACCAATTCGTTGTTGACGTGTTAAAAATCATTGCAGGTAATTTTCAGCAAAATTCAAAAGAGACGCTGAGTTCAAGAGAACTTGAAGTCTTAAAGGAATTGGCAAAAGGACTGACCAACCCCGAAATTGCAGACAATTTGTGTATTTCACTTTCCACAGTAAAAACACATATAAACAATATATACGGCAAACTTCAGGTTTCTTCACGGCTGTTGGCGGTCAAGGAAGCTCAAAAAAGCGGTATCTTATACTAATCCCAAATAAACTTAAGGCAAGAATCCACATAAAAATCGTAAACAATGATTTTGACGCAAATTCTTTGGAGACTTTTAATTTGGAATAAGTATTAAAGCTATAAACTGTACGTAAAATGCTTAAAGGGGCTCTCAAATTTGAAAGCTCCTTTTTTTCGGTTAGGTTTTTTTGAACCTTTATCTTTTTTATCAACTCAAACCTGTTCAGCGGCTTATACAGGCTTTTGTTTTTGTTGGCAAAGCGAGTCCTTTCAAGTTACGCCTATGTGGGCTGCGGCGGCTTTAAACTGTGTCTCGTATAATTTCCTGTACAATCCGCTCTCTGACAGTAATTCCGTATGTGTTCCCCGTTCAACAATGCGTCCGCCGCTTACGACAAAGATTACATCGGCATTGACGATTGTAGAAAGCCGGTGGGCAATCACAAGGCTTGTACGGCTTTTCAGGAGCGGTTCAGTTGCCTGCTGAACCAAAAGTTCAGATGTGGAATCCAACGCCGACGTTGCTTCGTCAAAAATTACTATTGAAGGATTTTTAAGCAAAGTGCGCGCAATGGAAATCCGCTGTTTTTCACCACCGGACAGCTTGATACCCCGGTCGCCCACGACGGTATCATATCCGTCTTTGAGAGAACAAATATAGTCATGTATATATGCGGCCTTGCAGGCATCCTCTATCTCCGACTGCAACGCGCCCGGGCGTGCTAAAAGTAAATTTTCACGAATAGATGCGTTGAATAAATATGTATCCTGTGTCACCATTCCGATTCCTTTGCGCAGAGATTCCAGGGTGACATTTTTGATATCTGTTCCGTCGATTCTTACAGCGCCCGCGGAAACGTCATAAAGCCGGGGAATAAGATATGTAATGGTGGTTTTTCCGGCTCCGCTTGGGCCGACAAAAGCAGCCATCTGACCGGGCTGTATCTCGAGGTTCACCTCATGAAGAACCTCTTTCCCTTCGCCATAGGAGAATCCGACATTATTAAATTCAATTTTCCCTTTTATGTTTGAAAGGTCACTGGCATCAGCTTTTTCTGTAATATCGCTCTTCATGTCAAGATATTCGAAAATCCGTTCAAAAAGCGCCATGGAGCGGACTATATCAACATGGATATTTGAAATCGTACTGACCGGGCCATAAAGACGTGTAAGCAGTGAAACAAACATAACAATTCCACCGATGGTAATACTGTGATAATATATCAGTATAATACCGCCAATCAGATAAATGAGAACCGGACCGATGGCGGCAAAAATCTGTATTACCATAAAGAACCATCTGCCGACAACAGTTTCACGGATTCCCAGTTTGGTTACTTCATCATTGATCTTTTCAAATTCGCTTCTTTTTTCTTTTTCACGAGTAAAAAGCTTTATAAGCATTGTACCGCTGACATTCATTGTTTCGCTTATTATGGTTGTCAGCTCAGCGAGCTTTTCCTGCGTTTTTGTTGCAATCTTCCAACGGGCTTTACCGACTTTCCGTGTCGGTAATAAAAACAGCGGCAACACCAGCAAACTCACAATTGCAAGGATCCAGTTGGTAAAAAACAAGGTAGCTGCAGTTGTTACAAATATTAAAATGCTTTGAAGTATTTGAATAAAGGTATTGGAAAAAATGCTTTCAATTCCGCCAATATCGTAGCTGATACGGGATGTGATTTCACCGTTTTTGACGTTTGAAAAGAATTTTAGAGGCATACTTTGCAGGTGATTGTACACATTTTTTCTTAAATCCCGTATGATATTTTTTGAAATCAAAGTGCTTAAATAGCTCTGGCCGACTGTGACCAGATTTAAGAATATAATCGTGCCAAAGAACAGCATTGTATAAAGAACAAGAGCATTGAGATTTTTTTGAGGAAGGGCAATATCAATAATATTTTTTATTATAATCGGAGGTACGATTCCGAGCAGGGACGTCACGGTCACGGCGCCGCCCGTGACTGCCAATAGCGGCAGATAGGGCTTAAAATATGACATGATTCGCTTAATAAGCGCTTTTGTAATATGCGGTTTTTTTTCGGTCTCACGGTTAAACTGTTTTCCGGCGTTCACCCTATATGCCATTTATATATCAATTCCTTTTATTACTTTATTTACACAATAAATTATATGTTCAATTTGTTAGTTGTCAACTTAAACTTTACTCGGATTTTAACAAGTGAGATTCATAAAGGTAATTAAATTCAACTTAATTAAAAGTTTACGCTTTTGAGCTTCTCCTTTTAAAAACGGCAAGGCCAACAAAATAAAATATCACAATCATAGCTATCGCTATAAACAAGGATATGAATCCGTTTAATGTTGTATATCCATATGTGTATTCAAAGCTATATGTTTGTTGTAAATATTGATCATGACCAACGGGAAGAAAAAAGTATTGAGTAAGAAATATATAAGGACTATAAGGATTCCTAATTAAAAAGAAGTTTATTAATAACTTTGGTCTTGCTGTAAACAAAACAACCATCTGATACATGAGTGTGAGAATCGAGCTTATGATTGGGTTTTTAAATAATATATCGAACATTGCAAGAAAAGCAATACTTATTAATATAAACATTGCGCATCTAAAAAAATAATGAATCAAGAAGTAAGGGACTGCCATAAATCCGCTGCTCACAACAGAATGCTTTATAAAATTAATTGGCAGTAGGAGCAGCATCAGAACAAAGCAAAACGAACAAAACAGCAGAACGTTACCTAAAACCTTTCCTGCGTAAAACTGACGCGTAGTCAAACGGGTGGAGGCTAAAATATCAAAATAATTGTCCTTTTTATTGCATAGCCTTCCGGCACATAATACCGATACAACATAAAAAATGTATCCTCCTATGCTACCGCTTATACCGAAAAAACATCCGATATCATTGTAATCTATCAAATCTTTAGAAACTATAGTTTGTTGCGCGGCGATAGCAGCCACAAGCGCCAATCCAACCCACACAGCTATTCTTCTTGTCTGCTGGCGTATTTCATTTTTTGCGACGCTGAAAACTAAGCTCATCTCTTGATACCTCCGACAGTGTTTTTCACGAATTAACCGAATACGCTGTTTCAGAAATATAATGAATTTTATTTCATCAATTTAAAGCTTCCTATATTCAAACTTCCTGCTTCTCAAAAGAGCATAGCTCAGAATCCATGCAACAACCGCGATCCCGAACAGGATCACTCTGTTTTGCAGCCAATATTTCATACCGTAGAAAAAGGTTGTTTCATATGGATTTATATAATGTAACCACTCAGGCATCAAATGTTTTTTTAGCGGATTCTGGATACCGAGCATAAAACCTATTACGGTTACTGTCACAACAGTACTTACACCTGTGCTTTTTGATATGACGGCAGTAACCAGGGAAATTCCGGACAACACCAAAGTGGCGAAAATAAGCGACGCAAAAACACAAAACGCGTATTGCGGAACAAATGCAAGGCTCATAGCGTATTGTAAAGCCCCTAAAAGAAGAATCATACTTATATACATAAAATATCGGTTAAAAACTATGTTTGCGAAAGGTATACGGCCTGTTAACAGGATTTCGAGATTTGAGTCGTCAAAAATAATGTGTGAGCTATAAATTGCTATAACCATTGACACTATTATTTCATCAAGAGCAGCGGCATCCCTTACATCCTTGTTCGGCACAAACATTATAAGTGTCAATAATAAGACCGCGAGACAGCATAAAGATAGCTTTATGCCGTTTATTTTATATTCTTTTATCAGCAGCATAAAATCAGCCCCTGTTCTCCTAAAGTCAATTATTTAAAAGCTTATGCTTTTGAGCTTCTCCTTTTAAAAACGACAAGGCCA
Organism: Ruminiclostridium sp.; assembly: GCA_036261235.1. GTDB lineage: Bacteria > Bacillota > Clostridia > Oscillospirales > Ethanoligenentaceae > Ruminiclostridium_D. The sequence continues at coordinate 5,348 of DATALE010000270.1, read as the reverse complement.
ACAAAATAAAATATCACAATCATAGCTATCGCTATAAACAAGGATATGAATCCGTTTAATGTTGTATATCCATACGTATAGTCATAAACGTCTGTATTTTTTAAATAACCATCATGATAGTATGGAACAAAAAAGTATTGAGTAAGAAATATATAAGGACTGTAAGGATTCGTAATAAAAAAGAAGTTTATCAATAACTTTGGAGCCGCTGCGAAAAAAACAACTAAAGCATACAAGAGTGTTAGAACCGAGCTTATGATTGGGTTTTTAAACAATATATCAAACATTGCAAGAAAAGCAATACTTATTATTATAAACATTGCGCATCTTAAAAAATAATGAATCAGGAAATAAGGGATTGCCACAAATCCGCTGGTCGCCACAGTATGTTTTATAAAATTAATTGGCAGTAGGAGCAGCATCAGAACTAAACTAAAAGAACAAAACAGCAGAACGTTACCTAAAACCTTTCCTGCGTAAAACTGACGCGGAGTCAAACGGGTGGAGGCTAAAATATCAAAATAGTCGTCCTTTTTATTGCATAGCCTTCCGGCACATAACACCGATACGACAAAAAAGATTGGTACTTCTATGCTGGCGCTTATACCGAAAAAACAACCGATATCGCTGTAATCAATCAAATCTTTAGAAAATATAGTTTGTTGCGCAGCGTCAGCCGCCACAAGCGCCAAACCAATCCACACAGCTATTCGTCTTGTCTGCTGGCGTATTTCATTTTTTGCGACGCTGAAAACTAAGCTCATCTCTTTATACCTCCGACAGTGTAAATATACGCGTCTTCAAGCGTTGCGTCTTTTTTTACGGAAGAATCGTATACACTGTTTTCGGAAATATAACGGATTTTTGAATCTTTTTCGCCGTATGAGACCGCAGTCACCGTTGCGTTTTCCTTTATTTCATTCTCTTTTTCAGCAGGGGCATTGCACTCCCATACCTTGCTTTCAACGCTCCTGACCAAGTCATCAACCGGGCCGTTGTAAAGTAAGCTTCCTTCTTCCATAACCCCGACGTTTTTGCATATGTTTTCAATATCGCTGATTATATGAGTTGAAAGGATGATGCTTCTGTCAACGGCAATCTTTGAAAGGAAATTGCGGAAATAAAGGCGTTCTTCCGGATCAAGGCCCGTCGTCGGTTCATCAACAATGATGAGCTCCGGGTTCCCCAGCATAGCCTGCGCAATGCCGGCGCGGCGCAGCATTCCGCCTGAAAACGCACCTAGTTTTTTCTTTTTTTGGTCATTTAGTCCAACAACTTCGAGGCAGCGCTCAACTTCTTTTTTTCGCTCTTGTTTATTTTTAATATTCTTAATAATTGCCATATAGTCAAGGTATTCATATGCTGTGAGCGAAGGCTGCAGCCTGCTGTTCTGGGGAAGATAGCCGAGGTGGCTGCGCAATTCTTCGCTGTTTGTTTTCAAGTCCATATCATTAAAGAGTATCTGGCCTTCTGTCGGCTTCAAAATTGTTGCAAGCAGGCGCAGAAGGGTTGTTTTTCCGGCGCCATTACGTCCCAGAAGACCAAAAACGCCGTTTTCAATTGTCAGGTTGATGTTATGTACACCGAAAACTCCGCGTTTGTACTCCTTGCTGACATTCCGAAATTCAATTTTCACTGCATTTTCCTCCTCAATGTCTAAAGTGTATTATAACTGGACTGCCAAAAAGTAAAACAAACTATACAGCTGGGTTTTCCATCTTTTCAGTTTCACTCTTTTCAAATCGTTTTCTGAAAATGTCCTGATCCCAGTCTTTTAACTTACAGTACATATAAAATCCCAGCTCATAAAGGCCTTTTAAGGAATCACAGAAGGAATCGGCGGCTTTTTCAATTGTGTTATTTGCTTTTGCAGAAGTATGAGGGCAGCCACCGCCGCAAAGATACCTCGCCCAGCAGGTTGAACATCCTTCTTTGTTTTCAACGGTGGTATCAAGAAATTTGTTTCGGTTGCCACCTGTAATACCCTTATGTATATCACCAAAAGAAAATTCATCCATGCCCATAAATCTCTGGCACGGGTACAGAATACCGTCGGTACCGACCGCGATCATACCCCGTCCCGCTCCGCACGGCTGCAAGACTTTCTTTTTCATGTATATACGCTCAATAACATCAAAGAACTGTCTGTATGGATATTTGCTATTATTTTTCATTGCCTCGACAAAGAATTCCGCCATTTTATTCTGTTCTTGATTAAAAATTTCGAAATCTTCTGGAGTGATACGCAGCTTTGAGGTTTCCTTCGCGTCAACCGGGCTTAACGCTATGCTGTTAAAGCCCATGGACGTAAGTCCATCGAAAATATCGCTGAGATTGAGATTCGGGTGGCATATTGTCGCCCTCGCCATGATATTGCCTTTTTTTAAATCCAACAGCTTTTTGATATTAGGGATTATTACGTCATAACTGCCTTTCCCGTTTACATAACATCTGTAATTATCCTGGACATCCTTGGGGCCGTCGATGCTTATCGTTAAACCGATATTATATTTTTTTATGAATTCATAAATCTCGTCGGTCAGGATCGTCGCGTTTGTCGTCATTGTAAAAGTGAATTTTTTGTTTGTATTCTCTTCGATGGACTTGCAGTACTCTACAGTTGCTTTCATAACCTTAAAATTCAAAAGGGGCTCGCCGCCGAAGAAGGTTATATTGAGCATTCTGCTGTTACCGCTGTTCTCAACTAAAAAGTCCACCGCCCGCAGGGCTGTTTCAGCAGACATCATCTCACGTTTTCTTCCGTAAGAACCGCCGTCGCCATAGCAGTATTTACAGTTAAGATTGCAATCATTTGCAAGCTCGAGCACCATGTTGCGGACATCCCTGTTTGATTTGTATTGAAGTTTGTCCTTTTGTCCCTCATTGCTGTTTTCATCTATCAAAATACCGGCGCTGACAAGCTGCTCAATCAAGTCCTTGTTAATTTCGGCTGTGTCAGCCCCATGATTCAGCTTTTCAACAGCCGCCGCGCATTCGTCGTTTATCCTGTATACATTTAGATTTCCGACATCATAAAAAAAAGATAAACCATTCTTTTTGAACATATGATTTTCGCATATTTTATATTTTTCCATGTTGGATAACCTCTTTCATTTTTAGTTAAAAGGCACATAGGTATATAATCTATAACTCAAAAATGTTTTTTCGACTTGATTATATATTAAAAAAGCCTGCATGAATCCAATTATTACTTTGTTTTATACAATAATCTTAAACCGGACCGGTACGTTCATCATGTTCAAAGTTCCCATAACAAGTGGAAAAGTCACTTGCCCAACTGCCGCAGTCATCAATTGTGCCAATTCCTGAACATTGGTCGGCATCAACACCACCTGTGCATGCATAGTCAACTGCTCCGCCTGTACATGCCTTCATAGGTAAAATGTCATTTGCTTTTCTTTCGTCATTTAAAAGCTCGAAGAAATTTTTCATTATATTACCCTCCATTCATTCATGCAGGCTTTTTTAACAATTCACGATTAACTAAAAATTTATGAATTCCAGCATATCTGCTGAAACGCAATTACCTGCTTTTTATTAAATTTTAATAATTTGTTATGGACGCAAATCAATTTTACTTATTTTTCGAAAGGGTCCTAACACTACCAGCCAATAAATATAAAAAAGCCTGCATGAAAATTAATTTAAATTACTTAATACGTTTGGGATCAAACAGGGCCGGAGTGGCCATCATGCTGATTTCTACCGGTGCAATAGGAATAATCGCTTGCATAACCGCCGCAGTCATCAACCGAATTATAACCTGTGCAGCCGTTTGCTCCGGCATCAACAGCTCCTGCGCATCCATCATCATAATAAGCGACGGCAGAACATGCCTTCATAGGTAAGATATCACTTGATTTTCTTTCGTCATTTACCAGCTCAAAGAAATTTTTCATTATATAATCCTCCATTCATTCATGCAGGCTTTTTTAACGATTTATTTTTTAGAGCCTCTATATTTCAATTCAGCATATTTGCTGAGCGCTAATATTCCATTTAAAATTTCAATATGTATTACAAGTGAATACATTATATTCATAATTTTCCACCAGAAAGGTCCATTTGCCCTTGCAATAAAATATAAAAAAGCCTGCATGAAAATTAATTTAAATTACTTAATACGTTTGGGATCAAACAGGGCCGGAGTGACCGTCGTGCTGAAAATCACCAGTGCAATAAGAATAATCACTTGCATATCCGCCGCAGTCATCATTTGAATACCATCCGGTGCAGCCGTTTGCTCCGGCATCAACAGCTCCTTCGCATCCAGCATCATATGCATAGGAAGGACATGCCTTCATAGGTAAGATATCGCTTGATTTTCTTTCGTCATTTACCAGCTCAAAGAAATTTTTCATTATATAATCCTCCATTCATTCATGCAGGCTTTTTTAACGATTTATTTTTTAGAGCCTCTTATATTTCAATTCAGAATATTTGCTGAGCGCTAATATTCCGTTTAAAATTTCAACATATATTACAAACGGATACATTACATTCATAATTTTCCATTGGAAAGGTTCATTTGCCCTTGCAATAAAATATTAAAAAAGCCTGCATGAAAAATAATTTAAATTATTTTATATGTTTGGAATCAAACAGGGCCGGCGTGGCCGTCATGCTGATTTTCACCTGTGCAATAGGAATAATCGCTGGCATAACCACCGCAGTCATCGATTGCATGCCATCCTGTGCAGCCGTTTGCTCCGGCATCAACAGAATCACAACCGTAGTCGGTTGCGATAGACAAACATGCCTTCATAGGTAAAATATCGCTTGCTTTTCTCTCGTCATTTACTAATTCAAAGAAATTTTTCATTATATTTTCCTCCATTATTCATGCAGGCTTTTTTACTGATAAGAATACTTTTTCAGTCCAAAACTCTGTTTTCTTTCAACTGCTTTTGAATTGAAAAAGCAAATAAGGAGACTGTTGCGGATAATATGTATAACCGCAACGATCCAAATACTGTTTGTTATACAAAAGAGGATACTCAATATAAGGGAAAAAACGGTCAAATCAATAACTTGAATCAGCGCCCTGCGCCTGTCGCAGTGCATAATTACAAAAATAGTTACAGATATAATTATCGGAATAAATGGTTCACCCATCAGAAGTGTCAATATAGTTTGAACCGATCCTCTTATAAAAAATTCCTCAAATGAGGATGTAAATATCGTTTTTACTATTTGACGCCAAGTAGATTTAATAGTTGTTTTGTCGATTTTGAAGCACTTAAACGGAAACAGAGAGTTTCTGTTTAACTTTATACCAACGATAAACAATGACATTACATATGCAAGATATCCTGCCGGAACTGCGA
>DATALE010000263.1:0-2331 GCA_036261235.1 Ruminiclostridium sp. | reverse complement strand
AGAAATGGCAGAAAGATGCGTAAGGGCGCTGCGCCACTTAACCCCGCCTTTGGGGCACGAAAACGTTCGCGAGTAGCTTAGTGCACCATTTAGACACGCGCGGCTTTGAGATTTCGTTTTGCTTTAGGAAACTAAGTGGCTATTTGTCCTTATCAGCACCCGTTAACGGTGAGCAAATAAGAAACTTAGCCAAATGAAACTTATTATATCTTAATTCTTTCAGCCACGGCGTTAGTGGCAAAGTGCTTTATATCTATTGATATTTTTAAACTGAAAAGGGAAAACATATGCCCGTTTCAACAAAAGCCCCATTTTCAAGGAACTTCTGCTGCCTTGGGCTAGGGGCTAAACAACATCATAGCCCTGATCTTCGATTGCATTTTTGATGTCCTCAACCGTAACTTTTCCCGCATCGAATTCTATAGTTACCGTTTTTCCTTCAAGATCAACGACAACGCCGTCGACGCCGTCTAGTCCCCCGGCAGCAGTTTTTACTGCGTGTTCGCAGTGACTGCATGACATACCGTTTACGTTCAAAACCCTTGTTACTTTTGCCATAATGTAAAACCTCCAAATTTCAATTATCTATTTTCAATGTGATTTGCTCGGGTTATAGCCTTTGAGGCTCAGCGAATTTGTTACGACAGAAACTGAACTGAACGCCATCGCGCCGCCCGCAATCATCGGGTTCAAAAACCCGAGCGCCGCAAAAGGAATCCCTATCGTATTGTAGAAAAATGCCCAAAACAGGTTCTGCTTTATCTTTTGCATTGTTTTTCTCGATAGTTTTATCGCCGTGGGAATTGTTCTCAGGTCACCGCGCATAAGCGTTATATCCGCAGCCTCTATCGCAACATCTGTTCCTGTTCCGATTGCCATACCGATATCCGCAGTGGCAAGAGCGGGCGCGTCATTAATTCCGTCACCAACCATAGCGACTACTTTTCCGGCTTTTTTGAGTTTTTCAACCTCGGCAGCCTTGTTTTCAGGCAAAACCTCAGCCAGTACCTTGTTTATGCCCACCTGACGTGCAATTGCGTTCGCGGTGCGTTCGTTATCACCGGTTATCATATAAACCGCGACACCCATTTTTTGCAGTTCCTCAATAGCTTCCTTTGAGTTTTCCTTCAGGGTATCCGCCACGGCAATTACAGCCTCAAGTCTATTATTTACCGCCATAAGCATTGCAGTTTTTCCGTCGTCTTCAAGCATTTCAAGTGTTTTGCTGATTACCCCGATATCAATATTGCTTTCGGTCATCAGTTTTCGCGTTCCTATAAGGATTTCTTTGCCGCCTATAACGGCTTTTACGCCGCGTCCGGGTATTGCTTCAAACTTTTCGGGTTCTGAAACTTTTCCATGCATCTGTTTTGAGTGCTCATATATTGCCGCGCCGAGCGGGTGTTCGGAGTTCTTTTCCGCTGTTCCCGCGGTCATCAGAATTTCTGTTTCGCTGAGGCTGCTAAGCGGTATTATATCAGTGACTTCCGGCTTCCCTTTTGTAATTGTTCCGGTTTTGTCAAGCACGACGGCATTAAGTTTGTAAGCGGTTTCAAGATACTCTCCGCCTTTTATGAGTATGCCGTTTTCCGCTCCCTTGCCCGTTCCCACCATGATTGCGGTCGGGGTCGCAAGACCCAGCGAACAAGGGCAGGCGATGACAAGTACAGATACGGCGCTGATAATAGCCTTTGTTGCGTCACCGGTTGCCGCAAGCCATATAATGAAAGTCAGGACGCCGATTGCTATTACGGCCGGAACAAAAATACCTGATACCCTGTCGGCTATCTTCTGTATAGGCGCTTTTGACCCCTGCGCGTCCTCAACCATTTTGACAATCTGCGAAAGTACCGTTTCATTTCCGACTTTGATCGCCTCAAACTTGAATGTGCCGAATTTATTTATTGTTGACCCTATGCAGAGGTCACCAGCAGCCTTTTCAACCGGCAGGCTTTCGCCTGTCAGCATTGATTCGTCGATGGACGAGCTTCCCTCAATTATTCTTCCGTCGACAGGAATTTTTTCCCCGGGCCTTACAACAACTATGTCGCCTTCTTCAACTCCTTCGAGCGGAATATCCTCTTCGACGCCGTTTCGGATTACCCTTGCTGACTTAGCCTGAAGATTCATCAGCTTTTTGATTGCTTCGGAGGTTTTGCCCTTTGCCGCCGCTTCAAGGTATTTGCCAAGCAATATCAAGGTTATTATAACCGCGGAGGCTTCAAAATAAAGGTCTTTCATCCCCTGCATTTTCGGTTCTTCAAAGAGCACGTTGTAAAGGCTGAAAAAGTATGCGGCTGATGTACCCATCGCAATAAGAACATCCATATT
>DATALE010000259.1:0-4080 GCA_036261235.1 Ruminiclostridium sp. | reverse complement strand
CGAAAGATACGGCATCCATTACATTGAAAAAAATGAACCGTGAAGCTGTTATTCTTCCGTGGCTCAGGGAATTCAACGCGCCGATTATCGACGAAAGGACAGGTGAACAACGAATCCCATGGGATTGGCTGCCTTCGGAATGGACGAAGGTGGATGAGTATTATCAGAAAAATCTCTGGCATAGAACCCCGATCATGCAGATGGGAAATGTGGGCAAAGAAGCATCGCGCGTTCACGCCGGCCTTGACGAACTGCTGAAGATGCACGGATATGAACGCGAGGAACAGATTTACCGTGCTGTTCACCCGAACAAGGATACCATCGTTTTATTTTGCCACTTTGGTGTGGAATGTGTGATATTGGGACATTTAATCGGTGTTTCTCCTATGGTCCTTTGGCATGGAATGTGTGCCGCCCCGACTTCGGTGACTACGTTGGTTACGGAAGAACGCCGAAAAAGCATAGCGTCCTTCCGTATGAGTTCTTTCGGCGATATTTCCCACTTGTATGCAGCTGGGGAAGAACCGGCGTTTGCGGCCAGATTCTGTGAAACGTATGATGATTTGAATCAGCGCCATGATTAGATAGGGCGGGCATCAGCAATGATATACTATATAAGGATTGATACTCATGGATTTGAAAACCGTTGTTATATCGGCAGAAAGCCCATTTTCTGTTGACGCCATATCCTTGATGAATGAACTTTCAAAATGTCTTCAAGACATTACAGGGGACAGCGGAAATAGTTCATTTGATGCTAACGATGTTTGTAATAGCAGAGCGATATTTGTAATTGCTAGAAATGAAAGCGGTAAACCAGTTGGATGCGGCACTTTTCGGCCTATGAATGAAGAAACAGCCGAAGTAAAACGAATGTATGCAAAAGAAAAAGGTATGGGGATAGGCAATAAGATTCTCTCTTATCTTGAGCATCAGGCACATAATATGGGATATAAAACTCTTCGCCTAGAAACACGTGTAGTGAATGCGAAAGCAGTTTCGTTTTATGAACGGAATGGATACAAAAAAATTCCAAACTACGGTAAATACGCAAAAAGAGCAAATTCCGTTTGCTTTGAGAAAGATTTGTCATTTTAATTAATATTTACTGCTTCATGCCTACCTGCTAAGGATTGTATTTGACATTTCTTGGCAGGTTTTTTTATGAACCGATGATGCCACCTGTATGCATGAATGATAGACTTGCAACATTCGACATGATATAATGGCTTTATGTTATTAAGACTGATATGCCGCATCGCAGGAGGTGTAGCCGTGCTGCAAATCGCTGTTTGTGACGACCGGCCGGGAGAGTTGGAAATCATCAGCGCATACATAACCGAATTGTATTGTTTCAAAAAGCTGTAAAAAATAGAAGTGTCCCAAGGAGGTATTTCGCAGCAGAGCGTAGAAAATATGACATAGCGTTGTCACATATTTGCGTTAAGATGAAGTATGAGCAGTAAAGTCAGGTGCGGAAGAAGCATCTGCACTGTAAGAAAATAGAATGAGGCTTATTAGGGGGACGATGAAATGGAGATTATTACCGTAGATAAAACAAATATTGAAAGGGAACATATTTGCTGCGCCATTACGGACAAAAAGGGAGAAACCTGTGTATCCTCCAAGAAAGCATGGATGAAAAGCCAGTTCGATAATGGGCTTGTTTTTAAAAAACTTGATGTACGGGGAAAAGTCTTTATTGAGTATATTCCTGCTGAAAATGCATGGTGTCCGATTGAAGCCGAAGGTTATCTTTTTATAAACTGCTTTTGGGTTTCCGGGCAGTTTAAGGGTCAAGGCTATGCAAATAAGCTGTTGGAGGAATGCATTGCTGATGCAAAAGCACAGAACAGAGCAGGGCTTGTAACTCTTTCTTCCGTAAACAAGATGCCCTTTTTATCAGACCCGAAGTTTTTGAAATATAAGGGCTTTAAAGTATGTGATTCAGCCCAGCCATATTTTGAGCTTTTGTATCTGCCGTTGAAAGAAAATGCGGTGACACCCAGGTTTAAGGATTGCTGCAGAAATGCTTCGATTGATGAGAAAGGGCTGGTTTTATTTTATACAAATCAATGCCCCCATACGGATAAATATGCTCCGCTGATTGCTGAAACTGCCAGGTCCAAAGGACAAAGCATAAGATTAAAAAAGTTTGAATCAAAGGAACAGGCGCAAAATGCCCCGGCTCCGTTTACAACTTACAGCTTGTTTTATAATGGTAAATTTGTGACTCATGAAATATTATCGGAAAGTAAATTTGTGAAGTTTCTGGAAGAGAACGAATGATAGAGGAATCATTACTGCGAAGGAGATTAAAAATGAAGGAACAATACAGAAGAATCATCATGACGATTTTTGGTGTCTTGATTTCGGGATTCAGTGTGGGAATGTTTAATCTGTCGACTTTTGGGATGGACCCATTCCAAGTATTGGCGCATGGAATCTGGATGCATACTCCAATCAGTTTCGGTACATTTTATATGATTCTTAATTTACTTATTTTAGTATTTATCTTTTTTATCGACCGGCGTAAGATTGGCCTTGGTACCTTTATAAATATTTTTTTATTGGGGTATGTCGTGCAGTTTTCATCCTGGCAGTTTGAAACAATAATACCGAATCCGACAATAGTCATTCGGATTATATTGCTGATGATCGGAATTGTTATTCTGTGCTTTGGAGCTTCCCTGTATTTCATCGGAGATTTAGGGGTATCAACCTATGATGCAGTCGCTCTTATTTTGTCCGAAAAGAAAGTGGCGCGCTTTCAGTATTGCAGAATCGGTTCTGACCTGATTTGTACAATAATTGGATTTGCTCTTGGCGCTACGGTTGGTATAGGGACAGTTGTTACGGCTTTATTTATGGGCCCTGTTATCGCATTTTTTAATGATCGAGTTTCGAAGCCATTACGGTATGGAAAAATGGGAAAACTCTGATCATCGGACTTGCTGCGGATAAGAATCCATTTGGGCGGCTGCTGCTTAGGTTGGCCCTATTGAAACAAAGGTTTATAATGCGGATAGAATAGAAACGGCGGCACAAGGCTCCCATGGAATATATCCTTATGCGGAGCTTAGTTTTCACTCTTTCGGTATTCTTTCCGTACTACGGATTTCTCCTTCCAGTAGCCCTGCTTATACCGGATAAAGCTGGCAACTCCGGTAATCAGCCAGGTCAGTGCGGTCGCAAGCCATACTCCCCAGACGCCAATCGGCCCGATCTTCGTCAGCGGCCCGGAGAAGCCGATTCTGCCGGCCATTTCGATCATTCCGTTGATAAAGGAGTAGACGGTGTCTCCAGCGCCGTTCAGCAATCCCCTTGTAATATAAATCATCCCCAGTGGGAAATAGAACCAGCTTGTGATTTTAAGAGCCTGTGTCCCCAGTGTAATCACTTCCGCGTCATTGACAAAAAGGCGCATGATCGGCTCTCCGAAGAACTGTGCCAGAGGAAGCATGCATAAAGTGAAAATCCCCATAATGAGGAAGCTTTTCCGGTACCCTGTGCGCACCCGTTCAATATCCCCCGCGCCGATATTCTGTCCGGTATAGGTAGAAACCGCCGATCCCAGCGAATTGTACGGCTGCTGTACCAGCTGCTCAATGCGGGAAGTCACCGTAAATGCCGCTACGACTACGGAGCCGAACGAATTTACCACGCTCTGCAGCACAATGCAGGAGATTGCGATCATGGAGCTTCACGCCATCCTTTTTCAGTGAGGGAATCAATAGAATAGTCGGGGTCTCCATGACGAATAATCATTAATTTCATAAGGTAAGGTGCCTTTCTTTCATCGGCTGCTTGTTAAGTATAGACATAATCCTGCGAAGCTCGGTCAGAGACGCGACCTACTTGTTAAACTTATAATCTACCCTTTATCTTTTTCGGCCTCGTATTTGGCAGTCATCTTACTCATGAGCTTTCCCATTTTTATAGGCAACAAATAACACCCTAATGTTTGTACCTTTTGTCCGAAGCTATGACAGATAATAAAAGATTTCTTTTGTATGTGTTTTGCAAGCCCAATCCCTACTTTTTCCGGATCGGCCATAAATTCATTGGGAACAGGCAACG
>DATALE010000256.1:0-1556 GCA_036261235.1 Ruminiclostridium sp. | reverse complement strand
TTCCGTTAACGAGTTTATATGTTTCAAGGAAACTGTCCTTATCCGTTTTTGCAATTATTTTTCCGCCTTTTATATATGTAATAAAATCGGCGCATTTTTCAAGATCGGATGTGATATGCGTTGAAAACAAAATACTCTTTTCACCGTCTTCAACCAGTTCCTGAAAGAGTTCAAGCAGATCATCCCTCGAAACAGGGTCAAGGCCGCTTGTCGGTTCATCAAGAATAAAAAGCTCAGCGTGGTGCGACAAAGCCAGTGCGAGAGAATATTTGACCCTCATGCCTGCGGAAAGCTGATCGACCCTTTTATTTTCATCAAGTTCGAATCTTTCAAGATAGCTTTTATAAACTTTATCGTCCCATTCGCTGTAAAACTTTTTAGTGACGCCGGTTATCGCGCTTAGTTTCTTTTTGGGGTAGTAATCAATCCCCCCGATAACAAAGCCGATTTTTTGTTTTATCAGAAATTCATTGCCCTTGAACTCATTACCGCACATTATAATTTTGCCGCTGTCCGGGTGCACCAGATTGAGCATAGATTTAAGTGTGGTGGTTTTTCCGGCACCGTTGCGGCCGATAAAACCCATTATATAACCTCTTTCCAAAGAGAATGAAACGTCCGAAAGCGCAAACTTTTCGTAATGCTTGTTGAGATTCTCGACAGAAAGTATATCCATCAATGTTTGCCCCCTTGAATATTGTGTATATTGGATATACACAATATATCACTGCGGCATATAGTTGTCAAGGCAAAAATGCAAAAAAATTTAATTGTTAAAATGATTTCAAAAAGTAAAATAAAAAAAGCAGGCATGTGCCTGCATAGATAATTCTTAAATTGCTCCATACCCGGTTGATATTTATTTTCCTGTCAGGAGTACCGCATAATTTGCAAGGATTCCGCCCCGCGGTTTTTTTTCATAAAAAAGTTTCCAACGAAGCCAGTCATCCATGTAAATGGCAAAAGGCATCAGCATGAACCATAATATTCCGAAAGGCAGGCAAATCTGTCCCATTATATTGAAAGGCAGGGTTGAATAGTCCCATATGCTAAGACCCAGTTTTACATTCAGTGCATAGCCGCTCAAAAATTCAATAAGCAAGGTTATTAAAGTTCCGAAAAGGCATTGCTGCCACATTTTGCGGTCACAGAAGATTGGATGCTGGTTAAGGAGCCCGACGCAAAGCCCGCAAAGCCCCCCGACCCATATCATAGGAAGGTAAGTTACTCCGCGCCACAGCAGTTCCACCGTGGCATAGCACATTCCGAGTACGAACCACAATATCAGCAGGCGCCAGATATGCCGCAAAATACGCACATGTTTCCCTCCCTCATACCACCCGTAAATAATATGAGGCAATTGGAAAATGTAGTACATGAACCGGCAAAAAGGTGACACAAAGGAACAGGACCTGCAAATGCAAGCCTTTTGCTTTTATTTATACTAATTCCATATAAACTTAAGGAAAGAATTCGCGTAAAAATCGAAAATCAATGATTTTGACGCAAATTCTTTGGAGACTTTTAATTTGGAATAAGTATTAAATATAAAACAT
>DATALE010000255.1:0-6353 GCA_036261235.1 Ruminiclostridium sp. | reverse complement strand
TGCGGCCTTCACCGTGAATATAAGTGACAAGGCTGCCTTCAAGGCGTACAAAACGGCGAATCTTGATGTTCTCACCGATTGTCAGAACCTTTTCACGGAGGAGCTCCGCGACAGTCATTTCGCTGTCTGACGCCTTCATTGCGAGAAGAGCGTCGACATCAGCAGGATTATTTTTGATGATTGTATCAGCGCATGTCTTAACGAAGCTCTGGAACTGTTCGTTTTTCGCAACGAAGTCTGTTTCAGCGTTGACTTCAATGACAACACCGACATTGCCGCTGACTTCAGCGTAAACAACACCTTCTGCTGCTATACGGCCCGCTTTTTTAGCGACAGCCGCGATGCCCTTTTCGCGGAGAAATTCCATTGCTTTATCCATATCGCCGTCGGAACTCTGAAGAGCTTTTTTGCAGTCCATCATACCGCAGCCGGTTTTTTCACGGAGAGCCTGAACATCTTTTGCTGTAAATGCCATTGTTAAACCTCCTAAAAATATAAGGTAATAAAAAGAGAAAAGCCTGCCTGACAGTCAAGCAGGCTTTATTATCGGAAATTATTCAGCCGAGGCGGGTGCTGCTGCTTCTGCTGCAGCTTCCTGTGCCGGGGCTTCTTCCGTCTGCTCGCCCTGTCTGCCTTCAAGAATGGCGTTAGCCATGATTGAGGAGATGAGTTTTACAGCACGGATCGCGTCGTCGTTGCCTGGAATGACATAATCGACTTCGTCAGGATCGCAGTTTGTATCAACGATAGCGACTATCGGAATGTGAAGTTTGCGTGCTTCGGAAACCGCGATGTGCTCTTTGCGGGGGTCAACTATGAACAAAGCAGCCGGCAGTTTCTTCATATCCTTGATGCCGCCGAGGAATTTTTCAAGAATTTCAATTTCATGCTTTAATTTTGCAGCTTCTTTTTTGGTGAGAAGATCGAATGTTCCGTCTTCTTCCATCTTGCGGAGCTGATTGAGACGGTCGATTCTGCGGCGAATAGTACGGAAGTTTGTGAGCATACCGCCGTACCAGCGGGCGTTTACAAAGAAGCTTCCGCCGCGGATAGCCTCGTCCTTAATGGAATCCTGAGCCTGTTTCTTTGTGCCGACAAAAAGGATGTTCTCACCTTTTGCCGCAAGGTCGCGAACAAACATGTAAGCGTCCTCGAGTTTTTTAACTGTTTTCTGCAGGTCGATGATATAGATGCCGTTGCGCTCTGTAAAAATATACGGAGCCATTTTCGGGTTCCACCTTCTGGTCTGATGACCGAAGTGTACGCCTGCTTCAAGAAGCTGTTTCATGGTAACGATTGATGACATTGTTTTTCCTCCTTATGGTTGCACCTCCGCGATATCTTTAGGACGACAAACTAAAGCACCGCCCTTTAAAAAAGAGCGGTAATAAAGCACCCAGCCGTTCAATACCGCGTGTGTATTTGCGCAAAGAATTATACCACAAATCCCTTAAAAACTCAATAGCAAATTAAATAATTTATTTTATTTAATGGTATTTTGGATAAAATCAGCTAAGGCAATACCACATAATTATAAAATGTTCATACGCGCCGACAGATTACGCGTCAGATAAAACAAAAATTGCAGCCAATACTGTAGGGGCGTTTAAGGCGTTAGCCGTGAACTATGCAGTATTGCCCTAAAGTCGATTTAATCTTGTCCTATTTCAGATGAAGTATAATTGCGGTCAACGTTTATAACAGCGTTATAATTGGGATTTTGTTTTTTTACTTCACCGTTTATTTTTTTTCGTGAGTTCTTCCTCGTCTGTTTTCGTCACAACCGAGGAATCAACAACGATATCAAAAATAACGTTCTTAACCGAACTGTCTCCGACTACTCTGAAATCATGGATAGATAATGCCTCGGGGAATTTTTGTATTACTTTTTCAACTATACCTTGCGCACTTTTAACAACTTCATCATTTTTATTGAGCGGGTCCATGTGAATGACAAGTATTATCCCAAGTTTGTCCGACAGAAATTTTTCCGTGCGGTCAATTTCATCATGTATTCTGAGAATTGGAACGTCACAGGGTACTTCTGCATGAATTGACGCCATAAATTTGCCAGGGCCATAGTTGTGAATAATCAGGTCATGAACACCGCTGACATAATTTGTTTCAAGAACGCCGTCAATTATTTTCTTTACCAGTTCAGGTTCCGGGGCTTCGCCGAGAAGAGGGTTTAATTCCATTTTTGCAATCGAAAAACCGGAATACATAATGAATAACGCAACCAAAGCGCCGAGCCATCCGTCGATCTGCAATTTTGTAAAGGCGGAAACAATAAGCGACAGCGACGCCACAGAAAGAACAAGAACATCACTGAAAGCATCGAAGGATGATGCTTCAAGCGCGGAAGACGATATCGTCCTGCCCATTTTTTTGTTGAAAGATGAAAGCAGAAGTTTAAGCGGAATTGCAAGAAGAACAAGTATCAGGGATACAAGGCTGAAATTCACCGGTGAAGGGTGTAATATTTTCTCAATGGAAGTTTTAATAAATTCATATCCGATAACTATAATAACCATTGCGATAATAAGAGCTGAAATATACTCGGCGCGCCCATGTCCGAACGGATGTTCCTTATCAGCCGGTTTATTTGCCAGTCTGAAACTGAAGACAGTTATTACCGAGGATACCACATCGGTCAGATTATGAAATGCGTCAGCCGTTATTGCGACACTGTTTACAACAGCGCCGACAAGCAGTTCCATAATAAATATCAGACCGTTAATTGCCATACCGGCAGCTCCGGAAATTATTCCGAGCCGGCCCCTGACTTTTTCATCAGCCGGATCTTGACCATTCAAAATCAAATTAATGATACGCTGCAAAAATACATCCCCTTGCCGCCATAGTTTTAATTCGAACTATGAATAATGGATATATATAACATAATAAATATTTAATATATCTGTAGGGTGCATTGTGCTAATTTATTATGTTATATATTGCGTATGTGCGTTTCGCGAAGCGAAAAATCGCACATACATATGGCGTTTAGCCCGAACTATATATAACCGAATGATGTATTAAAACATTATTCGGTTATATATAGTCAAAGCATTGAACTGTAACCATTATACCACAACTATGCTTTTTGCGACACGCGGCTTATTGGAATTTGTACAAAGTCTATTTAAAAAAGTTACCGAACGCACCTCTCGCTTTTCCACGACGGCGATACTGCAAATCCACACTCACAAGTATAGTATCTTCGCCTATAGTTTCAATATTACACCACGGGATTATTATATCGTCCTCCCTGCCGAAAAGGCCGAAAAATTTTGCACGTCCGTAAATTATCAGTGATATGACGCGCCCGTCCTCTGCATCTATTTCAATGTCACAGATGTTTCCAAGTTTGCAGCCGTCTTTCAGGTTTATTACATCTTTACGGCTTAATTCATCAATACGGCACATCAAGACACCCCCGCTGTTTTAAAACTTAGCTTCTTTAAATAATATTCAGCGTGCGCAATCTTATGCTCTATTATATTATGTACTTACTGCGCCGGATTTTTTTAGTACTATATATAGCCATATAACATAATAAATCTGTGCTGCGCGCCATACAGATATTAAATATTTATTATGTTAATATAATAGTCAAAATAACGCGTCAAAAACAGCCTTAATGCTTTGAGATAAAGCATTAAGGCTGTATAAAATTCACTGACTTATAAATTTACTGAAATTATATCTGCTTTTTTATTTTGGAAAGAGCACCCTTCTCCAGCCTTGATACCTGTGCCTGCGAAATTCCTATTTCCGCGGCTACCTCCATCTGAGTATGCCCTTCAAAAAATCTGAGTGACAATATTCGCTTTTCTCTCTCGGTCAAATGATTTATTGCTTCTTTCAGAGCGATTTCGTCTAGCCAGTCATCATCTTTATTATTGTCACCGATTTGGTCCATAACATATATTGTGTCCCCGCCGTCGGAGTAAACCGGTTCGTAAAGGGATACAGGTTCAACAACCGATTCAAGGGCCATTACAATTTCCTCTTTCGGCAGTTCCATTGCTTTCGCCAGTTCCTCTATTGTCGGCTCTTTCTGTGTTTCATTTGTCAATCTTTCTTTGCACTGCATTGCTTTATAGGCAATATCACGCATTGAACGGCTGACGCGAACCGGATTGTTGTCCCTCAAATACCGTCTGATCTCACCGATAATCATCGGTACGGCATAGGTAGAAAAACGAACATTTTGTGAGAGGTCAAAGTTATCTATTGCTTTGATTAGCCCGATACAGCCGACCTGAAAAAGATCATCAAGGTTTTCTCCCCTGTTTGTAAACCTCTGAATTACACTTAACACCAGCCTGAGATTACCGCTGATGAGCTGTTCGCGCGCTTTCATATCTCCTTGCCTTGTCTTTTTAAGAAGACTCATTTTCTCAGCTTCTGTCAGAACTGTTAGCTTTGATGTATTAACACCGCAGATTTCTACTTTGTTTAACTGCATTTTGGCCCCTCCAGTGCTGGAAATACTTTTCATTTTTCAGTATTACCGTGTTGGAGCCATTTAATACCGAAGCAATCCATATTTGACAGTTCAAGTTGTATTGTAAATTATGGTAATTGTTTAGCTTACACGTTCAATTTCTTTGCGAAGCCGCACAATTATGCGCTTTTCAAGCCTTGAGATATATGACTGTGATATTCCGAGAGTGTCCGCTACTTCTTTCTGTGTTCTTTCAACCCCATCGCAGAGGCCGAAGCGCATCTCCATTATCGTTCGTTCTCTTTTTGACAAATGGTTTATTGCGTCTTCAAGCAAAGATTTTTCAACATCTTTTTCAAGATTTTGATGTACGACATCGCTGTCCGTACCGAGAACGTCAGAAAGCAAAAGTTCGTTGCCGTCCCAATCTATATTCAGCGGCTCATCTATCGAAACTTCATTTTTTAAACCTGAGCTTTTTCTTAGATACATTAATATTTCGTTTTCTATACACCTTGAAGCATATGTTGCAAGTTTTATATTTCTTGATGGGCAGAACGTATTGACCGATTTAATAAGCCCGATTGTTCCTATTGAAACTAAGTCTTCAACGCCAATCCCTGTATTTTCAAACTTTTTTGCAATGTATACAACAAGTCTTAAATTATGGACGATCAGCTTATTCCTTGCCATTTCAGCAGAATTGTCATCTTTTATAAGATCGTCAAGGCACTGCTTTTCCTCTGCTTGTGACAGCGGGGCAGGTAAAAGCTCAGGACCGTTTATGTAATACACTTTCGGCTTAATGAGCTTCGCTGCCAGTAAGTTAATTAAATAATTAATCCTTACGAGAATCATTTTGATTTTGACGATCAATATAACCATCTCCAATTTATATTAAACAGTACTTGTATTTCTTTTTAAATAACGCCGGCTTTTATGTTTTTATCGTGCGGCAAACTATCAGAATTTTCCCCAAACAACCTTGGGTTCAAAAGTGCACAGAATTTCCCATCGTCAGAAAGTCGGCGATTTGTTACGCCTGTAAGAACATCAGAATATGTTTTACCTGAGTTTTTTATAAAAAGGGTATCGGGCCGAAATGCAGGCAGTATTCCTCCGATGCTGCCGACGGAGCCGTATGGAATAACCCGGAACCTTTTGCTGAAACCGGTTGATTCCAAAACATCTGCATCCGCCATTTTTCCTGTTTTAAACGATATCCTTAGCGGCTCTGGAATCAACTTCTCAATTTTTGAATACTCGACGATTATAACCGGAGTTCCCGAAAGCGTATCATATAGGTCATTTCCGTTATCAAGCAGCGCGTGCATCTTTGCTATCACATCCCCGACAGTGATTTCTATTTCATAAATATCATTTGTATGGACATCCCTGTGAAAGAAACGAGAGATTAAATGTATTAGAGCGTAGCATACCGCGCTTGTTATTATTAAGAACAGCGGTGATATGCTCATATAAGCAACGCCGTTTCTGACGCTTAACATTGGCGGCGCGGCAAAATATTGAACTGCGTACATTACTCCGCCGAAAAGCATGCTTATTAAGAAAAAATACAACAAAAGCTTTATGTACATTTTAATACTTCTGCCTCTGTATGAAATAAGCACGATTGCAATTGAGGCAAGTAACTTCAAAACAGCGGAATACAGAAATTGAACCTGAGGGAAAAACATGAATACTGAATAAAAAGCTCCAAAAATTGCACCCAAAAGTATTCTCAGCCTTTTATCCTGTCTGTGCAATAAACTGCTGACAGCAAGCAGAATAAAATAATTTACAACAAGATTAATTATAAAAAGGACATCTATGTAAACTGTCATATAGTTTCCCTCATGTGTAAGTAATTTTTCCTCTTCTTCCGTATTTGTCCATCCGC
>DATALE010000253.1:0-9415 GCA_036261235.1 Ruminiclostridium sp. | reverse complement strand
AATATCCCAGGCAGCAGTCTGAATTTCCTTTTCAATCGGATTTCCGTCAAGATCAACTATTTCTAACGAATCACGGCTTAAAATAGCTACTTCATTTTCTTCAAGGAGATAATAATTACGCGTATATTTAAGAATAGCCGGAACATCAGAAGCTATAAAGTTTTCCCCATTGCCAATCCCGGCAATAAGCGGACTATCTTTTCGCACAGCAAATATTTTGTCTGAAATATCATGAAATAGTATTCCGAAAGCATATGAGCCTCTGATTTTTGCCACAGCGTTTTTAATCGCATCCACAGGATCGCCGTTGTAATAATAATCTATCAGTTTCGCAGCGACTTCGGTATCTGTTTCCGAAACAAAAACATAGCCTTTTTGTTCAAGCTCATCCTTTAGTGTCACATAGTTCTCAATAATACCGTTATGAACAATAGTTACATTGTTACCGGAATGAGGGTGTGCGTTTATATCTGACGGTTTTCCATGAGTAGCCCAACGTGTATGTCCGATACCACATTCACCATTCGGAGCTCCGTTTGTATCAATTATTTTTTTCAAAGCAGCAAGTCTTCCCTGCGACTTTATAGATTTAACTACGCCGTCTTCAAACACTGCAATTCCGGCAGAGTCATACCCACGGTATTCAAGACTTCCCAGTCCATCAAGCAGTATGTCTGTGCAGTTTTTCTCGCCGATATATCCTACAATGCCGCACATATATAAAAGCCTCCGTAAATTCAATATTTTTTATATGTGTTCAAGTAATATCACAATAAATGTACTTTTCTGAAAAAGGGTATAATAATAGCGCTGTATGCCATGCCTTTGTTGCGCAGTTACCCGCGTTTTTTAGAGCAATAGCTTTCGACCGCAACACTAACAGCCGGAGGAGCATCCGCCGAATGTTTCGCTGACTCCCCACCTCGTCAACCGATAAATATCGGTCCAGGCGCTTCAATATTAAGTTATACTGATTATCGCCTCCTAATATTAGTTAATATTCCTAAATTCACTCCTTTCTCAAATTACTATACAATAATACACTATTCATTGGCAATGTCAAGCTTAAATACTATGAATATGTAATTATTATCTGCAATAATATTCTATTATCTTAAAATTTAATTGTTACCTGCGGGAAGGCTTTACTATGAATATATTTTATTTGGACCATGATGTAAAAAAGTGCGCGGAATACCATGTTGACAAACACGTTGTTAAAATGATTGTTGAGTACACACAAATACTAAGTTCTGTCTTTTACTTCACAGATGAAGCTTTTAAAGCGCCATATAAATTAACGCATGCAAATCATCCATGCTGCAAATGGGCGCGAACGTCTGTTTCAAACTGGAAATGGCTGCGTGAACTGGCATTGTCTCTATGCTGTGAATACACACGCAGGTATGGCAAGATACACAAATGCGAGGCAATTTTAAAAGCAATGAAAGAGCCCGCGCTTCCCGACCGCGGCTTTACCGAAATAATATGTGTTATGGACAAAGAATATATAATCGGTTCTGATGCAATTGAAAATTACCGGAATTTATACAGGCGCGGCAAGAAACATCTGTGGAGCTTTAAAAATAGAGAAATACCTGAATGGCTTTTGGAAAAATAGTTTTATTTTGCTTCTTTTATTTTGCTGTACTTATTAAAACTCAGCGACAGCATTCCAATAGTTCCGATAAACATCAGAACGGAAATAAGTATCCATGAAGATGTAAAGTTAAAAATTAATAAAACGTGTCCCATAATGACCGGGCCGACAGCGATTCCGGCACCGTTTATTATGCTCAAAACAGAATTGGCGCGTCCGATATAAGCCTGTGGTGTTTGCTGAGCAACAAAAATATTTACGTTTATATTAATTAGGATCTGGCCTACAGTCAAGATAATCGCAGCAAAAGCAAAGTTCAATAACACCTTTCCTTCGGCAAACATTAGGAAAGATAGCATATAGAACAAGCCCCCGGCAGCAACGACAGATAAGGGACGTAATTTGTGCGTGAAATGTGTTAAGAACGGTGTTAGGACTATAACTGAAATAGCGTTAATGCTTACCAGCAGGCTGTAAAATTTTGCGCCATTACTTTTGAATATGCCCGCTGACTGAAGCGGAAGCATGAATCCCCATTGTGAATAGCAGAAGTTATATGCCAACAAAATCAAAGAAAAAATGATAAAAGACGGCGATTTTATAATAACCTTGAAAGCCGAATCCTTGAGGTCAAAAGACGTGTCGGAACATTTCTTCCTGATGTCCGTGTTTGGCACCAGAAAATATACAAGTGCAGTGGAAATAATGCAAGTTGCGGCATCAATAAAAAACAGCGCTTGAAGGTGCTTATTAAACAATATGCCGCCTATTGCAGGGCCGATTGCCAATCCTAAATTATATCCGAGATAAAGAATGGAATAGGCGCTTTTAATTTTTTTATCGTCTACAAGTTCTGTAACTATAGAATTATAGGCCGGCGATGAAACAGAAAACAAATTAGCCGCAAGGGCAATCAGTAATGCCATACCTATATTTGGTTTCATAAATCCACATGGAATATAGGCCAAAGCTCCCAGCGTGTTGAAAAGTACAATTATTTTTTTACTGCCCATTTTATCGACGAGTTTGCCGCCCAAAAGAATAAAAGGCGCTTGAGATAACATAAATATCGTGGCAAGTATTCCTGTGTTGCTTTTTGATATGCCAATTTTCTGCGTTAAAATAAGTGTTATCATTGGGAGCACAACGCTGCCAATGTTATCAATTATCCTTGAAACAAAAATAATATATATTCCCCGTGGTAATCCATTATAAATGTTAAATGGATTTTTCGTTCTCAAATATTATGCCCCCTATATACGTCTTTTTTTCTTAATATTACTTCAATATATTTTTACCATTTATGATAAATCTATTAAAATAAACCACTCATTAAATCTGTGATAATCATAAATTGGAGTATGATTTCAAAAAACACATAATTAACAAGTGGTTTTCAATATTATTTTAATCTAAGAGTAACAAGAACTTCATCGTATGCTGCAATTTTTGCTGTTAACTCCTTCAATTTAAGTGCCTTTTCATACATTGATGCTGCTTCAAGCTCGTTCGAATTTTGTTTTTTGGCACTTCTTTGCTTATAGAAACGCAGTTCCTCGGAAAGTGAATCGTATTTCTTTTTATAGTTCCTTAGCTTTTCCCTGACAGTTTCAAAATCCGCGCCGTCAATTCGAATTTCTCTTTTTCTTTTTTCTATTTCAGATAGCAATTTTGCTTTTTCTGCATCATCAACCCATTTTAACCAGCGACCGCAATTCTGGCAGTATACTCCAGTTTTTCCTTCCGCTTCTTTGAGACAAACTAAATCACTTTTGCAATAGCCGCAAACCATTTTATGTCCCCCTTACCGTTATATGCATATTTAATATTAAGTAGTAATCATAATTGGCTAATTATGTTAAATATATCGTCTTTATTATAGTTATTTTTTGAAATTACTTCAAGAGCATTATCTAATGATCATCGTCATTTTAGATAATCCGAAACAATGTGCCATGCTGCCAGTTTCTTTTCATATCCTCCTCTGGCATTTGCCGGGCTTGTAGATGGGAGTATTTTAAATGACAGGTTTATAATGGACTCGTGATATCTCTTGTAGTATTTCAGCGCAGCACCACCATTCAGAAAAATAATTGATATATCGGGGCATAACTTAACAAGTTTCGGGACGTTATTGGGATGTTCATACTTTATGTTTCCGTCAAGTGAGCCTTCACGTTCACATGATGACAGTGTGTCCCAAAGAGCAATCCCATGACGGAGCAAAAATTTCCGTTTCTCATCGTTTACTGTCCCCGGGTCATCGCCTGTTAAGTCTTTCAGGATCTTCCAGAAAGCGTTTCTTGGGTGAGAATAATACATTCCCGCCTCCAGTGAGGCAACAGAAGGCATAGTTCCCAATATAAGTATCTTGCTGCTTTCATCATAAATTGGATCAAACGAAGATATCCTGATTTCGCTCAAATTATTTACCTCAAATATCACATTTAACTAAATCGGCGAAAGTTTCCCGTCTGACAATAACCCTTGGCTCTCCATTCTTAACCATAACAATCGGAGGCCGAGGAACACGATTATAATTTGATGCCATTGAGTAGTTATATGCACCTGTTGACAATACCGCTAATATATCGCCGGCTGACGCCTTCTGCATCATTATATTCTCCTGAATCAAGTCGCCGCTTTCGCAGCATCTTCCGGCTATTGTAACCTTTTCTGTCTTTGGCTTTGATGCCTTGTTTGCAATCAAAGCGTCATATTCTGCCTGATAAAGTGCATAGCGTGGATTATCACCCATTCCGCCGTCCATTGCCACATATGTCCTGATTCCCGGAATTGTCTTGACTGAGCCAACTTTATAAAGTGTTATTCCGGCTTCACCGACAATTGACCTACCGGGTTCAATTAGAATAAACGGCAGCTCCATATTCCTGCTTTCGCATGCCTTTTTTACTGCAAGCGATACGTTTTCCATATATTTATCATATTTTATCGGCTTATTTTCCGGTATGTATTTAATTCCAAAACCACCGCCGAGGTTTAACACTGTCAGATTTATATTAAACTTATCGCGCATATCCGCCATGAAATTAATCATAACTTCCGCGGCAAGCTCAAATGGGCTTAATTCGAAAATCTGTGAGCCAATGTGGCAGTGGACTCCTATGAGATTTACATTTTCAAGAGATGCCGATTCTTTTACAGCATTTTCGGCTTCTCCGGTCTCAATTGCAAACCCGAATTTTGAATCAATTTGCCCGGTTCTTATGAAGTTGTGCGTATGTGCGTCAATACCCGGTTTCAGTCTAAGCAAAATATCCTGCTTTACCGACTTTTTTTTGCACAGTTTATCAAGCAGAATTAATTCTTCAATGTTATCAACGATAAAGCATCCAATTTTACAATCAAGCGCATAATTGATTTCATCTTCTGTTTTATTATTTCCGTGGAAATAAATCTTTTCGGCTGGAAATCCGGCTTCAATCGCTGTATATAATTCACCGCCTGAAACTACATCGAGGCCTATCTCTTCGCTTTTAACTATTCTGCACAATTCTTTACAGCTGAGCGTTTTGCTGGCGTAAAGGGTTAGGCCTTTTCCACCATAGTACTTATTAATAGAGTTCTTATAAAGCCTGCAGTTTTCTCTGATTGTTCCTTCATCCATCACATATAAAGGCGTGCCGAATTTTTCAGCTAATTCGACAGTATCGCATTCGCCTATAGTTAGATTTCCCTTCTTATTAATACTTAAACAATCTAAATTAAACAATTATGAACTCTCCAAACATTTAAAATTAGTCCTTTATTGAGCATGCGTTTGCAATTTCATTTTTTAATTCATCCATTCCCATACCATTTTCAGCCGATGTAAATATTATTTTAGCATTACTACCAAAGCTAAGCTCTGACGGTAATTCTTCCCTGCGCTTCGCAAGTTGGGTAACTTTAAGCTTATCCGTTTTAGTCATAGCAATAATAAAAGGGATATTGCGGTGCAAAAGATATTGAAGCATCTGAATATCGTCCTGAGACGGCGCATGCCGAGCATCTATAAGCTGAACAACCAGGGCAATGTTGCGCTCTTGACCGAAAAAACCGTCCACAAGCTCCGCCCAGTGTTCCTTTTCCTGTTTTGATACTTTAGCATATCCATAACCAGGTAAATCGACCAACCTGAAATAACCACAATTATAGAAATTGACAGAAGCAGTTTTTCCCGGGGCTGAGCTGACTCTCGCAAGACTTTTGCGAGAAATCAGCCTGTTAATCATAGAGGACTTGCCTACATTTGATTTACCCGAGAAAACGATCTCCGGTTTGTCAGAAGCGGTTATTTGTGAAGGAGTATATGCTGATATTTCAAATGTTGCTATTGCCGACACTTTGTTAAAAATATCTTTACTGTCCATTATACAAAGTATTCCTCCATAAAGGAATTCATTATTATATTACATATTATTGACTGATAACGGGCCTTAGATTATCTACATTAATATTTGCGTATAAATTCAGGTTGTCCGTTTCACCGCTTACTTTTTCACAGTTACTTTGCTCAGGAAATATTATAGCAGATTTAAGCACTGTGTCCATATTATTTGCCGTAATAAAGTGAATATTTTCTTTAACGACTTCATCAATTTCGGCAAGGTCCGGACTGTTATCTTCTGGGATAATAACTGTTTTCACTCCCGCGCGGTAGGCTGCCATTGTTTTCTCTTTCAAGCCACCAATCGGTAATACACGCCCACGCAGCGTTATCTCGCCTGTCATTGCTACGTCCCTTTTAACAGGGTATCCAAGCAGCGCAGATACAACAGCAGTCGCCATTGTAACACCGGCCGACGGCCCGTCTTTTGGAATAGCACCTTCAGGAACGTGAATGTGAATGTCTTTTGCAGAATAAAAATCATGTGCTATTCCGAGATCGTCCGCGCGGCATCTAATATAGCTGATTGCGGCTTTCGCGGACTCCTTCATAACATCACCGAGTGAACCGGTTAATTCCAGCTTTCCGCTGCCGTCCATTATACTAACTTCGACAGGCATTGTTTCACCGCCGACAGTCGTCCATGCCAATCCTGTTACAACCCCGATTTCATCATTTTTAAGAATTGATTCAGGTTTAAAGCGCTTTGGCCCCAATAATTTCTCAAGATCCTCATTGTTTATAATGAGATGCTTTTTCCCTGATACAATTTCTTTTGCCGTTTTCCGGCAAAGTGTTCCGATTTCACGTTCGAGACTTCGGACACCAGCCTCTCTTGTATAAGTGTCGATTACTCCGTAAAGGGTGGCATCATTGATTTTCAACATGCGCTTATTAAGACCGTTCTTCCTGAGTTCTTTTTCAATAAGGTGAAGCTTTGCAATATTGAACTTCTCTTCTCGTGTATAGCTTGAAAGAGATATAATCTCCATACGATCAAGCAGCGGTTCAGGAATCGTTTCAAGTGTGTTTGCCGTCGTCAGGAACATAACATGGCTCAAATCGAAAGGAATCTCAACAAAGTGATCCCTGAAAGCATAGTTTTGCTCTGCGTCGAGAACTTCAAGGAGAGCAGCAGCCGGGTCACCCCTGAAATCACCTTCAAGCTTATCCACTTCATCGAGCAAAAGAAGAGGATTTGATACGCCTGCATGAATAATTGCATTAATTATTCTGCCCGGCATAGCGCCTATGTATGTCTTCCGATGACCGCGAATATCTGCTTCATCTCTGACTCCGCCAAGAGAAACCCGAACATATTTTCTGCCGATAGCTTTTGCAATAGAACGGGCAACTGAAGTTTTACCTACACCTGGAGGGCCAACAAGACAAATAATCTGTCCGGAAACATTTTTACTTAACTTTTTTACTGCAATGTATTCAATTATACGATCTTTAACCTTATCAAGCCCGTAATGGTCATTGTCAAGGACTTTACGTGCAATATCAAGGTCAAGCTTATCCTTTGTTGACTTATTCCATGGGAGCGACAAGCACGTATCCAGCCATGTGCGGACAACAGTGGCTTCATGAGAGCCAATCGGCATTTTAAATAGGCGGTCTGCCTGCTGATGCATTTTTTCTGTGGCCTCTTTGCCAAGTTCAATTTCTGCCTTTGTCCCTTTTTCGCCCAAGTGCAGCTTATTTATACGCTCATGATATTCTTCAGCCTCGTCTTTGGGGTTATCGTCCTCATCAAGCTCCTGAGACAGCACTTTGATTTGTTCTCTTATATAATATTCACGCTGGTTTTTGTCTATTTCATTGTGTACCTTTTCAGATATATCCCGTTCAATTCCAAGTATATTAACTTCATTTCCCAGCAAATCAAGAATAAGCTGAATTCGCTTTGAAGGATTTAACTCTTCAAGAACATACTGTTTATCTTCAAAGTTCAATAATATATTTGAAGCAATATAATCTGACAGCGAACCTATGTCCTTTGACTCATATATTTCACTTAAAATATCCTGCGGAAGTTTTGGACCGATTTCTGAATATTCTGATACAAGTTCCTGAGTCTTCCTGATAAGAGCCTGCGCTCTGACAGAACTCACTGCTCTGCCGATTGCCTTACATTCCTCGATATCGGCAATAAAGAAAGGTTCTTCACTTTTCGTTTCTATTATTCTTGCTCTGTAGGCGCCCTCAATCAAAACCCTAACGTTTTCCCCAGGCAGATTGACAATTTGCTTTATTTGAGCTACGGTACCTATTGTAAATAGATTCTCTGTTTTGGGGTCTTCTTCACGGGTGTCACGCTGTGCAACCAAAAAAATCATCTGATTTCCGGACATGGCTGTTTTCAGCGCTTCAATTGATTTTTTTCTGCCAACATCAAAGTTCAATATCATTTTAGGAAAAACTGTAAGTCCCCTCAGCGGTAACAAAGGGATATTTATTATCTTTCCGTTATCATTCAATTTCATTTTAACCTCCGGGGTGAGATAATTTGCTGGAACTCTACTTCGGCTTAGTCTGAAAGTAAGTAATAAATCTACATAATAAATCATTTAAGAATAAATATTTTCTGACAAGCCTCAAAAAAGCAACTCTCTATATGATTATATTATAAATGGTCTTTCCATACAATATTAAATTGCTTAAAAATCATTACCATTTAATGAATATTCACTATTAGTAATAAATAGGTATAATATCTGCTTTTTAATGAACCGGGCAGCCTATTCAGACTGCCCGGTTCTTCTCATCAAGACGCATTTTCTCGTCTTTTAGCCGATTGTTTATGTGGGATCAGCATACGCTGCGCTTTTTTGTCAGGATTATATTCGATGATCGGGGGTTCTTTTTTCCTGATGCAATTATCTGTAACAGTAATTTTCTCTATCGTAGGGTCGGAAGGTACATCAAACATTACGTTTGTAAGAATATCCTCCATAATTGCACGCAGCCCTCTGGCGCCTGTTTCGCGCTCTATAGCAAGATCCGCAACGGCATTTAAAGCATCCTCGTCAAAATTAAGTGTTACGCCGTCCATTTCAAACAACTTTACATATTGCTTGAATATCGCGTTTTTAGGCTGCGTCAAAATGCTTATCAGCGCTTTTCTGTCGAGCGATGAAAGAGTCGTTATAACCGGCAGACGTCCGACAAGTTCTGGAATAAGCCCAAAGTGAACAAGATCCTGGGGTATTACTTCTTTCAGAATATCCCCGGTATTCTTTTCTTTCTTGCTCTTTATTTCAGCCCCGAAGCCAAGTGCGTTTTTACCCGAACGTTTGTCAATGATTTTCTCCAATCCGTCGAAAGCACCACCGCAGATAAAAAGAATATCTTTTGTATTAATTTGTATGAATTCCTGATGGGGATACTTTCTGCCTCCCATCGGAGGTACATTGGAAACT
>DATALE010000226.1:0-9916 GCA_036261235.1 Ruminiclostridium sp. | reverse complement strand
GGTTATGATATTATCGGTTTCGGTTCCGGAATTGCTTACAGCAGGCATTACAAAGAGCTGGAAAATGCGATAACAGATATTGATTTGACCGATAAAAAGGTATTTGTTTTTTCAACTTCGGGCATAAGCAATAACGAAAACAACAAAACTTTATGCGATATCATAAAGATTAAAGGCGGCGAAATTGCCGGAAGCTTCAACTGCCGCGGCTATGACACTTACGGCCCGTTCAAGCTTGTCGGAGGTATCGCAAAAGGTCATCCGAACGAGAACGACTTTAACGACGCTGAAGATTTCATCAAGGAAATCTGCGCAGAATAATTATTTTGCAAAAGCTATAAAGCACTTTTTGCCTTCTACCGCTCCTTCAAAACAGCAGCCCCCATCCTCGGTCTCTGCTGTCAGGACATTTATCTCGTCGCCCAAAAGTGCCTCATTTGAATAATCAATCTGGAATTCGCTTAATTTCCTATCGAACATGCCGCCGGGGAAAAAATCGCAAATAATATCCGCATATACAGTATTGTTCATATGGCAGTTGCAGTCGATATCCGACCAGCGGACCGCTCTTGTTCCTGCCGCCGCAGCACCCTGGGGCATCTTTATCTTTCTGAAATCTAAATTGACACAATTCTCTTCGATCCTTGGCATTGAAAACGTAAATTCCGACGGGCGCAGAATCTTGTGCGTTTCAGGGTCTGTAATTATCCACTGTGTTGCCGCTTCGATAAGGACCTGTCCTCCTTCATTCAGTAACCTGACATTTCGGACAAATCTTACGCCCTCACACTTATGAAACCACGTCTCTGCCGTAATTGTCTCTTCGCAGTGGGGATGTGACTTTATTTTTACACATTCCCTTGCAAGCAGAAATACGATTCCTTTTGAGCGCATGTGCTCATATGAAAGCCCGTCCTGTTCAAGGTGCCTCCCCGCGACTTCCTGAATGATTCGAAGCAGTGAAGATGGCTTCAATGTTCTGTCCGGCCCGACGTCATATGAAGTAAGCCTGACCTTCATTCTGTAAACTCTGTCCATTTATATCAACTCCGTACTGTTCGGCAGATTACTTTTCTGTGTCTTTGTTTCATATGTAATCATACAGTAAATTTGACCGAAAGATGCCTGAAACTGCATTTCCTTCATTTCAATAAACTGATTGGCAATGAAGCTGTTAACTTTGTTTTCAAGTCCTCTTTCCGTCATCGCACTGAAAACTTTAATTTGTACCATTATTATTGGCCCCTTTATCGAATTTCAGACAAACGGTTTACTAATTTACAATAACAAATTGTCTTTATTATATTCAATATTAAGCGGTTTGCGCCATTAACCGGCACAAACCGCTTTATTATATTATTATAAATAACAATTTGAGTTTGCAGTTTTCAACAGCCTGTTAATAACTTTGTTGAAAACTTATCTTATGATGTCACATCCCATATATGGGCGCAAAACTTCAGGAACTGTGACTGTTCCGTCATCGTTCTGATAATTTTCGAGAATAGCTGCAACCGTACGTCCGACCGCGACACCTGAACCGTTGAGCGTATGGACTAACTGCGCCTTATCGCGCGGACTGTCCTTGAAGCGGATCGAAGCTCTGCGAGCCTGAAAATCCTCGAAGTTTGAGCAGCTCGAAATTTCAACATAGCGATCATAAGACGGCATCCAGACTTCTATATCATAAGTCTTTGCGGAGGAAAATCCGAGGTCGCCGGTACAGAGATTGACGACACGATATGGCAGTCCGAGAGCCTGCAATACCTTTTCGGCGTCGTTTGTCAGCTTTTCAAGCTCTTCATATGAGTTTTCCGGGCGTGCAAATTTCACAAGTTCAACTTTGTTGAACTGATGCTGACGGATAAGCCCTCGGGTATCTCTCCCGGCTGAACCCGCCTCCGCCCTGAAACACGCGGAATATGCACAGTATTTTATCGGCAGCTTGTTCCCGTCAAGAATCTCATCGCGATGCATGTTTGTTACCGGGACTTCCGCGGTCGGTATAAGGAAATAATCATTATTCGAAACGTGAAACGCGTCCTCTTCAAATTTCGGAAGCTGACCTGTGCCTGTCATTGAGGCACGATTCACCATATAAGGCGGGAATATCTCGGTATATCCGCTATTTTCGGTATGGAAATTAAGGTAGAAGTTATAAACCGAGCGTTCCAATCTTGCGCCAAGCCCTTTATAAAAATGGAATCTCGCACCTGTTACCTTTGCAGCAGTCTCCGGGTCAAGAATTCCCAGAGATTTACCAAGTTCCCAGTGCGGCTTCGCTTCGAATTCGAATTTGCGCGGCTCGCTGAAACGACGGATTTCCACATTATCATTGTCGTCCTTTCCAACCGGGACGCTTTCATGAGGAATATTCGGAATTGAAAGAATCATGCTGTGGAGTTCCTCTTCAATTTCCCCGATTTTTGTGTCATTTTGCTTTATCTGCTCTGAAAGTTCTTTCATGCGCTCCAAAAGCTGCGCCGCTTCAATGTTCTTGTTTTCTTTGCGAAGTACAGGAATCTTTTTGCTGTCTGTATTCTGCTCCGACTTCATCATATCCGTGGCGGAAATCATGTCGCGGCGTTTATTGTCAAGCGCTATAACGGCATCTATGTCTATGTTCTTATTTCTATCCCTCATTGCCTTTTTGACCTTTTCAGGGTCATTTCTGATTACTTTTATATCCAGCATCGAATATTCCTCCCGTTTTTCTTGAAACGTCTTTTTTATAGTGAACATCAATCCCCGGCAAGGGTTTTTGATAGTTCTTTCAAGTCGTCTTCACCATAGAATTCAATTTCGATTACACCTTTGTTTTTGCCCGAAACAACGCTGACTTTGCGCCCAAGACGTTCGGTCAGGCAGCGCGCAACTTCAGTTTCGACAACGCCGCCCTGCGCCGCGGGCTTTCGTGAGGGTGGAATTCCTTCCTGTTTTTTTACGAGCTTTTCAACTTCCCTGACAGACAATCCTTTTGTTATTATTTCATCTGCCAGCTTTTTAATGCTATTTTTATCGTCCAAAGCCAGAAGTGTTCTGGCATGTCCCTGTGAAAGCCTGCCGTCTTCCACCATATTCAAAACATCATCTGGAAGTGAAAGAAGTCTCATGGCATTTGCAATAACAGGGCGCGACTTTCCAACCTTCTGAGAAACTTCGTCCTGCGTCAGGCTGAAATTCTCCATCAAAGTCCGGTAGCCTTTGGCTTCTTCGACTGGGTTCAGATCTTCTCTTTGAAGATTTTCAATAAGAGCGATCGCCATGACCTGCTCATCGTCAAGTTCTTTGATTATCACAGGAACTTCGGTTAAACCCGCCATCCTTGATGCGCGCCATCTGCGCTCCCCGGCAACAAGCTGATATCCTCCTCCGCCCGGAATCGGACGCACCATAAGTGGCTGCAGAACACCATGCTGTCTTATTGAATCCGCAAGCTGCGCCAGCGCGTTTTCGTCAAAATTCTTTCGCGGCTGCCCTCTGTTCGGTTCGATTTCATTAATTTTAAGCGTTACCGAGCCGCCCGACGCCGAATCTGCGGCATTATCGGCAAAAAGAGCGTCAAGTCCTTTTCCAAGTCCACGTTTTGTCACGCTGTCACCCCGCTGTTCTGTTCGATTACTTCTAAAGCAAGCATTCTGTATGCTTCCGAACCCCTTGAACTCTTATCATAATATATTACAGGCTCGCCAAAACTCGGGGCTTCTGATATTCGGACATTCCGTGGTATAACAGTTTTATATACCTTTCTCGGAAAGAATTTTTTTACTTCTTCGACGACTTGGATTGTAAGATTCAGCCGCCCGTCAAACATCGTCAGAAGCACGCCTTCAATTTCTATCGACGGATTATAGAGCCTTTTTACTGTCCGAACTGTCGCCATAAGCTGTGAAAGTCCTTCGAGAGCATAATATTCGCACTGTGCGGGAACTAAAAGTGTGTCAGCCGCCGTTAGTGCATTTAGTGTTATAAGCCCGAGCGACGGCGGGCAATCAATAAGAATGTAATCATAGTTATACCTTAATTCGAGCAGGGCGTTTTTAAGCATGCTCACCCTGCCCTCTGCCTCGACAAGTTCGATTTCAGCCCCCGCCAGTTCTATGGTTGACGGAAGTATGTCAACATTCTTGTATTTTGTATGGATTAGCGCTTCAGATGCCTTCGCTTCACCTATCATTATGTTGTATGTTGAAACTTTTACTGTTCTTTTGTTAACGCCGAGACCGCTTGTCGCGTTCCCCTGCGGATCGATATCGACAAGGAGTGTCTTTTTGTCTTGTGCACCCAACGCGGCGCATAAGTTTACGGACGTAGTGGTTTTTCCCACGCCGCCTTTTTGGTTTGCAATGGCTATAACCTTGCCCAAATTTAAGTCCTCCTGCGTTTTCCGTATTCCTTACTTTGATTATATCACAACAATAAGATGATTTAAAGGAAAAACTACTATTTGGGGTGATTTTTCAAATATTAATCATTATGGAGTTTGTTTTCTGTAAAAATGTTTCACGTGAAACATAAAATCAGCAGGCACAGCACTCCATTACAACGTTTTACTCTGCAAACAGTGGCAAAAGAATATACTAGAATTACAATTCATAATAAATGTTTCACGTGAAACATTTTTAAAACAAAAAAGCTATTTTGAAGAATAACCTTCAAAACAGCTTAATAATTATAATATTTACATTATGCCATCTTTTCAATTTTTGATTTTTCGGTTTTTGGAATCTTAACAGTATATTCGAAATAATCGTCATATTCCTGCTTTTGTGCAACTGCGTTTATCCCGGACTGCTTCATCACATCAATTGCATTGTTGATTGTATTGAAAAATATTCTTACATCCTTGACAACAGACAGTCTTTTTCTCTCCTGTGTCGCGGATTTTGGACAAAGAATCGCATCAACAAGTTTGTCTGTTTCTTCAACATTAAGATTACGTTTCTTTATTTCCTCGAGGGCAAACTCCCTTTGAGAAGAATTTAATCTTAAAAGCGCTCTTGCATGACGCTCTGTCAGTCCCATTTCATTAATTTTTATCCGTTCGGAAGTACTAAGTCTCAAAAGTCTTAATTTATTAGCAACTGTTGACTGATTCTTTCCAAGCCGTTCAGCGACATCTTCCTGCGTCATTCCGCAGCGTTCAATCAAAGCCGCCATACCGAGCGCCTCGTCAAAAAAGTTCAGGTTTTCGCGCTGTAAATTTTCTAAAAGGCTCATTACTGCCGATTGGTTATCATCAAGACTAACAGTAATGCATGGAACAGATGTATATCCCGCCATAATAGCGGCTCTCAGCCGTCGCTCACCGGCAACGAGTTCATATTCACCGTTTCCTTTATCGCGTACTGTCAGGGGCTGCAAAATTCCGTTATGCTTAATGCTCTTTGCCAAAGACAAGAGTGATTCGGTCTCAAAAGTATGTCGCGGCTGTTGTGGATTCGGTAAAATCGCTGCAACTGATATCTGGATTACCCGGCACTTGTTTGACTGCCTGTCCATTTTCAACAAAAACATATTTTCCACCCCATTTATGACATCTCGCGTTCATTCCAACGCCTTTATAATATCATAAACAGGATAATTTTTCCAGTTTTTTCGTTCGACTTATTTCGCCTTTGTTTTAAAAAAATTATTAACAAAGTTATTATTAAATGTTGATAACTTTAAAGCGGACTTTTTGAAATTTTTGCAGATGCTCTCGGGTATTTTTCCGGCGTAGTATCGATTTTTCTTATTATAATAATAGTACGCGAAATATCGGTGTCCGGCAGTGTGTATTCAACAACGTTTTCAATTTTGCCGCCCACAGCTTTTACAGCGCTTTTTGCCTCATTAATTTCTTCCTCCGCACCTCCCGCTTTCATGGCGATAAATGCGCCGCCGACTTTAACAAGCGGCAGGCAGTATTCTGCAAGAACCCTGAGTTTTGCAACCGCGCGGGCAAATGAAAAATCAAACTTTTCCCTAAACTCAACTTTTTTTCCGATTTCCTCCGCCCTTGCATGAATACACTTAGTGTCTTTAAATTCAAGCTTCCGTGTTACCTCATCTAGAAAATTGACCCTTTTTGCAAGGCTGTCAATGCAGCAAAGTAATATGTCAGGGCGCGCTATTTTAATTGGTATTCCGGGAAAACCTGCTCCGCACCCAACATCCGCTACAGATGCGTTCGGTTTGATTTCCGCGTATTTAAGCATTGCAATGCTGTCAATATAATGTTTTAACGCAATATCGGAGGGCTCGGTTATCGCCGTCAGGTTCATAACCTTATTCCAATTCAGAAGCTCGGCAGTAAACTTTTCAAATTTATCTACCGCGTCATCGCCCAATGTAATTTTGAGCGCCTGCGCTCCGCTTAATAATTTATCAGATAGAATACTCATTTCACCCCTCCTGTTTCACGTGAAACATAAGTTGTAATAATCAATTTTCTTTATTTTGTTCTAAATGTATAAGAAGCACAGAAATATCCGCTGGGTTAACGCCGGATATTCTTGACGCCTGCCCGATATTAACCGGTTGTATCTTGTTAAGCTTTTCCCTCGCTTCAATACGCAAACCTCGTACAGAGGAATAATCCATGTCTTTTGGCAGTGTTTTTATTTCGAGTCGATGTATTTCATTAATCTGCGCCAGCTCGCGTTTTATATATCCCTCGTACTTTATTGAAATCTCGACTTGTTCGGTTACAGAAGGCGGAAGTGGTTTTCTGTCATTATCGAAAGGCAAGAGGTCTTCATAGCTTATTTGCGGCCTTTTTAATAGCTCTGATATTTTTATTCCGGTTTTAACAGCCGCTGTTCCTTTAGAAATAAGTAAATCGTTAAGTTCTTTTGACGGAGCAAGATTGATATTTTCGATACGCCTACGCTCGTTTTTTATCATTTCCTGCTTTTTAAGGAAATGCCCATACCGTTCTTCTGAGATAAGCCCAATTTTATGCCCTATCGGAGTTAGCCGCATATCAGCATTGTCCTGCCTTAACACAAGCCGGTATTCAGAGCGTGAAGTCATCATTCGGTAAGGTTCTTTTGTACCCTTTGTCACGAGGTCGTCTATAAGTGTTCCTATATATGAATTTGACCGTTCGAGAATCAGTTGTTCGCGTCCCTGAACCTTAAGCGCTGCATTTATTCCCGCAACAAGACCCTGAGCAGCCGCTTCCTCATATCCTGAAGTTCCGTTGAATTGGCCTGCTCCGAAAAGCCCCGAAACTTTTTTCGTTTCAAGTGTAGGGTCAAGTTCAAGCGGGTTTATGCAGTCATATTCGATTGCATATGCAGTGCGCATAACCTTCAGATTTTCAAAACCTTTTATTGTATGAAGAAACTTTTCCTGAACTTCTTCCGGCAGTGATGATGAAAGCCCCTGCAAATACATTTCATCCGTATCAAGCCCCATCGGTTCAATAAAGAACTGATGCCTCGTTTTATCCTGAAATCTGACAACCTTATCTTCGATGCTCGGACAGTAACGCGGTCCAATACCCTCGATTCTTCCGCCGTAAAGCGGTGAACGATGTAGATTCTCCTTGATTATGCCATGTGTTTCTTCATTAGTGTATGCAATATGGCAAACAACTTTGTTTTCAATCTTATTATTAGTTTCAAAAGAAAAAGGAATTACCGGCTCATCTCCCGGCTGTTCCTCCAGTTGTGAAAAATCGATACTGTTTTTGTTCACTCTCGATGGAGTTCCGGTTTTAAATCTCATCAGTTCAAGCCCGAGTTCCCTCAAAGAAGCAGAAAGCCCTTTTGCCGCAAACATTCCATCGGGCCCTCCCTCATAATTTACTTCTCCGATATGGATTCTGCCGGAAAGGTATGTTCCGGTCGCAATAACTACAGCCTTTACGTCATACACAGCGGCAAGCCTTGTTACGACCTGTATTACCTTGCCGTCTTTTGCTTTAACTTTTACTATTTCGGCTTGTTTGAGATCAAGGTTCTTCTGTGTTTCAAGCGTATATTTCATATAGTCGTGATATCTGCGTCTGTCGCTTTGAATACGCAGCGAATGAACAGCCGGCCCTTTTCCCCGATTGAGCATTCGGCTCTGAATAGATGTTTTATCAGCAGCCTTTCCCATTTCACCACCCAAAGCGTCAAGTTCTCGGACAAGGTGTCCTTTTCCCGTTCCACCGATTGACGGATTGCATGGCATATTACCGACAGCGTCAAGATTCATCGTAAATATTACTGTTTTGCAATTAAGTCGTGCCGCCGCAAGCGCCGCCTCGATTCCCGCGTGACCCGCCCCAATTACTGCGACGTCATAACTCCCGGCATAGTATTCCACAATTGACCGCCCTCTCTGTTGAAAACATGCAGATTAATTTACTTACCAATGCAGAATTTACTGAAAACTCTGTCAATGACTTCTTCTGAAGCCTTTTCACCTGTCAGTTCAAAAACCGCGTTCAGCGCGTCGTCGATATAAACTGTAACCGCGTCAAGCGTGAAACCTTGTTCAACGGTGTCAATAGCGGAAGAGATTGCCTCAATTGCCCGGTGAACACATTCAAGCTGCCTTAAATTTGCGACAAAAGCGGCACTCGGGTCAAAGGTGGAGGTTCCCACAAGTTCCTTTATTTTTGTCTCAAGTATTTTTAAACCTTCCAGTTTTCCCGCTGAAATATATACTACATGTTTAATTTTGCTTTCTATATACTCTCTGTCTGTTTTTATCTGCAAATCGCACTTATTTATAACGGCAATAACATGCCTGTCCTCAATTTGCTGAATTATTTCTTTGTCTTCATTTAAAAGTTCTTTTGAACCATCAAAAACAGCGAGAATAATCTGGGCTGAATTGAGCTTTTCCCGTGCTCTTTTTACACCGATACTTTCAACCGGATCCTCTGTTTTTCTGATTCCTGCTGTATCCCACAGCTTTAAAACAACCCCCGCAAAGTTGACATTTTCTTCAACAACATCACGCGTTGTACCTGGGATTTCAGTCACTATACTTTTTTCAAAACCAGAAAGAGCGTTCATAAGAGTTGATTTTCCGACGTTAGGCCTGCCGATTATTACAGTATCAACGCCCTCTTTAATTATCCTGCCTTTGCTGTAATTTTCAGAAAGCTGTTCGAGTTCAGCTTTTTCCGCTTTAAGTGACGCTTTAAGCGCATTTGGTTCAAGCGACGGTACATCTTCATCCGGAAAGTCCACCCAAGCCGTTATATCCGCAGAAATTTCAACAAGTCTCTTTTTGACAGATTGTATCTCATTGAAAAGCGCGCCCCGGTGCTGAGCAAGCGCTGCCCTTGCCGCCGTATCGCCCTGCGCCCCGATAAGATCCATTATCGCTTCGGCGCTCGTCAGATCGAGTTTGCCGTTAAGAAAAGCTCTTTTTGAAAATTCACCTGGCAGTGCCGGTCTTGCTCCGGCTTTGATCACCGCTTCAAGAGCTTTGCGCATAATATAAACTCCGCCGTGACAGGATAGCTCAACGACATTTTCACCTGTAAAACTGTGCGGTTCTTTGAAAACCAGTGCAACACACTCATCAATATCAGTTTCACCGTCGAACACCGTTCCGACAGAAGCTGTGTTCTGTTTCAACTCGGATATTGATTTTCCGGTACGTGACCGCCATATCTTCCCCGCTGTTTCAAATGCTTTTTCTCCGGAAATACGGATTACGCCGATACCGGCAGGGTAAAGTGCAGTTGAAATAGCGGCAATAGTATCGCTAATTATTATGATCCATCCTTTCTCTGAGTTTCTCCGATCCGGCTGATTGCCGACGATTTTCGCACCCTTTTATCTGGTGCAAAAAGGACAAACAATAGCTTAAAAGATCATTTTCCAAATTTAACTCTTTAAAACGATAATACAAATCCGGGGGGTTTTAGCCCCCGGATGTTCTACAATAAGTATTATAGCCTTAATATAATACAATTATTAAT
>DATALE010000200.1:0-2361 GCA_036261235.1 Ruminiclostridium sp. | reverse complement strand
ATAAAGCAGGCGCCTTCGGCAAAAACCCGACCGAGGTTGCCTCAGCCGATGCGGACCAGATGTTCCTTACCGGAAAAGCTGCAATGCGCTTACAGGGCAACTGGTTTACAGAAAGCATTTATGTTGATAAGAACACCGTGGTAAAGGATAAGGTGAAAGCGGTTGCGTTCCCGATGTTCTCCAAAGGGAAGGACAGCGATTATGTAGGCGGCTTTATTGATTCCATTTTTGTAAATAAGAACACGGCCCATCCGAAGGAAGCGGTTGATTTTGATCTTTTCCTTTGCAAACGCCTGGCAAAGGCGCGCGATGAAAGCGGCCAGGGTTTCTCCGGGTTTACTGATCCGGTAGACGAAAGCAAACTTCAGCCTGTTGCAAAGCAGGTAGCCGACCTCGCGAACAAAGGTGTCAACGGTGTAATCGCATGGGATACCGCGCTAGATGAAAATACCGCTACAACACACTTGGAACAGGTACAGTCCCTCTTTACAGATGCCGGAAATCCGCAGTCCGTTTATGATGCGCATGTGGATGCAATGAATAACAGATAACCGGATTAAAGGTTGACCCCCTGTGTGTCACACAGGGGGTTTATCAGATTCTGGATAGGGGGAGGGCGCTTTTTGAATAAGTATTTAGGAGATAAAAAATTCATCGTACTGTTTGTTTTACCGGCATTGCTTGTTTTTGTTTTATTTGCTGTTGTGCCGCTGTTCATTACTGCCTATTACGGCTTATTTCGTTATAACGGGATAGGTAATATGAGCTTTGTTTTTCTGGATAACTATATAAAGCTTATAAATGATAAAAATTTTCAGCATTCCGCATGGAACGCGGCTGTGTTGATGTTCGCCTCACTGTTTATACAGCTTCCGATTTCTTTTATTCTTGCAAATATATTAGCACGGGGAACCCGCGGAGAAAAAGCTTTTAGAACGATCTATTTCGTCCCTGTTCTAATTTCAAGTACGGTTATCGGTCAGTTGTTTCTTAATGTTTTCAACAGCGAGCACGGACTATTAAATGCACTGATCAAGATGTTTGATCCCAGCTTTCAGTTTTCATGGCTGACCAATCCGAATACAGCTTTTCTTACAACCGTGGTGCCTGCTGTCTGGCAATATATCGGCTACCACATGCTTATTCTATATGCCGGTATAAAATCGATCTCTACAGATTATTACGAAGCGGCGCAAATCGACGGCGCAACCGGGTGGAAAGCTACTTTTCAGGTTACGATTCCCCTTTTGGCGCCCGTGATAAAAACATGTGCTATTTTTGCAATCGTCGGCTCCATTAAGGCCTTTGACCTGATTTATGTTATGACAAACGGCGGACCGAATAATGTAAGCCATGTGCCCGCGACCTTAATGTACAACAACCTCTTTAAACGCGGCTTGTTTGGCTATGGCAGCGCCCAGGCGTTCAGCATCGTGGTGGCTTGCCTTTTGATTAGCTGGCTGATTACCGTGCTTTTTAAAAGAGCGGAAGACAATGCCACAATGATCTAGAGGGAGTAATTTTATGAACAATACACAGTCTAAGAAAAACGTTAAATTTATTATTTTGAGTCTGATCGCTGTGATTCAGCTGTTTCCGCTTTACTGGCTGTTAACTTATTCCTTGAAAACGAACGCTGAAATATTGGGAGACAATATATTAGGGTTCCCGTGGAAATGGCAATGGGAAAACTATTACCGGATTTTTGCGAGCGGTGAGGTCATCCGCTATTTTTTCAATTCTGTCTTTTTTACCGGCGTTACAATCGTGGTGGTGGGTGTATTTACCGCTATGGCCTCCTATGCCATTACCAGAATGAAATGGAAGCTAAACATTGCCATACTGATGCTGTTTACGATCGGAATTATGATTCCGACCCATGCCGCTTTACTCCCGCTTTTTCAGTTCCTGGATAAAATGGGGATCAAGGGGGGGTACCTTGGTCTGCTGCTGCCGTATATTGCCTTCGGTATCCCGATGAGTGTCATGAGATTGTGCGGGTTTTACCGCTCCATTCCAAAAGAAATGGAGGAAGCGGCTTTTATAGACGGCTGCGGCATCATGCAGATGTTTTTTAGAATTATTCTGCCTATTATGAAGCCCGCTCTTGCCACGGCGTCCATTTTTACCTTCATGGGAACGTGGAACGAGCTGCTGTTCGCAACTACTTTTCTTGATGATGACGCGTTCCGTACGCTGCCGGCAGGGATCATGGCGTTTTCCGGCGTTTATAATCGGGACTTGGGTTTAATCGGAGCAGGCCTTGTTGTGGCTACCATTCCAACGATGATCATATACGCGCTGTTCAGCAATAAGGTTCAGGAAAGTCTGGTAGCCGGTGCGGTGAAGGGATAATGGGAA
>DATALE010000191.1:0-2403 GCA_036261235.1 Ruminiclostridium sp. | reverse complement strand
AAAACAAAGCGGTATCAATTTTATTGTTGTAACAACAACTAATGAAAGAAGAGAGCTATTGTGGAAACTCAGGAGTTTTATATTCCTTATGATAGTGAACTGCAAAAAGAACGTTTCAAAGAGCAAATAAGAATTTCAGATACATATTTGACACTGAAAAGGCTTTTTGATATTGTTTTGTCGGCATTAGGCATTATTATCCTGTCCCCGGTTTTTATTATTATCAGTATAATTATAAAGGCAACTTCTCCGGGTCCGGTATTTTTCAAACACAAAAGGATCGGTTATTTGGGCGAAGATCTCGAAATCTATAAGTTTAGGTCTATGGTTATTGACGCGGACAATTTTGATAAATATTTTACTCCGCAGCAAAAGAAGATATTCAAAGACAATTTCAAACTCGAAGATGACCCCAGAATCACCAAGATTGGCAAGTTCCTCAGAAAAACAAGCTTAGATGAACTGCCTCAGCTTTTTAATATATTAAAAGGGCAGATGAGCATTGTCGGGCCGCGTCCTATTGTCACCGATGAAATTAAAAAATACGGGATATACGCAAATACCTATTTTTCAGTTAAACCGGGACTTACAGGGCTTTGGCAAGTTTGCGGAAGAAGCGCTACGACATATGAAAAGCGTGTTCTTCTTGACGCGAGGTATGTTCACAGTCTCAGCTTATTAAATGACTTAAAAATAATTTTAAAAACTTTTGTTGTTGTTATCACAGAAAAAGGCGCATGCTGAAAATTTAAAATACAGGGCACGTTCAATTTTGAACGTGCTTTTTTATTTGGCAGAAACGAATGGATATTATTGCAAATAGTGGATAGAATAACCCTAATCGCATTAGGGAGGAAACGTAAATGTTCAGAATTAAACGCAGAAGGACACT
Organism: Ruminiclostridium sp.; assembly: GCA_036261235.1. Taxonomy (GTDB): domain Bacteria; phylum Bacillota; class Clostridia; order Oscillospirales; family Ethanoligenentaceae; genus Ruminiclostridium_D. Next base: position 1,511 of record DATALE010000191.1, on the reverse strand, counting down.
TATCAGGATGATAACATTCGGTTCTGCCGGCCTTTTGGTTGCAGTAGGGCTTGCGGTTACAGGGTTTTGGATGTCATACGGATTGAAAATGAATATCGAATATTCATACCAACGGTCATTGAGCGATATGTCAGACCAGTTAAAGAACCTTGAAATTGATTTGCAGAAAGCCGAATTTGCGGGGACTACCACACAGGTTGCGGCACTTTCCGGAAAAATAAGATCCGAGGCGCTCGCAGCAAAAACAGACCTTTCACAGATTTCGGTAACGGATGTTAATTTTGATAAAACACAGAAATTTATAGCGCAGACGGCGGATTATGCCGATTCCCTTTCAAGGAGAATTACTGAACAAAACAAACTGACCGATGATGACCGGAACATGATTTCAACACTTCATACAAATTCGCAGAAGCTTTCAGACGATTTGGACGACCTTGTTGCGAACGTTCAGACAGGGAAACTTACCTTATTTAAATCTGATTATGCGATTGACAATCTTGCTAAAACAAGTGCGAAGCCGGTATCAACGGTTGAGTCGGGATTTCAGAATATTGAGGATAATATGTCAGGGCTGCCTGCAATGATTTATGACGGCCCGTTTTCTGACAATGTTCTTAAAAAAGAACCGGAATATACAAAAGGGAAGTCAGTTGTGAGCCGAAGCGACGCCAAGAGCGCTGCGGCAGGATTTTTAAATGTTGATAAGAAAAACATAAGCGATTACGGCGAAACTGCGGGTAATCTTCCGACATACAACTTCAAAACCGGAACGAAAAGTATATTTGTTTCGAAAAACGGCGGTATAGTTGTCCGTGTACTTGACAGCCGAGGACCGAAAGATTCCAAAATAACAAATCAGGACGCAGTTAACAAAGCAAACGATTTTCTGAAGAGCCGCAATATCGGCAGCATGAAAGTGACATATAACCTTACTGATAACAATATCTGCGTAGTAAATTTCGCTTACCTTCAAAACGGTGTCATATGCTATCCAGACCTTGTTAAAGTCGGAATAGCCCTTGACAGCGGTGAACTTTTATCTTATGACGCAACAGGCTTCATAATGAATCACAAAGCACGCAGCCTGCCGGCGGTTACAGTATCGCGGCAAAAGGCGCAGTCCCTTTTAAGCCCTTTGCTTAAAGTTCAGAATGTATCGCTCGCAGTTATCCCGAAAAACGGGACAGGCGAAGCATTATGCTATGAATTTAAATGTACCGGTACCAAAGACGCAAAGAATGTAATTGATTATTTCAATGTCACGAGTGCGGTTGAGGAACAAATTTTAATACTGAGAGATACACCCGGCGGGGTTCTTGCAATGTAATGCTTCTGGGAAATGAGAAATAACCACTGAGGTATATTACCTGAATTGACCCCAAAAAGTTAGACAAATATTAAATCAAGCAGCCGAAAGGGTTTGCTGCCTGTGTAAAGCGGGAGGCAAGCCCTTCAGTTTTGCCTTGATACGGCGGTTGTTGTAATAATCAAGATAGTCCACGAGTTCT
>DATALE010000187.1:0-8825 GCA_036261235.1 Ruminiclostridium sp. | reverse complement strand
AAAACAACAAAACTTTATGCGATATCATAAAGATTAAAGGCGGCGAAATTGCCGGAAGCTTCAACTGCCGCGGCTATGACACTTACGGCCCGTTCAAGCTTGTCGGAGGTATCGCAAAAGGTCATCCAAATGAGAACGACTTTGCCGAAGCCGAAGATTTCATCAAGGAAATATCATATTTTGAAAGTTCTTCCACAGAGCAGATATCTGCTTTAACCGCCCCTGCCATTCTGCGGGCGATTTTTTCTGTGTTTTTGTGATGATATGAATAATAGACAATAAGACATTTTGACATAAATTCTGTCCCCTTTATATTTAATGCTGCTTATATTTTACAGCATAACCATATAGAAATAAAGCATAATGGAAATAAATTTCAAAGATAATAAATTTTTCGAAAAAATCTATTGCAAATCAAAAAAAAAGGGTTATAATATATAATGTTAATGACTTAATGAAAGAAGAGAGTGGGGAAACCCGCTCTTTTGTTTTTGTTTGGGGGAAAGATAGATGGCGTCTCGCAAAGGCAGCGTTGTTACAGCAGTTGAGAAACTTGCAAAGCCGATCGTTGAGCAGCTTGGACTGACTCTCTGGGACATCGAATTTGTTAAAGAAGGCTCTTCTTATTATCTCAGAATATTTATAGATAAGGACGAGGGTGTAACGATTGAAGACTGTGAGACCGTCAGCCGCGCTGTTGATAAGGAACTTGACCGCGTCGACCCCATTGAGCAGAGTTACTGCCTTGAAGTATCGTCGCCCGGAATTGAACGGGAACTGAAACGAGACTGGCATTTCGAAAAATATATAGGAAGCCAAGTTAAAGTCAGGCTTATCCGCCCGGACAGCAGCGGAAGGCGCGAACTTTTGGGAGTTTTAAAATCATTTGACGGAACAGCCGCCGAAATTGAAACCGAAGAAATCGGTTCTGCTGTCATAAAACTTTCCGAAGCCGCGTATATAAGGCTTGCGGAAGATAATGACGATTTTGAATAAAGATTCTAAGCTATTATTAATATAAATTACATTGGAGGAATTGCGAAAAATGAACGCGGAGTTTTTTGATGCACTGGAAGCACTTGAAAAGGAAAAAGGTATACCGAAGGGTTATCTTGCTGAAAAAATAGCAAACGCCCTGAACATAGCGGTGAAGCATAACTATAAAACCGGCGACAACACGATTGTTGAAATTAATCCCGAAAAAAGAGTTCTGCGCGTTGCTCTGCGCAAAAAGGTTGTCGAGAATGTCGAGGATTCGCAAAGCGAAATTCTGCTTGACGAGGCTAAGAATATCAACCGGAAAGCGGAACTCGGCGGTGAAGTTGACATTGAGCTTGATACACACGATTTCGGCAGAATTGCCGCGCAGACTGCAAAGCATGTAATAAGACAGGGTATCCGCGAAGTTGAACGCGAGGTAATTACAAGCGAAGTCATGAGCCGTCAGCATGAAATGGTGACAGGCGTTATTCAAAGAATAGACAAAAACACAGGAACGGCGTATATAGAACTCGGGCGGACCGAAGCCGTTATGCCAGCAAACGAGCAGCTTTCAGGCGAAGTACTGCACGAGGGCGACCACATCAAGGTTTATATCGCCGAGGTAAAGAGCGGTGAAAAGGGAACAAGAACAATTGTTTCACGCACGCACCCGGGTGTTATCCGCCGCCTTTTTGAACTTGAAGTTCCTGAAATTTTCGATGGAACGGTTGAGATTATGGGGATCGCAAGGGAACCGGGTTCACGCACAAAGGTTTCAGTAACGTCAAAGAACCCCGATGTCGACGCTATCGGTTCATGTATCGGGCCAAAGGGCGGGCGTGTGAATAATATCAGTAAAGAACTCGCCGGGGAAAAAATCGATCTTATTCCATTTTCAGAGGATATAACTAAATATATAGCGGCGGCGCTTGCTCCGGCAAAGGTTGTTTCGGTTTCGGCTTCCCGCGAAGACCGCCACTCTACAGTTATTGTTCCTGATGACCAGCTTTCTCTTGCAATCGGCAACAAGGGCCAGAACGTACGCCTTGCAGCAAAGCTGACAGGCTGGAGAATAGACATAAAGCCGGAAAGCGACGCACAGTCTGTCAGCGAAAACACTGATACTTCAAAGACGGCAATGGCGGCCGCTTTTGAAGCAGCCGCTTCGGAAAAAGATGTTGATGACGAAACAGAAGTAAACCATTATGACAGCGAACTGATTTAAGCAAAATTCTTTTTCGCTGCTTATAATATTATCATACTACGCCGCGCGAGCGGCACGAGCTCACGGAGGAATTTATGCAGAAAAGAAAGGTACCCATGCGTATGTGCACAGGATGCGGTGAAATGAAGCCCAAAAAAGAACTTGTACGCATTGTCAGAAATGCCGAGGGGGAGATTTCTCTTGACATTACAGGCAAAAAGCCGGGCAGGGGCGCTTATATCTGCAAAAATCCGGAATGCCTGAAAAAAGCCAGAAAGCAGAAACGGCTCGAAAGGGCATTCAGCTGCGCTATGCCGGAGGAAATTTATAATCGCCTTGAGGAGGAACTTGCCGCCGATGAATGAAAAACAGCAACAAAATCCGGCGGACAGAATTCTCGGCCTCATCGGTATTGCGAGACGGGCGGGAAAGATTACATTTGGGTTTGACGCGGTAGTACAGGACATTTTTAAAGGCCGCGCTAAGGGAGTGTTTTTATCAAGTGACGCGTCTGAAAGAACTTCTTTAAAGATAAAGGACGCATGCCTTGAATATAAAATCAGATTAACGAGGCTTGAAGCTGAAAAGTCCCAGCTGGGAACGGCGATAGGCCGCGGTGATACAGCCGTTATTGCGGTTCTTGACAAGCCGCTGGCCGAAAGGATAGCCGAACTCAGTGTTGCTGACGATAATACCGCGTAAACGGTTTTAAATTAATATAAAAATGTAAATTTCGCGCTAAACGGTCTTGGCTCCCTATTTCGCCGCCGTGGAAGCGTCAACTTATTTTTCTTGCTGCACAGCGGCAGATTGGAGGGCAATGTATGGTAATAAAGTACAGAGTACATGAAGTAGCAAAGGATCTTGGGGTTCCGAGCAAGGATATTATTGATTTTTTAGCGGGGTATTACAAAGAACCGCACAAACATATGACCGCGTTAACTGAGGAGGAGCTTAATCTGATTTTTGAGCATTATTCAAAAGAAAAGGCAGTGGAGAATTTCGACGCCTATTTTGCGTCCGACACACCGCCGCAGGCAAAAAAGCCGGCAAAGCCGAAAACAGAGACAGAGGAAGAAACAAAGGCACAGCAGATGCCTGTGACCCAAAAGGCACCCCAGGCACCTGCCGCCGCCCAAAACAACAAACCGGCGCAGGAACAAACACGCACGGCTGCTCAGCCAAAAGCCCCGAACAGGGATATAAAACCCGCGGCAGAAAAAGTGCAGCCGGCTGAAGAGCAAAAGCAGCCGCAGCAGAAGCAATTCACACCGCATGCGCAGGGCACTGACAACAGGTTTAACAGGGGCGACCGTTTTAACCGCCAGCCGAACAACCAGCGCCCGGTTCAGAACACCCGTCAGGGCGACAACAGAGGAAACTTCAGAACTGGAGTACAGAATCAGCAGCGTCCGCAGGCGCAGCATACCCAGCCGAGGCCTCAGGCTCAGAACGCACAGCCGTTCAATATAACAAAGCCCCAGAACTCACCGCAAAAGCAGCATCCGGGACAGAATCAGCCGCAAAAGACAAAGACAGGCACAGTTAGATACGTTAACACCCGCGGAGCCGAGGTTGAACTCGACAAATATAATGAGCATTATGAAGAAATTGCTCCGCAGCAGGCTAAAAAAGCAAGCGTAATGCAAAATAAGCAAAAAATAAAGCAGAAATCACAGGATCGCAGGCCGTATTATGCAAGGCGTGAAAGCGACGCGGAAAAACTTCGCAGGCTTCAGCTTGAAAAACAGAAAAAACAGCCGATCAAAGTCAGTATTCCTGATGAAATCACAGTCGGTGAGCTTGCGGCAAGGCTCAAAATGACGGCGGCTACCGTTATTAAAAAGCTTATGACGCTTGACGTTATGGCGTCAATCTCAGACGTGATAGATTATGATACGGCTGCTCTCGTTTCAATGGAACTTGGCGCGAAGGTCGAAAAAGAGATAGTCGTAACTATCGAAGACCGCCTTATCGACGACAGCGAGGACAAGGCAGAGGACCTCAAGCCGCGCAGCCCGGTTGTCTGCGTTATGGGTCACGTTGACCACGGAAAGACCTCACTTCTCGATGCTATTCGAAACACCGATGTTGCGGCAGGAGAAGCGGGTGGTATCACACAGGCTATAGGTGCTTACAGGGTTAAAATTAAGGGCAGGGACATCACGTTCCTCGATACGCCGGGACATGAGGCGTTTACAGCAATGCGCGCACGCGGCGCACAAATCACGGATATCGCCGTTCTCGTCGTTGCGGCGGACGACGGTATCATGCCTCAGACAATTGAGGCCATAAACCACGCAAAGGCCGCCAATGTGTCAATTATCGTTGCCGTCAACAAAATAGATAAACCCGGCGCAAACCCCGACAGAGTGCTTCAGGAGCTGACCGAGCAGGGTCTTGTACCTGAAGAATGGGGCGGCGAAACGATTTGTGTTCCCGTTTCTGCTGTGAAACATGAAAATATAGATAAACTTCTTGAAATGATACTGCTTGTTGCAGATATGAAAGAACTCAAGGCCAACCCGGACAGGGCGGCAAAGGGCGCTGTGATCGAAGCAAGGCTTGATAAGGGCAGAGGCCCGGTCGCAACAATGCTTGTCCAAAACGGTACTCTTCACACGGGTGACGTCATAATAGCGGGCACGACCGTCGGGCATATCCGTGTAATGAGCGATGAGCACGGCAGGCAGATTGAATCGGCAGGACCTTCTGTTCCTGTCGAAGTGACTGGGCTTTCCGAGGTTCCGGAGGCGGGCGATATTTTCCACGCGGTTCAGGATGAACGCATGGCAAGAGAGCTTGTCGAACAGCGCCGCCATCAGGAGAAGGAAGAACAGTTCCAATCATACCAGAAGGTTACCCTTGACAATCTCTTCTCACAGATGCAGGAAGGCGAAATCAAGGAACTCAGCCTCATTGTCAAGGCGGATGTTCAAGGCTCGGTCGAAGCAGTTCGCCAGTCGCTTGAAAAACTTTCAAACGAGGAAGTTCGCGTTAAAGTGATTCACGGCGGCGTCGGCGCAATTTCGGATAACGACGTCAAGCTCGCCGAAGCGTCAAATGCAATCATCATCGGATTTAACGTAAGGCCGGAGGCGGACGCAAGGAACAACGCGGAGCTGGCAGGCGTTGAAATGCGTATGTACCGCGTTATTTATGACTGCATTGAAGAAATAAGATCCGCTATGAAGGGCATGCTCGCGCCGAAGACCCGCGAGGTTCAGCTCGGCCGCGTTGAAGCTAGGCAGATTTACAAGATTTCAAGTGTCGGGACAATTGCCGGTTCTTATGTTCTTGAAGGCAAGATTACAAGGGCATCGCTTATCAGGGTCGTGCGCGACGGTATTGTTATTGCCGAAGATAAGATAAGCTCGCTGAAACGCTTCAAGGACGATGCGAAAGAAGTTGTTCAGGGATATGAATGCGGTATCGGACTTGAAAAATTCAATGACATAAAATCGGGGGACATCTTTGAGGCTTATATGATTGAAGAATACCGCGAGTGATTGCAGAAATAATATAAATATAGCACTTTGACTTATACAATTTGTAAAAGCAAATTCTATTTATACAGGTTGTCTTTGAAAAAGGGCTTTTGGCGGTCGTCGAGAGGCGGCCGCCCAAGTTTAAGAAAATGCAGCAGAGGACGGAGGGTTCTTATGCCGGGATACAGAATGGACAGGGTAACGGAGGATATAAAAAGGGAACTGACCGATATTCTCCGCAATGTTAAGGATCCGCGAATAGGCGGACTTATAAGTATCGTAAAAGTTACGGTTTCGACCGACCTTTCATACGCAAAGGTTTATGTCAGCGTCATAGGCGGCGATATGAAAGAAAGTGTGAAAGGGCTGAACAGCGCTTCGGGTTATGTTCGCCGCGAGCTTGCTTCCCGAATTCATATAAGGAAGACACCGGAAATAAAATTTGTCGGTGATGACTCAATTGAAGAGAGCGCAAGGATTTCAAAAATGCTTGAAGATTTGAATAAATAACAGAATGTCATTTTAATGGGTACAAAATCAAAGGAGAATTACAATGTCCATGACCACGATCAGTGAAGCGCAAAGAACCGCTGATCTTAAAAAGACAGCGGAAATTTTGAAAGGCGCCGATAATATTCTTATATTAACTCACAAATCGCCTGACGGAGACACGGTGGGTTCTGCTTTTGCGCTCTGCCGCGCGCTTATCGCTATGAATAAAAAGGCGAAGGTCGTTTGCAGTGACGAATTGCCTGAAAAATTCGGTTATCTTTACGAGGGCATGGACACTTGTGAATTCGAACCTGAATTTATCGTTGCGTCTGACATCGCTTCAACCGATCTTATGGGAAGTGTGCTTGCCCCTTTTGCGGATAAGGTCGGGCTTTGCATAGACCATCACCCGTCAAACGGCGATTATGCCGCTTTTACAATGCTTGATCCGGCTTCCGCGGCTACATGTGAAATTACGGCAGACCTTATCCCTTTACTGAATGTAGAAATTGACAAGAAAATTGCAGAATGTTTATATACAGGGCTTGCAACAGATACCGGATGCTTCAGATATTCAAATACGTCCTCAAGAACATTAAGGACAGCTGCGCTGATGATTGACAAAGGAGCTGAGTCAGCGGCAATCAATAAAAAGCTGTTTGAAACCTTGTCCCGCGCAAGAATGGATTTTGAGCGCATGGCACTTGAATCTATCGAATATCACTTTGGCGGAAAAGCAGCGCTTATAACTATTACCAGAGAGATGGAAGAGAAAACCGGGGTATCAGATTCGGATACAGACGGAATCCCCGCGCTGCCCGCAAAAATTGAGGGCGTTCAGGCAGGAATTACCCTCAAAGAAAAGAAAGACGGGGGATACAAGATTTCGCTGCGCACAGGAAGCACGCTCAACGCGTCCCAGATATGCGCAAAACTTGGAGGAGGCGGCCACGCGGCGGCCGCGGGGTGCAGGATTGAGGGAACACTCGAAGAAGCGAAAAAGACTATCCTTGAAGCGGTAGGTCAGGAAATAGCTAAAGTTTATGGGGGAAGCGAAAAATGAACGGCGTTATCTGCATTGACAAACCGTCAGGAATGACTTCTTTTGATGTTGTAGCTCTTTTACGCAGGCTCACTCATGAACGCAAGGCAGGTCACGCGGGAACACTCGACCCAATGGCAACGGGGGTGCTCCCTGTTTTTTTCGGAGATGCAACAAAGGCAATACCGCTGCTTCGTACTCACGATAAGAGATATACAGCAGCGCTGAAGCTCGGAATCACAACAGATACAGGGGATATAACAGGTAAGATTCTGACCACAGCGGAGGTGTCGGTTACACCTGAGGAAGTCAGCGACGCCGCTGCCTCTTTTAAGGGAAATATAGAACAGGTGCCCCCGATGTATTCCGCAAGGAAAATAGGCGGCAGGCACCTCTATGATATCGCGCGCGAAGGTAAAGAAGTCGAGCGTGAGGCTCGGCTTATTACTATTTACGATATTAATGTTATCGGGCGTGATAAAGCGGGTAAAGATTATCTCATAGATGTATCATGTTCCGAGGGAACATACATAAGAACACTGTGTGAGGATATCGGACGGAAACTCGGCTGCGGCGGAACAATGTCTTTTTTACGCCGGACCTATGCCGCAGGATTTGATATTGACGAGTGTTCTGATATTGATAAAGTAAAAAAGCTATCCGAAGAGGATAAACTTCAAGAAATTCTACTTGACGTAGAACATATTTTCGGGCATTTGCCATTGATTAATATAACAGAAAGTCAGGCGGCGAGATTCCGGAACGGAGGCGCATTGTCTTTCGAAAGGCTCGAGAACGCTCCGCAAACAGGTCTGTGCCGTGTTAAATACGGTGATATATTCATCGGACTTGGAGAAGCCCGCGAAGAAGAAAGCCAAATCAGAGTGAAATGTCATTTCAACCGTGAAGTCCCAATCGGAGGCAGGGAGGTTTTTTAAACGGAAACTTATAATATGGCGGATTTAAAATGGAACGATGAGCCGACAGCAGCGGCTCTCGGCTTTTTTGACGGTGTTCACCTCGGTCATGCTAAGGTAATAAGAAAAGCGTCAGATCAGGATATGAAAACCGCTGTAATTACTTTTTCAAAGAATCCGGGCAAAACCGAAAGCGGCCATCCTGTCCCTGAAATAACAAATCGTGCGCTCAAAGAAAAAATCCTCGATTCGATGTCGGTTGATGTTGTCATTTATCTTGATTTTGATAAGGTAAGGAATATGTCCCCGGAGCAGTTCATCGAAATGCTCTCGACTAAACTTAATGTAAAATATATAAGCTGCGGTTTTAACTACCGTTTCGGAAAAAACGCCGCAGCAGGGGTTCGTGAGCTTGAAGAAATCTGTACCCCAAAAGGAATAGAAATATGCCCCTGCGCACCAGTCTGTATCAAGGGCGCGCCGTTAAGCTCAACTAGAATACGCGCATATGTCGTATCGGGTGACATAAAAGGTGCCTCAAAACTTCTTGGCCGGCCGTTTGCAATTTACGGGGAAGTTATTCACGGAAGGCAGCTCGGGCGCACACTCGGGATACCGACGCTTAATCAGCTTTTACCCACGCCTCAGCTTTTGAGGCACCTTTTATGTCACCCGATACGACATATGCGCGTATTCTAGTT
>DATALE010000163.1:0-11776 GCA_036261235.1 Ruminiclostridium sp. | reverse complement strand
ATAAATACGCCGAGGAAGCAAAGGTCGCTATAAGATCGATCAGAAGAGATGCGCTTGACGATTTCAAGGCTCAGAAGAAAAAATCAGTTATTACCGAAGACGATCTGAAAGACCTTGAAAAAAAGATGCAGAATTTAACGGACAAATTCTGCAAGGAAATCGACACCATGAGCGACGACAAAGAAAAAGAAATAATGGCACTGTAATCTCATAGAAATCAAGTATTCTCCGGCGAATTCGAAGACTGTTACATGGCTGTGCAGTTTTCGGATTCGCCGACATTTGATTGTAACTGAGTGGTTAAATTAATTTCCGTTGGAAAAAAGCGGAGGATTAAATGATTTTTTTTGACAGAAAAAAACACAAACATATATCGGAAAATCGCAAGCTTCCGGAACATATCGGTATTATTATGGACGGGAACGGGCGCTGGGCTAAAAGACGCGGACTTCCGCGCAGCGCGGGTCATAGCGCCGGAGCGTCGAATTTTAGAAACCTTGCAAAATACTGCAACAAAATCGGAATAAAATATCTGACTGTCTACGCTTTCTCAACCGAAAACTGGAAACGTCCTAAAGAAGAAGTCGAGGCACTCATGAATCTTTTCAGGGACTTTCTTAAAGATTCAATCGACTCGTTGGACAGCAAAAATATAAAAATAAGGTTTATCGGGGATATTTCGGTTCTTGCCGAAGATTTGCAGGAGCTTATTCGTGAAGCCGAGAAAGATACAGCCGACGCGACTGGGCTTACAGTCAACATTGCCGTTAATTACGGCGGCAGGCAGGAAATAATTATGGCTGCCCGTAAAATGTGTGAAGATGTGCAAAAAGGGCTTTTGAAGCCGGAAGATGTTAGTGAAGAAGAAATTTCAAACAGACTGTACACTGCGGGTCAGTCCGATCCGGATCTTATAATAAGGCCGAGTGGTGAGCTGAGAATTTCGAATTTTATGCTCTGGCAGGCTGCTTATTCGGAACTTTGGTACTCGGATATTCTGTGGCCTGATTTTAATTCTCGTCAGCTTGAAAATGCAATTGATGATTATAACAAACGTATTCGGAGATTCGGTGGACTGTGATTTAAAATGATCGCTGACGCGGCGGAATGGAGGCTTTGATGAGGCAGAGAATGGTAACTGTGGTTTGCGGAATCACAGTTTTAATTGTTATCTTGTTATTATATAAAACGCCGGTTTTTAATATAGGCATTGCATTGGTTTCGGTAATTGCGGCGCATGAGATTTTATACGCTGTCGGAATTAATAAAAAGAAGGCTCTTTCGGCGATATGCTATGCTTTTGCGGCCTTGATTCCCTTTGCAGGTTATTTGAACTTTGACGGAATCTGCGTGTTACTGTTTTTTGCAGGATTGTTGGCGGCCTTTTCCATCATGCTGAAAGAGCATGAGGACGTCAGAGTGGAGAAGATGGCGCTTTGCTTTTTGATAACAGTACTTGTGACGGTTTCAATGTCGGGCCTAATATATATGCGCGATGATATAAAAATCAATGCCACAAAAGACCTGTCGCTTTTCTATATTTCTTTGGCATTCTTATGCGCATGGATAACCGATGGCGGCGGATATATATTCGGCAGGCTGTTCGGCAAAAACAAGCTTTCCCCAAAAATCAGCCCTAAAAAGACTGTTGAGGGCGCTGTCGGAGGAATTATTTCCGCCGTAGTATTCTCAGTTCTGCTCTTGTGGGTTTATAGCCTTTATCTTTCAAAGGTCGGCATTTTTGCAAACTTTAACTATATTTCATTGATTATCTTATCTTTGCTATGCGCGGTGGTTTCTATTATCGGTGACCTGAGCGCATCTATAATCAAGCGCCAGAACGATATCAAGGATTTCGGCAATATTCTCCCGGGCCACGGAGGAATACTGGATCGTTTTGACAGCATGCTTTTTGTTGTGCCGCTTATTGTCTTTTGGGTGAGGGTGTTTCCTGTTGTTTTTAAATAAGAGAGGGACGCCGGCATATTAACAGAAGCTTGTGTCATAAAATTAATTAACTGCCGTTTTTATTTTTAACTACATGACGTTTATCGGAGGCGTTCAATTGCTGAATAAAACGATTTCGATTTTAGGATCGACCGGGTCTATCGGCAGACAGGCGCTGGATGTCACTGAAATGATGGGTTTCAGAACCGCGGCTCTCACGGCCCGAAAAAATATAGAATTGCTCGAAAAACAGATACGAAAATTTCGCCCGGAGTTTGCGGCTGTGGAAGATGAGGCGGCCGCGGCCGAACTAAAACGGCGCATACGCGATACCTCATGCAAAGTCGTGTGCGGAACCGATGGAATTTGCGAAGCAGCGTCGCATAAAAGCGCCGATATTGTGCTTAATTCCATTGTCGGCATCGCGGGACTTGCTCCGACACTGGCGGCCATAAGGGCGAAAAAGACGCTTGCGCTTGCAAATAAGGAATCGCTTGTCGCCGCCGGTGAAATTGTATTAAAGGAAGCTGCGGAAGCTGGGGTAAAGATACTTCCTGTTGACAGCGAGCACTCGGCAATTTTCCAGTGCCTGCAGGGAAGCGTCAATCCTAAGAGGGAACTCAAAAAAATAATACTGACCGCTTCTGGTGGGCCTTTTTTCGGAAAAACATATGACGAGCTCAAAAATGTGACGCCGCAGGAAGCTCTTCATAACCCCAATTGGTCAATGGGAGCAAAAATAACAATAGACAGTGCCACGCTCATGAACAAGGGACTTGAACTTATCGAAGCATGCCGGCTTTTTTCAATTCCACCGGAGCAGATAGAGATAGTTGTTCACAGGCAAAGCATTGTACATTCCGCCGTTCTGTTTGCAGACGGCGCAGTTATCGCACAGCTCGGGGTCCCCGACATGAGGATTCCGATTCAGTATGCGCTCACATATCCCGAAAGGTTTAAGTCGCCCGCTAAAGAGCTTGATCTTTTTGAAGCAGGGAGCCTTACCTTCGAAAAACCGGATATCAAAACCTTCAAATGCCTTGACGTTCTCATAAAAGCAGCGAAGCGCGGAGGACTGTGTCCGGCTGCCGCAAACGGCGCGAACGAGCAGGCGGTATCATTGTTCTTAAACGGCAAAATTGGATTCAATGATATTGGAGACCTTGTTGAAAGTGCGGCGCTTATGACGCTGCCTAAAGAAATGACTGTCAAATCGGTGTATGAGGCGGACGCTGCCGCAAGAAAACATGTCCTTGAACTTGTAGGAAATGTTTAGAACATGTTTACTTTTCATTTACCGGTCAATTATTAAGATGAGCAAACACTGACTGACTGAAAAAGGGGACGATATGTATTAATACCGCAGTAAGTATCATAATTGCAATTCTAGTATTCGGCGTTCTGATACTGACGCATGAACTGGGCCATTTTTTTGTGGCAAAGCTATGCCATATCAGAGTCAATGAGTTTGCGGTCGGCATGGGTCCTGCCATTTTTAAGATAAAGCGCGGTGAAACAACCTATGCACTCCGTATTCTTCCGATAGGCGGGTTCTGCGCGATGGAAGGGGAAGACGATGAAAGCGACGACAGCGGGGCTTTTTATAAAAGGCCTGTCTGGCAGAGAATACTCGTAGTAATCGCCGGCGCCGTAACAAATATTATAACCGGTTTTATACTGATCGTGATTCTTACCGTTATGTCGGACGCTATCGCGACAAATACAGTTGCAAAGTTCGATTCACAGGCGACAAGCAACGCCGCGGGCGGAATGCAGGTCGGTGATAAGATTTACCGTATCAACGGTTCACGGGTTCATGTAAGTACTGATATTATGTTTGATCTTATCCTCGACAAAGACGGAGTTGTTGACATACAGGTTATAAGAAACGGAAAACTTGTTGAACTGAATAAAGTTCATTTTCCGATGATAAGCGACGGAAACGGCGGAAAGGTCATGCGCCGCGACTTTTATGTCATGGGCGAAAGAAAAACGTTTTTTAACGTCATACACGAATCTTTTTATCAGACAATCTCAATGGTAAGACTTGTCTGGCTAACCTTTATTCAACTTTTCACCGGGAGGTTCGGGCTGAAAGACCTTGCCGGGCCTATCGGTACGACGGCGGCGGTCGGTCAGGCGGCGGCGGCCGGACTGCAGGATCTTTTGTATGTGGCGGCGCTGATTGCGGTTAACCTGGGTGTTGTTAATTTGCTTCCTTTGCCCGCTCTTGACGGCGGAAGGCTCTTATTCCTGCTTATTGAAGCGGTCAGGCGCAAGCCCTTGAACAGAAAATACGAGGGATATGTTAATTTCGCCGGCTTTGCGCTTCTTATGGCGCTTATGGTGATAGTATCCTTTAACGACATAATGAGGCTTTTAAAGGGGTAGTTTTAATGCAGCGCAGAAAATCAAAAAAAGTATCGGCAGGAGGCCTTTTGATCGGCGGCGGCAGTCCGGTTTCCGTTCAGTCAATGCTTTGCGCTCCCGCTCATGATTTTTCCGCAAACATAGAACAGGCAAAACGCCTTTTCAGCGCTGGGTGTTCGATAATTCGAGTTGCGGTGCCCGACAAAGAAACCATCGCACTGATACCAAAGCTGAAAGAGATTGGAATGCCGGTTGTGGCGGACATCCATTTTGACTACCGGCTTGCCATTGAATCGGCGGCGGCAGGAGCGGATAAAATACGCATAAACCCCGGTAATATCGGGGACGAGGGCAGGGTAAAAATGGTTGCGGACGCCTGCCGTTCAAGGGAAATCCCGATTCGAATCGGAGTAAATTCGGGTTCCGTCGAACGCGATCTGCTTGCAAAATATGGCAGGCCTACTCCGGAGGCGCTTTGCGAGAGCGCAATGCGCCATGTAAAACTGCTTAACAAATACGATTTCGACGATATCGTTATTTCACTCAAATCCTCCGATGTCGGGACAATGGTTGAGGCTTATGAAATGCTTGCCGAAAATTGCTCATACCCGCTTCATCTCGGAGTTACCGAAGCGGGAGCAGGGAATGCCGGGCTTATAAAATCAGCAGTCGGAATCGGGGCTCTTCTTATGAGGGGAATCGGTGATACGATCCGGGTTTCTCTGACAGACGACCCGGTCAAAGAGGTTGAAGCGGGTATTGATATCCTGCGGGCGGCAGGCCTTTATAACAAGGGAGTCCAGCTCGTCAGCTGCCCCACATGCGGCAGAACAAAAATTGATATTATAAAGCTGGCCCACGACGCGTCAGAACGCCTCAAGACGATCGACAAGCCGCTCAAGGTTGCAATAATGGGCTGCGTTGTCAACGGGCCCGGAGAGGCAAGAGAAGCCGATATCGGGATTGCCGGCGGGGACGGGGTTGGTATGATCTTTAAAAAGGGTGAAATTCTTCGGAAGGTTCCCGAAAACAGGCTTTTGGACGAGCTTATGGCGGAAATAGAAAAGATGTAATCTCTGTATTTTGAACACGGAGGTATAAGTTATGGTTTATGTGTTTTTGGCGGAGGGCTTTGAAGAAACTGAAGCAATAGTACCGATTGATATGCTTCGCAGGTCTTTAGCTGATGTAAAAACTGTCGGTGTCGGCGGAAAGAATATTAAAGGTGCGCACGACATAACAGTTACGGCTGATATTGAAGAAAATGATATCAATGACAGCGCTGAAATGATTGTTCTCCCGGGCGGGCCGGGTCATAAAAACCTTGAAAAAAGCAAAGCGGTACAAAAAGCTATTGACAGAGCTGTTAAGAGCGGCGCTTTAATCGGCGCAATATGCGCGTCACCGTCGATTCTGGGGCATATGGGACTTCTGAAAGGCAAAAAAGCAGTTTGTTATCCCGGCTATGAAAACGAACTTTTCGGCGCCGAAGCAGCGCGTTCACAGGTATGTGAGGACGGTAATATAATAACCGCAAACGGGCCGGGAGCATCTTTCGCTTTCGGGCTGAAACTCGCCGAAAGGCTTGGAAAAAATGCCGATAAAGTTAAGTCCGGAATGATCATTTTATAAATCCGCTTAGACATTCTTAAAGCTTATATTAGGATGTAAAGAGATGAACACATATTATAAAAAAAAGGCGCTGCGTTCACAGATGCGCGAAAAAAGGGCTGCAATCACTGAAGCTGACAGGCAAACGAAGAGCGAAGAAATTTTATACAAGCTCACTTCGCTTGAAGAATATAAAAAGGCGGATATTATTCTGACATATGTATCCCTGCGTTATGAAGTCGATTCATTTGCCTTTATTGAAGCCGCTGTCAATGCCGGTAAAAAAGTAGCGGTTCCGCGCTGTATAGAAGGCAG
The DNA here is from genome assembly GCA_036261235.1 of Ruminiclostridium sp. Classification (GTDB taxonomy): domain Bacteria; phylum Bacillota; class Clostridia; order Oscillospirales; family Ethanoligenentaceae; genus Ruminiclostridium_D. Next base: position 5,533 of record DATALE010000163.1, on the reverse strand, counting down.
CCCCACTATCGATTTCTATTATATTACGGGGAAAAATGACCTTGAAAAAGGAAGTTTCGGAATACTTGAGCCAAAAGCGGAAACTGAAAAACTCTGCACGAGCAAAAAGGGTTTTTGTGTTCTTCCCGGCCTTTCGTTTGATCGGTTCGGAACCAGACTTGGTTATGGAAAAGGGTACTACGATAGATTTTTGCAGAGTTTCAGAGGAACTACGGTCGGCGTATGTTTTTCAGATGTTCTTTCCGAAACGGCAATCCCCAAAGGCAGATTTGATGTCCCGGCAAACATAATTGTGACCGAAAAAGAAATAATCCGGGTAAAAAAATTTGCTCCGGCGGTTCCCAGACATGACAATTGTTAATTCATGATGTATAATTATTCTAAACGAGCTGCTTTTAATGAACAAAAGCCCCGTAATGGGGCTTTTATCCAGCATGTAATTCAGCAGCAGCCGCAGGACCTTTTACAGCAGTAATGGCTGTCACAGCAACAGACGATTATCAAAATAAGGACAAGTATCCAAAGGCTGTTATGATATCCACCAAAGCACATTTATATTCACCTCAGCTACAATTGTTCAGGCAGTTAAAAAAATAAGTGCCATTGCCGCTCCTTTATATCTTATGACAGGCTGTCCGGCTTGGTTACGAAAAGAAACAAATTCGGCGTAACGCTTATATACGGACAAGTTAAAACATAATACATATTGTATAATTTTGGAGGACTTTATGGAGCAAGACGAGAAGAAAAATGGATTTGACAGCGGAAGCGACAAAGAGAAGCCTGTCGAAAATTCCGCTGACGATCAGGAAAATGTTAAGGAAAATACCGACGAAAATGAAGAAAAGCCTGCGGATGAACCTGAGAATGGACAAGCCGCCAGTGAAACAGAAAAAAAAGTATTTAAAATCAGTATCGGGGAACAAAACGAAGGAAAAACAGACGATGAATCTCAGGACGATGCAGAAGATAAAAAAGAGAAAAAGAAACGACCTTTATTAAAGGCATTTATTTATACGTTCGGTGTAATTGTAGCATCAATATTACTCGCAGTATTTATACTTTACTCTGTTACCGATTATATCGGCATGTTCAGGGCGGATAAGTCTGCGGATATAACGATTACAAAAACGGATACTGTCGGCAATATTGCCGCAAAGCTTAAAGATAACGGCATAATCCGAAGCTCATTTATTTTCAGTGCGTATGTGAAATTAAGCAGCAAGACAGATATGCGCCAAGGTAAATTTTCGTTGAACTCGCAGATGAGTTATGATGCGATTATCCGCGAACTGCGGTCAGCTGCGGCGAGAGAAACGGTAAAAGTAACGATACCGGAAGGCTATACGCTGCAAAAAACAGGGGAACTGCTTGAAAGCAAAAAGGTATGCACTAAGCAGGAATTTTTAACAGCCGTCCAGAAAACAGACGTAAAATTTGATTTTAATTCCCAGATTCCGAATAGCTCGCAGCGTTTTTACAGGCTTGAGGGTTATCTTTTCCCGGACACATACGAATTTTATGTCGGACAGGCGCCTGATACGGTGGTTAAGAAGATGCTTGATAATTTCGATAACCGCATAAATGATGAGCTTAGAAAAAAGATTAAAGATTCAGGCATGACGACAGATCAGGTTATAACACTTGCTTCCATCATTCAGGCAGAGGCAGGAAAAACAGAAGAAATGCCTAAAGTTTCTTCCGTTTTCCATAACAGGTTAAGTAACGGAGTTGACGGCCAGAAGATGCTGCAGTCCGACGCTACTATCTTCTATGCTACGCGCGACATTGTTCCGATATTATCAAAGGACAGTACAGAGACTGCGTCCGCTTATAACACCTACAAGCATGAGGGGCTGCCGCCGGGACCAATCTGCAATCCGGGACTGAACGCGATTGACGCCGCTCTTAACCCGGAGCCGTCGAACAACTACTTTTTTGTTACGGACAGTAAGGGCAACTACTACTATTCAGACACATATTCAAAGCACCTTACCAATGTTAAAAAGGCGATGAAAACCGGCAAAGCCCTTGGGACAAACGTAACAGATTCTGAAAAATAACGACACAATATATGATTCTTTGAGGTTTATAAATTGATGAAGAAACCTGAACTGCTCGCACCGGCAGGCGATTTTGAGAGCCTTGAGGCGGCGATTGCCTATGGAGCCGACGCGGTTTACCTTGGCAGCAAAATGTTTTCAATGCGCACCTCGTCACAGAACTTTGACCATGAAGAACTTTGCAGCGCGGTTGAGTATGCTCACGAAAAAGGTGCAAAAATCTATCTTACCTGTAATACGCTTCCGCGCAATGATGAAATAGATGCACTGCCCGGCTTTTTTGAAATGGCTAAAGATGCCGGTGTCGACGCTTTTATTGTCAGCGACCTCGGAGTAATGGAAACGGCAAAAAAGTACGCGCCTGAAATTGAGCTCCATGCTTCGACCCAGACAGGGATCGTCAATTATGCTTCTGCGAACGCGCTTTATTCAATGGGTGTGAAACGGGTCGTACTGGCAAGAGAAATGAGCCTTAAAGAGATCTCGGCTCTGCGGGATAATACGCCCCGGCTGCTTGAAATCGAAACTTTTGTACACGGCGCAATGTGCGTTTCTTTTTCAGGACGCTGCCTGCTCTCCACTTATCTTACTTCGCGGGACGCGAACAGAGGACAGTGCGCTCAGCCATGCCGCTGGAGCTATACACTCAGCGAAAATACAAGGCCCGGAGTTTACATGCCGGTATTTGAAGACGACATGGGAACACATATACTCAACGCGCGCGATCTGTGCATGATCGAGCACATCCCGGAGCTTGTCCGCGCCGGAATAACAAGTTTCAAAATAGAAGGGCGTGCAAAATCCGCTTACTATACCGCTGTTGTCACAAACGCCTATAGAATAGCTATTGACAGATATTTTGAACAGCGTGACGATTATGCTTTTGACGAGACGCTTCTCGACGAGGTCAAAAAGGTAAGCCACAGGGATTATTGCACAGGTTTTTACTTCGGACCGATAGAAAAAGGTCAAGTTTATGAAGGAGCTGCATATATTAGGGACTGGGATATTGCCGCAAAAGTAATTGGGAATGAAAACGGGCTTGCAGTATGCCTTGAAAGGAATCCTTTCTCCACGCTTGATACATTTGAACTGGTTGAGCCGGGGAAGACGGGACGACAGGTTATTGTCCGGCAGATTTTTAATGAAAGCGGCGAAAAGATAGCGAGGGCGGTTCACCCGGGAATGCGTGTTTGGCTTGATATCGGGGAGCACCCTTCCGTAAATGCAATTTTGAGAAAAATACCTCGCTGAATTGCCTTAAGACAGAATTGATTACAAGGAGGAAATGTGTAATGAGTGTCACTTTTGTAATGTTAAAACCGGATGCGGTAGCGAGAGAGCTTGGCTATGACATCATGGAGTATTTCACGAAAAACGGTATTTCTATCGAGTGCTTTGATGTTCAGGTTGCCACGGAGGAAAAGGTCCGCAGGCACTATGAAGAGGTGATTTCAAAATACGGGGAGAAATTCGCACAGCAAATGCTTGATATGTTCAAAGGAAAAACAGTTGTGCCGATAATTTTATCCGGCGGTGACGATATTATTGCTCAGGTGAGGCACATTGTCGGTGCTACCGAACCGGCAAAAGCTGACAAAGGTACGATCCGCGGCGACCTGGGGCTCGGAGACTGCTATGCCATTTCTGTCCCGGAAGGAAGAGTTGTCCGCAATCTCATTCATGCTTCCGACAGCATCGAAGCTGTTAATCGCGAGATTTCAATTTGGCTGCCGAAATATAAAATTTAAGAATATTATTCTCTATAGCGTAACCGCACGGCTCAAAATGAATTGCCGTGCGGTTTTTACATTTGTCCACTATTCAATCGGGTTGAGTAATCAGGTAAGCCAAGTCAAAAATAATATCAATTATTATTTGATTTGACATGTTCCTTATTTTGAAGTTAAAATAATAGATGAAATAACATTCCTTTTTGGAGGATAAAGTGGAATTTAAAGATACAGAAAATTATGCTTCTTTGGTGAAGCATCTGATTGATGAAAGATATGTTAAGACGGGCTGCCGCCCAATGGCTTTCATACACACTTACGGCTGCCAGCAGAACGTCAGTGACAGCGAGCATATCAGCGGTTTGTTAGCGGGAATGGGCTATGATTTTACAGACGACGTAAAAAAAGCAGACCTTGCTATATACAATACATGCGCGGTGCGTGAGCACGCGGAGCAAAGGGTTTTCGGCAATGTCGGAGCGCTCAAAGGCGTCAAGGAGCGCCGCCCCGATATGATAATAGCTGTCTGCGGCTGTATGACTCAGCAAAAGCAGGTGGCGGAGAAATTCAAACGCAGCTATCCGTATGTTGACCTTGTTTTCGGCACGCATGTGTTGCCGAAGTTTCCCGAAATGCTGTATAAGGCAATGACCGGTGGCAGGGTTTTCGAACTTGGCGGAGAAGATGTCGTAACCGAGGGAATACCGGCAAGGCGCGACAGCAAATATAAAGCGTGGCTGCCTATAATGTACGGCTGCAATAATTTCTGCACCTACTGCATTGTGCCGTATGTCCGCGGACGCGAGCGCAGCAGGACAGTGGACGCGGTTTTGAATGAGGCGCAAAAGCTGATTAAGGACGGCGCACGTGAGATAACCCTTCTCGGGCAAAATGTGAATTCTTACGGAAAAGACCTTGGAAGCGGCGTTAACTTTGCACAGCTTCTGAGAAAAGTCAATGAAATCGAAGGTGACTTTTTAATAAGGTTCATGACGTCCCACCCGAAGGACGCAACCCCGGAACTTTTTGATACGATAGCGGGCTGTGAAAAAGTGGCGAAGCATCTTCACCTGCCTTTTCAGTCGGGCAGCAACCGCATTCTTAAACTTATGAACAGAAGATACACAAAGGAAAAGTATCTCAACCTTATACAGGCAGTAAAAGAAAAAGTTCCGGGAATTTCTCTGACGAGCGACATAATCGTCGGTTTCCCCGGCGAAACATATGAGGATTTTTGCGAGACTGTTGACGTTGTAAAACAGGTTGAATTCGACAACCTGTTCACGTTCATTTATTCGAGCCGGGAAGGAACGCCCGCCGCGAAGATGGACGACCCGGTTTCTCATGAAGAAAAAGCCCGGTGGCTCAATGAATTGCTTAAGGTTCAGGAAACCATCTCGGCAAGGAACATGGGAAAGCGCGTCGGGAAAACCGTTCGGGTGCTTTGTGAGGATATTGCGGATAACATGATTTCCGGGCGGACGAGCGAAAATACTATGGTACGGTTTGAAGGCGGTCAGGAACTTTTGGGTGAATTTGTTTCTGTAAAAATAACAGATTCCGCTAGGTCGGTTTTGCATGGTGAGATAGTAAGTAGTTGACCGGGAGTTTCTAATTCGGCTGAAAAGGGTTATAATTACTAAAGCAGCACTGCAGAAGGAAAAAACCTTTTATAAAAAATGCTTTAAGAAAAATTCAAAATAATAATCAGATTTGTATTTTAATGGAGGAAAAACA
>DATALE010000146.1:0-2291 GCA_036261235.1 Ruminiclostridium sp. | reverse complement strand
CATAGTATAATTTGAAGGCATTCGCGAATTTATTTTTGTAAGATACATATTTGTCATACATTCGGGGCTCACAGTAATGGCATCCCAAAAAATCACATGTAAACGCAGCCTTTTCACTTTCAAGCCATGTGAATATAGAATCCGGCCAGTGTAAAAAAGGTGCGTTGATAAACCTGAGTACCTTGCCTTTTCCGAGATTGATTGTGTCGCCATCTTTAACACTTATTATTTCAATGTCCATCTTTCCGGTTATATGTTTGAGATAAATGCTGCCTGCCTTTGATGTGACAACCTTGATTTTGGGGGAAATTTCAAGTAATTTTGCGAGCGAACCCGAATGGTCAGGTTCGTTATGATTCATTATTACATAGTCAATATTCGAGGGGTTTGTAATACTATTGATGTTTTCACAAAATTCGTCGAAAAAATCAGAATGAACAGTTTCAATAATCGCGGTTTTTTCGCCCTTTATAAGATAAGAATTGTAAGAAGTTCCATAATCCGTTCGCATAATAATATCAAATATGCGCATGTTAGGATTGAGCACCCCAATGGAATATATTCCATTTTTTATCTGAAAGGCAGACAACACACTATCTCTCCTTTTTTAACTTTTTAGATTATTGCTGCTCAAACATGTCTTTGCCAACTCCACATTCCGGGCAAACAAAATCCTCCGGTACATCCTCAAACTTTGTTCCCGGCGCTATACCCTGTTCAGGGCAGCCTTTTTCCTCATCATAAACATATCCGCAAACAGTACAAACGTATTTTCCCATTAGATCATCTCCTCATTATAAATATTGTTATTATACCGTTCATTCATTCATGATATGTGTAAATTATTTATTTATATTATATATTGCAGACCATTTAATAACTATTTTCGGCCTTTTATGGTTATTGTTTTCTGTCGTAAAGTACTGTTGAAATTAATTACGATAAAATCTATAATTAGTATATAAATATTATATAGGTCTGCCTTAGTTTTCGAGGCTCTTAAAGGTGAAAAGATGTTTAATATAGTAAAAGCTTACAATTTAACAAGTGCTGTCCGATATATGGAAATTGAAGCGCCGTTTGTAGCAAAAAAAATTAAACCCGGACAGTTTATTATTTTGAGAATAAACAATGAAGGTGAAAGGGTACCTTTTACCGTAGCAAAAGCAGATTCGGAAAAAGGTATCGTTGTAATCATATTTCAGCAGGTTGGTAAAACTACCAAACAACTTGCAGCATTAAACTCTGGAGACAAAATTTTGGATTTCGTCGGCCCTCTGGGAATGCCGACTCCGCTTGATGGTATTAAGAAAGCCGCTGTAATAGGCGGAGGGCTCGGCTGCGCAATTGCATACCCTCTTGCAAAAAGTCTTTTTGATTCGAAAGCGCAGGTTGATGTAATCGCCGGTTTCAGATCAAAAGATTTTGTTATTCTTGAAGATGAACTTAAGGCTGTATCTGAGCGTATGTTCATCTGTACAGATGACGGTTCTTATGGTGAAAAAGGGCTCGTTACGAATATTCTGGAACGGCAGATTAAAGAAGGATCCAATTATGACTGCGTTATAGCCATTGGTCCCCTCATTATGATGAAATTTGTTTCTGAACTCACCCGCCCTTATGGCATAAAAACCATAGTTAGTATGAACCCTATAATGATAGACGGCACAGGAATGTGCGGCTGCTGCCGAATAACCGTCGGCGGCGAAACGAAATTTGCCTGTGTCGACGGTCCTGATTTTGATGGACATAAGGTTGATTTTGACGGTGCAATGAGGCGTCTTGCGACTTATAAAAAACAGGAGCGTGAATCTCTTGACCATTACTGCAAAATGCTTAAAGCAGCCGACAAGGCCGACTGAGAAATACACAATTTTCGAAAAATAGGAAATCTGATTTTCTTTATATACAGGAGTAAAACAATGCCTAATATGAATAAAAATAAAACACTAATGCCTGAACAGGAGCCATCTATCCGTTCCGGAAACTTTAAAGAGGTATCACTTGGGTACACTGAAAAGATGGCTCGTGAAGAAGCTCAGCGCTGCCTTAACTGCAAACATAAGCCATGTATCGGCGGCTGCCCTGTAAATGTTCAGATTCCGGAATTCATACGGCTTATCGCTGACGGAAAATTTATAGAAGCAAATGAAAAAATTTCAGAAACAAGTTCACTTCCTGCTGTATGCGGACGCGTTTGCCCGCAAGAAAGCCAGTGTGAGGCAAAATGTGTGCGCGGCATTAAAGGTGAACCTGTTGCTATCGGCCGTCTTGAAAGATTTGCCGCCGAC
>DATALE010000124.1:0-3152 GCA_036261235.1 Ruminiclostridium sp. | reverse complement strand
AGCGCCACCTTGCCAAGGTGGAGGTAGCGAGTTCGAGCCTCGTCAGCCGCTCCAAAGCGCGCCACGGTTTTATCGCGGCGCGTATGTTTTTTTAAATTATACTAATCACTATAAATTTTGAATATATTTATAAAAACGGCGCCATAGCCAAGTGGTAAGGCAAAGGTCTGCAAAACCTTTATTCCCCAGTTCAAGTCTGGGTGGCGCCTCCAATTCTGAGCATTCCTTAACAGCAGCTATATCAGAGAAAAAGATTCCCTTTGAATTAATTCAAAGGGAATCTTTTTCTCTGATATTACAAATCTTTTGAAAGTTCTTTTAAATAAGCTCTGAAATCTTCGCCTATTTCCGAATGCTTCAAAGCTGTCTCAACTGCTGCCTGCATAATACCCAGTTTATTACCCATATCATAACGTTTGCCCGTATATTCAACACCAATCATTGATTTCCCGCGAGCCAGTTCTTTCATTGCATCAGTTAGCTGTATTTCACCACCAGCACCCGGTTTTGTATTTTCAAGAATATCAAAAATTTCAGGAGGCAAAACGCACCTGCCCAATATCGAATATAAAGATAATACCTTTTCAGGTTTATCGGGTTTTTCAATCATATCTGTAATACGATAGCAATTCTCTTTAAGAGGCTTGACAGCAAGAGAGGAATATTTTTGTATATCCTCTTCCCTTACCTTTTTAATTCCCGCAATTCCTAAACCGTATTCGTCGTATGCCCGGCAAAGCTGACCGATAGCCGGATCTTCGCCCATAATAACATCATCTCCGTACAGCACGGCAATAGGTTCACCTGATGCGAACTGTTTTGCGCAATATACGGCATCACCAAGACCTTTAGTCTCTTTTTGACGCATATATGTTATATTTGCAAGGTTGGCTGCGTCGATAACATCTTTAAGCATTGATGTTTTTCCCGAGGCTTCAAGTTTCTGCTCAAGTTCCGGCGAACGGTCAAAGTGATCTTCCATAACCGTTTTGCCACGGCTTGTTATTATTAATATATCAGTAATACCAGACTTTACTATTTCTTCAACTATATACTGAATTGCCGGCTTGTCTACTATCGGAAGCATTTCTTTCGGAATCGCCTTTGACGCCGGAAGTACACGGGTTCCAAGGCCAGCCGCAGTTATAACCGCTTTTCTAACTTTCAAAAGTTTTCCCTCCTGTTTATTATATATTATTTTGTTAATACAATTAAGTAGTATTATTCTAACATTTTCAGCGTCTCTTGTAAACGATTTGTAATATAATTAACAAATTAATAATAAATGCATTGTTTTATATACTATTATATGTAATTAATCTTCCATTATTTTTTAGATTTTAAATTGCAAACATGGGTAACATATAAATGAATCTTAAATATTGGAGGCTTAGAAAATGAACAAGACTTTTGGAACATTTTCAAAAGGCATTGCAACCGGTATTGCCGTAGGTACTGCGGTAAGCATGATTGCCCGTCCGATGGACATTCGCAAGCGCGCACGTATGAAGAAGAATGCGGCGAGAACAATTCGTGCAATCGGCGAAGTTGTTTCAAACGTACAGAATATTGTAAGATAAGATTCAAAAGGACTGCACCTCACGGTGCAGTTCAAGTTTTTATGGAAACATCATGTTATCAATGAATTTGCTGCTAAAATTCTGATTAGTAGATAAATCAACTGTTCTGCACATTGATTTGATTTTTTCCGCTCGTTTTATATTGTCTTTGTTAAGAAGAATCAAGGCAGCCCCCAGAAGCGATGTGTTTCCAACCGATTCTGCGATATTCTCAAATTGGTATGGCAAAAGCCCTATCCTACATGCGTTCTTTATATTCATTCCGGTTCCGAGACCGCCTGCCACAAGAACTTTTTTTATCTCTTTGATATCTGTATCAGCAATATCTAACAAGGAATATATACCGGAAGCAATAGCAGATTTTGCTACCTGAACTTCGCGTATATCCTTTTGATTTAAATAAACCTTAGAATTCCCTACAAAGCATCTTTTATCAGTAATCTGTTCGTTTTTAATAATTGCTCCTGTTTCATCAATTAGTCCAAGTTCCAATAAAGCTGCAACACAGTCAATTATTCCGGTTCCGCAGATACCGATCGGTTCTACCCCACCCATTGTTTTATATTGAATTGTACCGTTCTGAACTGCTGCTTTGTTTATTGCTCCCGGAATGCTCCCTGTCCCGCAGGCAATGTGAGCTCCTTCTAGAGCGGGGCCTGCAGCCGTCGATGTGCAAAAGATATTTCCTTTTCCGTCAGCAAGAGCCATCTCCCCATTTGTACCGATATCTATAAAAAGCGCAGGCTCAGTAATCTTGTCAAATCCGCAAGTCAACAAGCCCGCAGTTATATCTCCGCCAATAAATGCCGATACGCATGGAGAGAAATAAATTTGGACATTTCTACCAACGCAAAGGCCAAGTTCACAAGCCAGAATGCTATAGCCAAAATGAGACAAGGGTTTATATGGAAAACGTGACATACCTTCAGGCGAAATTCCGGCGGCTATATGCTGCATTACAGTATTGCCGGCAAATACACATGTCATTATATTGTCCCGATTTATAGAATATTTTTTGAAAAAGCCTTCAACTTCACTGTTTATTGATTCAAAAAGGATACTTCTGAGATTTTCAACTCCTGTCTTTTCACACGCAGCTATTCTCGATATAACATCGGCCCCATACTCCCTTTGAGCATTCAAAGTCGAAAAGGTTCCAATTTCCCTGCCGTCTGACAAATCATAAAAAGTTACTGCAATTGTTGTTGTCCCGATATCAGCGGCTATGCCTATCCTTGAAGATGGTTTCTTATATTGTCCTGACGATTGATTCTGAGAAGAAAATTTTTCTGTCCCATTATTCACCTGCTGTGTTTCCGATATTATAATAACAGCATTTCCTTTTATTCGGGCACGGCAGGCAAGCCGCAATCCTTGCTCAATTTTTGAACCCAACAGTTCAATTTCCTCATTATCCGGCACGGACAATTGGCCTGTTGCTTTGACAAGGCATTTCCCGCAGCGTCCGTTGCCGCCGCAGGGAGAATCCAGAAATATTCCTTCACGGCGCAGCAATTCCATTAAAATAATATTGTTTTTGCAAAATATTGTTTTTTCAGCACCATTTATAAT
>DATALE010000119.1:0-2198 GCA_036261235.1 Ruminiclostridium sp. | reverse complement strand
TGCTGATACATTCATGACAAATGTCGGAAAACATATGAAGCTCGAAGACTTCTTTGAAGATTCATATTACAAAAGCGTTATTTTTGAATATATAACGCAAGAGATAAAAAAACAAAAAGATGAAGGAAACTCATATTACTTTGATGATTATATGAAGAATGTTTTTCGATATTTTGACGAGAATAACTACTACCTGACGGAGGGTGGGATTGCAATTTTCTATCAGCTTTATACAATCGCGGCTTATGCCGCCGGAATACCTGTCTTTATAATACCTTTTGAAGAATTTGGCGGTTCCTTTAAAAAGAGGCTGTTTAAGACTGAAGTGCACTCCGTCAAGTAGACAGAAGAAATAATATAAAATTTAGCAACGGTTTCTCACGAAAGTGGGGAACCGTTTTTTGTGGTCAAGCGGCAAGGCAGAAACTGCGGTAGACCTCCATCGGCGTCTGAATGAACAGGCGGTGTTGATAACGGCGATTGTTGTAATAAGAGATGTAATCGGTTATGACGCGGAATAGGTCAGCCCTGCTGGTGAACCTTCTGCAATAATAACATTCCCGTTTTAAAATACCCCAGAAGCCCTCCATAGGGCCATTGTCGAGGCAGCGGCCCACGCGTGACATGCTTTGTACCATTCCAGCATCTGTCAGCATCTTGTGAAAAACGCGGTTAGTGTACTGGAACCCACGGTCACTGTGAAACAGTGGGTGTGCATCTGGAAAAGCTGCCAATGCAGCTTTCAGCGTATCGAATACCAAAGGATTGTCGTTTCGGTCACGAAGTTTGTAAGCAACAATGCGTCTGTCGCACAGGTCAAGAATAGCACTCAGGTACAGTTTATGAACCGCGCCGTCGGCGTCGTAATACTTAAACTCTGTTACATCGGTCAGCCATTTCTTGTTAGGGCATCCCGCATAGAAATCTCGCTGTAAAAGATTCTCGGCTGTATACTGCGGATCACTCGCCGGGCGAGTGCATCCATTGGAACGATTTTTTACCGTGGATTTCAAGCCTATCTTGCGCATAATGCCAAGCACTCGCTTGTTGCTGGTTACAATACTTTCGTCACGTTCCAAATCATCCCGGATACGTCGGTGGCCTTTGTCTGGATGTTCTTCATAAATGGCGGATATTTTTTCTGCCAGAGTATAGTTCTCTTGCTCATGCCGACTCTGCGGGTGTTTTAACCATTTGTAATAAGATTGCCTGGCAATATGCAAAAAGCAGCAGAGCAAATTTACAGGAAAGTGTTGCTTCTCATGAAGTTCCAACACGGTCATGAGCTCCGGAAGTTTTCGCGTCAGGCTCAGTGTCTCAGCCTCCTCTCGATTTCGTCCAATTTTTTTAGGCAGGCATTCTCCATTTCGGAATAGTAGAGTTTCCGCTTTAGGTCTGCGTTTTCTCTGCGCAGCCTTTCCTCCTCAGTCTCCGGTTCTTTTGGAGGTCTCTGCCTACCCCTGCGGTCGCTCAGACCATCTTCACCTTTTTCCTGGTATTTCTTTACCCATGTATAAATCTGCTGGTAGGAAATCTTGTATTTCAACGCGATTTCACCGTAATTGTTTCCTTTAGCGATGCACTCCTGTACCAGCTGGATTCGTTCTTCCTTTGTTGTTTCTCTGCCTTTTGTCATATGGCTGCCTCCTGTGAAGCCTTTCATTGCCTCATGACAATTATACCGCTTTATCCATTTTTGTAGAGTACTTTTGCTTCGTATGGAGTATTTCTCGCAAATTGCAAGTTGCGAACAACTTCCCGATAGATATTCTTCTACAGCAGATATTTTCAGTTGTTCGGGATAGATTTTATCACTCTCTGCCGGAATCAATCCATCGATTCCGTCCGCGCGATACTTCGCAACCCAAGCCATAAAAGAGGTGGGTGATACACCTGCTTGACGTGCTGCCTCGTTTTGCCCTATTTCACCTGATATATAGCTCATGACTAATTTTAGCTTTAACTCTTTGTTTGCTTTTTCTTTTTGTGGCATAATTTTACCCCCAGTGCAGTCAGAGTTTTATTTTTACTCTGTCTACTCTGGGGGTAGCATATCACAAATGCAAGCCTTTTGCTTTTATTTATACTAATTCCATATAAACTTAAGGAAAGAATTCGCGTAAAAATCGAAAATCAATGATTTTGACGCAAATTCTTTGGAGACTTTTAATTTGGAATAAGTATTAAATATAAAACAT
>DATALE010000112.1:0-2670 GCA_036261235.1 Ruminiclostridium sp. | reverse complement strand
CTTATAGTGTAGGCTGGGCAAGTGAAAGCGAAATTGACGAACTGAATATTCTTCGGGCCACATATCTTGCCATGAACAGAGCGATGGATAAACTTTCTGTTAAACCGGACGCTGCTCTTGTTGACGGAAACCGCGACCCTTCGCTTGGAATCCCTACTCTGTGCATTGTGGGAGGGGACGGTAAAAGCCCGTCGATTGCCGCAGCGTCGATTGTGGCAAAAGTCAGTAGGGACAGATTTATGATTGAACTTGACAAGCGCTATCCGAATTACTGTTTTGCGAAACATAAAGGTTATCCGACACCGCTTCACTACGAAATGATTTTAAAATATGGTGTTCTGCCAATACATAGGAAGAGCTTTTTGAAAAATCTTGCAGAAAAGGCTGAAATTTATGGCACGGAATAGTTCCGGAAGGCTTGGAGAAGAAGCAGCCGTAAAATTTCTAAACGATAAAGGTTGGACTGTTATTGAGCAAAATTATCATTCCAGGTTCGGTGAAATTGATATTATCGCTCAGGAAACCGGCTACATTGTATTTGTTGAGGTTAAAACAAGACTCGAGGATTCAAAGTTTCTTCCCAGGGAAGCCGTGGACTTAAAAAAGCAATCAAAACTGATTCTTGCGACAAAAATGTACTTGTCATGCCATGATATTGGGGAATTGCAGCCAAGATTTGATGTCGTCGAAATTATTGTGTTGCGCAGCAAGAAATTCACAGTGAAAAATATAAATTTAATTAAAAACGCATTTTCTTGTTAAATATTTATCTAAAGAATTGGTTAAATGACTTTAAACCAGTTAAACAAATTATAATTTTACTAAAAGTGTTTTGACAGACTGATAAAGTTGTAATAATATATTAGAAAGCAATATAGATTGAATTTTTGTATTTATATATACAGCGCAAAAAACGGAGGTCATTATTAATGATTTATAAAAGTACAAGAGACAGTTCTATTTCGGTAACCTCGGCACAGGCAATCAGCAGAGGAATATCTTCCGAAGGGGGACTATTTGTACCGGCTAGCATGCCGTGGCTTTCGTATAATGATATGAAGGAACTTGCGGAACTCAACTATGTTTCGCGCGCTGCAAACATTCTTGGTCGTTTTCTGACTGATTATACTTCAGCTGAAATAAAAGACTGCGTAACAAAAGCATATACAATGGAAAAATTTGAAACCGAAAGTATTGCTCCGCTTTACGAGTTAGATCAGTCGTCATACATGCTTGAACTGTGGCATGGTCCAACATGTGCATTCAAAGATATGGCTTTGCAGCTTTTGCCGCATTTGCTTGGTTATGCAACAGAAAAATGCGGTGAAGGAAAGACTATGGTAATCCTTGTAGCAACGTCAGGTGATACGGGAAAAGCGGCGCTTGAAGGATTCAAAGATGTTCCGGGAACAAAAATCATCGTCTTCTATCCGAAAGAAGGCGTCAGCGCAATGCAAAAACTTCAGATGACTACTCAGCTTGGAAATAATGTCGGAGTGTATGCTATTGAAGGAAATTTTGACTCGGCCCAGAGCGGTGTGAAGGCAATATTCACGGATGAAGAAATCAAAAAAGCGCTTAATAAAAACGGTATGATGTTTACAAGCGCCAATTCAATCAACTGGGGACGCCTTGTTCCTCAGATTGTGTATTACATTTCAGCATACGCTGATTTAATAAAAAACGGCAAGGTCAAATTCGGTGAATTCATCAACGTTGTTGTTCCGACAGGCAACTTCGGTAACATACTTGCTGCCTATTATGCAAAGAAAATGGGTATTCCTATAGGAAGACTTATCTGTGCGTCAAATGCCAATAACGTGCTGACCGATTTTATAAAAACCGGTATCTATGACCGGAACAGGAAATTCTATACAACTATTTCGCCGTCTATGGATATACTGATTTCGAGCAACCTTGAACGCCTTTTGTATGATCTTTCAGGCTGCGATGATGCAAAAACACGAGGCTATATGGATGCGCTTGCAAAGACGGGAACCTATGAGGTTGACGACAGCATAAAAAATGCGATCGGGGAATATTTCTGGGCAGGATTCTGCGACGACGCGATGACAAAGCAGACGATAAAAGAAATATACAATAAATACTCATATATATGCGACCCTCATACGGCTGTAGCAGTGAATATTCTTGAACAGTACAGAGCAAAAACATCAGATATGTCAAAGTCAATTGTTGCTTCAACGGCAAGTCCATTTAAATTTGCCGGTAATGTTATTGAATCCATCACAGAAGAAGAGCAGCATGAAAGCGAAATTGAAAAGCTGAACAAGCTCGCGGAACTTCAGCTGGCAAAACCACCCAAGCAGATTTCAGGACTTTTTGAACTTCCGGTAAGGTTTGAAGAATCCTGCACAAAAACTGAAATGAAAGATGTAGTTTTCAAATCGCTCGGGATATAATAAAACCGCCGGAAAATCCGGCGGCTTTAAATTCTATTTCTGCCTGAATGTCGAACAGGCGGTGTCTGCGCTGTTTGATGCATAGGTTGGTCCTACTTTGATTTGATCCGCACTGCATTTGTACTTTGGATCATGGTAAACACAGTTTGTAACATCGCAGTGAATGCCGCCGATATGATCTTTTTTTGTTATTTTTTCCGAAATGCGTTCAACAATACCCATTGAATCCACCCCTTTCAACGCTATT
>DATALE010000104.1:0-2099 GCA_036261235.1 Ruminiclostridium sp. | reverse complement strand
GAGAAACTCGCGCCCGTTTTTGTGCCCTCAAAAGCGGAGTTAAGGGGCGCAGCGCCCTTACGTCTTCTTTAGTTTCTTTCTGGACGAGCAGAAAGAAACAGCCTGTCGCGGCTCGAGCGACAAAGAGATTGCTTTATGGTGATATTTTTGAGGCAGGAGAAACTTTTATAAAAAATAATTTTTGCAGAAAGAATTTACCCCAAAGGATCATTCCCTTTGGGGTAAATTCAAAAGAAAAAAACAAATTTTACACCTGTGATTTCTTCACAAGATTCTCATACTTCTCTTTTGCCTGCTGCTCTGCTTCTGTGAACAGGACCTCCGCTCTTTCAGGGAAAGAACGGGTAAGCGAATTGTAACGCACCTCGCTCATAATAAAGTCACGATAAGAATCAGTAGGCGCTTTACTGTCGAGTGTGAACGGGTTACCACCCTCTTTTGAAAGCCTCGGGTCATATCGGAAGAGATTCCAATAACCGGCTGTTACCGCTCTCTTCTCTTCCGTCATCGAAATACCCATACCACCCTTGATACCGTGGTTGATGCAAGGGGAATAAGCGATAATAATTGACGGGCCGTTGTAGCTTTCAGCTTCTGCAAATGCTTTGACACACTGGTTGTAATCAGCGCCCATGGAAACCTGAGCAACATAAACATATCCGTAGCTCATGAACATACCGGCAAGATCTTTCTTCTTTGTTGACTTTCCGGCGGCGGCAAACTGGGCGACAGAGCCTGCCGGGGTTGATTTTGAGGACTGCCCGCCCGTATTGGAATATACTTCGGTATCGAATACGAGTACATTTATGTCCCTACCGGAAGCAAGTACATGATCAAGTCCGCCGAAACCGATATCATATGCCCAACCGTCACCGCCAAGTATCCAGACAGATTTTTTAGCGAGAAATTCCTTATCAGCAATAATCTCCGCGGCAGGCTCATTATCTTTAACCTTTTCAAGCGCTGCGACAAGCTTATCGGCAGCTTCCCGGTTTAACTTGCCGTTTTCTTTTGTCTCATTCCAAGCCTTCACCGCTTCATTGACCTCTGTGTTTACGTTTGACTCAACAAGTGTGTTTAAAGAGGTCTCAATTCTGTCCCTGATCTGCTGCTGTGCCAAGAACATGCCGTAACCGAACTCAGCGTTGTCTTCGAACAGCGAGTTTGCCCAGGCTGGACCAAAGCCGCGCTTGTCGACAGTATACGGAGTTGAAGGTGCTGATCCGCCCCAGATGGATGAACAGCCTGTCGCGTTGGCGATATACATTCTGTCGCCGAAAAGCTGTGTGACCAGCTTTGCATAAGGAGTTTCACCGCAGCCGGCGCAGGCGCCCGAGTATTCAAGCAGCGGTTCTTTGAACTGGCTTCCCTTCACGGTTTCGACCTTGAATTTTGCCGCGACTTCCGGCTTTTCCGGCAGATTGTGGCCATAGTTAAAGTCTGCCTGTCTCTCAATCTGACTGTCAAACGGTTTCATTGTAAGGGCTTTGTTTCCCTTCATACTCGGGCATACGTTTACACATGACCCACAGCCTGTGCAGTCAAGGACAGAAACGGTTATACCGAATTTATAGCCCGGCATACCGGTCATTTCTTTCATCTGCATGCCTTCCGGTGCCTTTGATGCTTCATCGGCGGTCATGACAGCCGGGCGGATAACGGCATGCGGGCAGACATAAGAGCAAAAATTACACTGAATACAGTTTTCAGGTATCCACTGCGGCACGTCAACCGCAATGCCGCGCTTCTCATAAGCTGCGGAGCCTTGAGGCACTGTGCCATCCGGCGAATCATTGAATGCAGAAACAGGCAGTTGATCACCCTTTTGGGCGTTCACCGGAATAAGAACATTTCTGACATAATTGACGAGATCCGGGCGGTCACCTTCAACCTTGGTTTCAACAGGCTGGCCGGCAGCGCTTGCCCAATTCGCCGGAACATTAATTTTTTTCGCGCCTTCAAAACCCCAGTCGATTGCAGCATGGTTCATGGCAACAATTTTTTCACCCTTTTTGCCATACGATTTCGTTGCGGCGTCTTTCATGAACCTGACTGCGTCTTCGGCGGGAATAATATTTGAAAGTTTAAAAAAATGCTGC
>DATALE010000087.1:0-3361 GCA_036261235.1 Ruminiclostridium sp. | reverse complement strand
ACAGGGCCGTTGATACCGTATATAAGATCATTGGAATTCATCTTTATGACCATCCCTTTCTAAGGCAACAGCCGTGGGAATAGAGCCAGGAGCTGCTATTCTTTAATGTAGAAAGCTTAAAGAACCAAAATAAGCATATTATGCTTCACTCAGCATAAATATTAAAACCGGACCTAAGCTGTAGGCTTTACATGCTGATTGAAAGGCCTGAAACAGATGTAAACCAGTCTTTCTGGCTGCTCAGCTTGAGGTCGAGGGTTTCATCGACGACAATGCCTTTTTCAGGATTGCTGACAAGGATTCCACCGAGCTTAATTGCAGCGTTTGCCTCAACTTTTGCGTCACGGCCGCTTGCCGCCGCCAATTCGGAAGAAAGTGCGATATCGTCTTTTTTAACGCTGATGACAATATTGCCTTCCGGAATCTCTGAGCAGCTCTTCTTTACAAGATCCAGCATATACTGCTTGTATCCTTCGGACTTAGTAAAATCAATAATGAGTGCTGCTGATTCTTCAAACACCTTATTGGTCAACTGGTCACGGAGGACAAGCTGATTTCTGCGGCCTTCAAGCTCCGCCAGGGAAATTTTGCGGCTGTGCTTGTTCTTTATTGAAGCAATCTCGTTTTGAATCATGACATAAGCGTCGTGAAGTATTTCTTCTTCGGCCTTTTCCAGCTCACGTTTGCGGTATTCCTCAATTTCTGCGAGGATTTTCGAACGTTGCTCTTCCGCATCTTTCAGTACGGCCGAACTGAAGTTTTCAAGTTTTTTCTCCGACTGAGACATAGAGCACACCTCAAATCTTCACTCCAATAGCTTCTCTTACGTAGCGGGTAATCGAATCATTTGCCCGGCCCGAACCGTGGCGGTCGGGAATTTCTACAATAAGCGGGCGTTTGCAGTTAAGTTTTAGTTCATACACAAGATCAGGGCATAACTTCACGAGTTTTTCGGTTACGAGAACAATGCCGATTTTTGAATCATCCATTGCGGATTTAAGTGCGTTCCTAACCTCGTCCTTCTCGTGGACTACAGTGCCCTCAATACCCGCCAGCCTCATGCCGACAAGCGTGTCTAAATTATCGCTGATTAGGTAAAAGCGCATTTCGCTTCACCTGCTTTTCTTCAGAATAAAGTTGATTAAAGCGCGTTTGCAATGCCGCTGATAATCATAAGGCCAATAACGAAGCCATAAAGCGCGACGCCTTCGCCAAGACCGACAAAAAGAAGCGATTTACCGAAAACTTTCGGCTCTTCTGTGATAGCGCCGATGGCGGAAGAAGAACCGCTTGCAACAGCAATACCGCCGCCGATGCCTGAAAGGCCGGTGCCGAATGCGGCAGCAAGATAAGCAAGGCCTTTACCGACGCTCATAGCCGCCGGAGTACTTGCAGCGGATACAAAGCCGCCGATTGGTACGATTGCGCCGAAGATGAAAACAAGAGCAAAAGCGGAGAGGTTAAATATAAGAGTCTTTTTGATTTTACCGGCATTCTTACCGGTCGCCTTCAGGTGATATGCGTAGAATAACGGGGATATTACCGCAGCTACTAATACAAAAGCTAAAACATAGTTCATAATTGATTCCTCCAAAATAAAATATTTAAATTTCATTTTATTGATAATTGATTTTTACCGGATCAAAAGGTTTTCCTTCGCCCTCATAAAATCTGCTGAACATTTCATAGAAGTGCAGCCTGATTCCCTGAATACCGACGACCAATCCTTCGAGGCATAATACAAAAACATTGCCGATTATTTGTGCGATGATGTTTCCTGTCGTGTGGAACATATTGCCTATTGCAAAAACGGCGAACATCATGCCGGCATGACTAAGAATGAATGCGCCTATTCTTATAAAGGAAATCGTATTTGAAAAGTAGGAAAGCAGTATATCGAACACTTCGAAAAAAGCAGTCATGAAAAACTCGCCTTTAGAGCCTGGTATTATCTCTTTTTTATGTTCTGCAATGTGCGTCAAAGGTTCTTTGAAAAACATAATCAAAAGCGGCAGGATAATCAGCAGAAGTATAAAAGGCAAAGTAAGGAAATTTATATTGAAAAGCATATAAAATCCGGCGCCGATTATAACTGAAAGATAAAATACAAGTCCCGCCAAACCGTTTTGATCAAAAAACAATTTACCTGGGTTTTTCTGCTTTATTCCGTTTATGATATTGATTACCATGCAAATGATGATGTTAATGATACCCAGAACAACCGCAGAGCCAAGAACAAGATTTACATTGCTGTTGTCGTGAACCGGCAATATGGTGAATGGGAGAACATTTTCATGGCCAAAAACAGAATTGTAAAGGAATCCGAATATTGCGGATGAAATTCCCACTCTGATAAATATTCCGGCTAATTCACCCATCATCTTTTTTGCTTTGCAGAAAATTCCGACAAGTAAAATAATGATACCCTGCCCTAAATCGCCAAACATTATGCCGAAAAACAGTGTGTAGGTGAGGGCCATCAACGCGGTCGGGTCGATCTCGTTATACGAGGGAAGACCGTACATACCAGTAAATGATTCAAACGGCTTCGTAACTCTGTTGTTGATAAGTTTTGTGGGCGGTTCAATATTTTCCGCTTCTTCTATTGATTCTACAACACAGTCGACACCGTGCAGCTTTTGGAACTGCTTCGCAAAACTTTCTGCTTCTTTTTCCGCCACCCATCCGAAGATATAGAAGTTATCGCCGCATTTGGAGGCGTATCTTCTGAGATCGAATGAATCTGACAGATACTTGAGCTTTGAATAGACGGTAAGGAAGTGTTCACGGTTTTGATTCCAGAAGTTACTTACATCGTCCTGAGCATTCTTGAATTCCGCTTTGATTTTGTCAAGCTTTTCGCGGATTCCGGAAATAGCCTGATCCGGTGTCCCGTGTGCTTCCTCAAGAATGTTGATCCGCTCAAAATAGAGCGAAGTGAAAAGCTGGTCGATTTTTTCGCTGACATCGTTCAGCGCTACATAGAAGCCCCAGAAATACTCGTTGTCTTCTTCAATCGGAAAGAAGAAAACGGAGTCTTTTTCGTCACAGACTTCAAGTTTCGGGAAACTGTCTCTGGGCAGCCGCCCAAATCTGAAATTGAAGAATTTGCAGGTAAAGATGTCGTCAAGACTAAGTTTAAGGCTTTTTATATGGGAAAGCTGGGCTATTCCCTGTTCAAGCCTTGCAATCTCTTGGTTGAGATTCCGAACTTTTCCGTTGAGCGCGCCAACTTCGGTTTCAACCTTTTCGACATAATCTTCAAGCTCCGTATCCGACATTTTGATATTGTCAAAATTGCTGTATCCAAGCGGAATATCCGAATGAACCGCAATATCGACAGCCTTTTGCAGCTGTTTTG
>DATALE010000086.1:0-3206 GCA_036261235.1 Ruminiclostridium sp. | reverse complement strand
TTTAAAATTAATGCTGAGGAATTGCTGATATCGCAAAGTATACTTGTAATAATATAAACAAAATAATAACTGGTTTTTGTTCACGGATAAATAAAAATTCATACAGAAAATAATAGAAAAAACGGAGGTAGGGAAATGCCTATTGCTCATAAATCGGTAATTTCATTTGGACTTGTCGCGATTCCCATAGCAATGTACACTGCAACGCAGGATAACGATATTCATTTCAATCAACTACACAAAGAGGACGGAGCGCGGATAAAATATAAAAAAACCTGCGCACACTGCGGGAAAGAAATAACACAGGCGGATATAGTCAAGGGATATCAATATGACAAAGAGCATTATGTCGTTGTGACAGATGAAGAGATAGAAAAAATTAAAACAGAAAAGGAAAAATCAATTCAGATATTGCACTTTGCAAACCTTAATCAGATTTCGCCTGTTTATTATGACAAGACCTATCAGGTTATTCCTGAGGCAGGCGGAGAAAAGGCATTTGAGCTCCTGCGCACCGCGCTTTTTGACGAGCAGAAGATTGCTATAGGAAAAACAGTTTTGGGGACAAAGGATACGCTTATGGCGATAATTCCAAGGGAAGACGGAATGCTTTTATCGACCATGTTCTATCAGGATGATATAAAAGAACTGCCGAAATCTTATAACAAGCCGGAAGTTGCCCAGCCCGAACTTGCTATGGCAAAAACGCTGATAAACTCTATGGACACGCCTTTTAATCCGTCGGAATATACTGATGAATATCAGGGCAAGCTGCGTGAGCTGATTGAAGCAAAGATAAGCGGAAAAGATATTGTTGCTGCAAAACCGGAGGAAAAGGGCAATGTAATCAGCCTTATGGATGCACTCAAAGCAAGTATCGAACAGAATAAAAAAGTTCCGGATAAGGTCAGTTAGAAGTTAAGTACAGATAATGAAAAAAGCCATGTGCAAAAAGCTGCACATGGCTTTAAAAATTTGACTTAATTATAAAGAAAGGTATTTTTCGATATTGAACTTGTCCATTCCGCTTATAACGTCGTCAGCCTGTGAAAGCATAACCCTGTCGCCAATGCCAACAGCATACATACCTGCTGCTTTTATCGCAGCAATACCGGCTTTTGCATCTTCAACACCAATTGAATTTGTGCAGGGAATGTCAAGACGCTGTGCAGCTGTCATGAATATTTCCGGATCGGGTTTGCCTTTCTTTATTTCTTTTGCGTCAACAATATAATCAAAATAAGAACGAAGTTTAAGTTTATCGATAACTGTAAAAGCGTTCTTGCTCGCTGAAGCAAGAGCAGTTTTAATATTATGGGACTTTAGCTGTGAAAGGGCGTTTTCAACTCCAGGGAGAATATCTTCCGGCGTCATCTTTTCAACAAACTCTTTATAATATTCATTTTTCCTTGCCGCAAGATCATTTTTTTCATCAGCCGAATAGGACTTTTCAGATTTTTTTAATATAATCTCCAAAGACGCCATTCTGTCGATGCCCTTTAGCTGTTCATTGATTTTGGAGTCAAAAAATACTCCAATTTCGTCAGCGAGTTTTTTCCATGCTTTATAGTGATAAACTGCAGTATCAGTAATAACTCCGTCAAGATCAAAAACAACAAGTTTGATATTTCTGCTCATGTTATCCTCCGGGCACAATTACGGCATATCAATAGTAAGACTGTCATTAACCGTATATTCCTTATCATATGCAAGAATTTTCAACGGTTTATCATTTAGAAGTTCAATATTCACTTTTCCGGTACTTACAGAAATCTTTATTTTACTTCCCCTGAAGTTCATTTTAAAGCTGTAACATTTCCACTGTTCGGGGATAAAAGGATTCAATGTAAGGATATCGTTTTCCACATAAACTCCTGCGAAGCCTTGAACTATCGCAAGCCAGCTACCCGACATGCTTGTGAGATGAACACCGTCGTCTGTATCATCATTATAATTGTCAAGATCAAGCCTTGAAGTCCGAAGGTATAATTCATATGCTTTTTCCTTATACCCTATCTGACTGGCGACAATTGAATAGACGCTTGGTGAGAGGGAAGATTCATGAACTGTTCGCGGTTCATAAAAATCAAAGTTGCGTTTTTTGCATTCTTTGTCATACTTCTGCGGGAAGAAATAGAATGCTTGGATAACGTCAGCCTGTTTAATAAAGCATGACCTAAGAATCTTATCCCATGACCAATGCTTATTGAGAGGCAGTTCGTTCTCGGGAATATCCTGAACAAGCTTTTGCTCCTTGTCCATATATAAGTCCTGTTGCTCGAATATTCCAAGCTCTTTAACAAATGGGAAGTGCATCTTTGAAGAGATTTCTTTCCATTTTTCGATTTCCGCATCAGAAAGTGAAATCTTGCTGATCAAGGAATTGTAGCGCTCAGGCTTTCTTGTTTTAAGATCAAAAAGACATTCGCGCGTATAATCCATTGTCCACGCTGCAAGCGTGTTTGTATACCAGTTGTTGTTGATATTATTTTCATACTCATTAGGTCCTGTAACGCAGAGCATCATGTATTTGTCTTTAGTGGGATTATAATTTACGCGGCTGGCCCAAAATCGGCTTATTTCAGCTAATTCTTCAATGCCATAATCGTCGAGATACGTCTTATCACCGGTATAGTTTGTATAGTTATAAACCGCATAAGCCATAGCACCGTTTCTGTGAAGCTCTTCAAAGGTTATTTCCCATTCATTATGGCATTCTTCGCCATCCATTGTTACCATTGGATAGAGAGCACCGGAAAGACCTAGTTTTCTCGCATTTCCCCTTGCTTTGTCAAGTTGGAGATAACGATAATAAAGAAGGTTGCGGGCAATTTCGGAATTTGTATAAAGATAAAACGGCAGACAAAAAGCTTCCGTATCCCAATACGTACTTCCGCCGTATTTCTCTCCAGTGAAACCTTTGGGACCAAGATTAAGCCTCGGATCATCGCCGGTATACGTCTGGTTAAGCTGAAAAATATTATACCTTATTCCTTGTTGAGCCTGAACGTCTCCATCAATCAGAACATCACATTCATTCCATTTGTTATCAAGTGCAACGCAATGTTCTTTAAAAAGCTCATCATAGCCGGTCTTTAATGCGTCGTTTAATTTTTGAGTTGCTGTTTCCTCAAGATTATCCTTTTCAAAATCTCTTGAAGTGCAAACGGCAACATACTTTTCAATCGTTACCGTATCTCCGTTAT
>DATALE010000056.1:0-7138 GCA_036261235.1 Ruminiclostridium sp. | reverse complement strand
ATAAGATTCCACGTCCTCCGTAGGAGGAATATAAGTAGCCTGAAGTGAGCCCCAGACCAAATCCGCTTTAAGCAAACTGGATTTTTTATTTTACAGTAATTTTAAAACAAGAACTGTCGAGCCTTTTTACTCTGTTTTTTCGGCATCTTTTGCTTCGTCCTTTTTGTTTATCGCTTTCTGCTTTTTGTGCGGGCTTTCCATGTGGGGATTGTTTATTATCCCTGCGGCGCTTGTTTTTCGCGGATTTGGCCTGGGGCTTACTTCGGGCTATTTATATTCCTCCTACGGAGGAAGCGGGATCTTATTTAATTTAGCTGTAATCATGCCGGGAGCATTTATCTGCTGCCTTGCAATTTTGCTGGCGGCAAGGGAGGGCGTGCGCTTTTCCAGAAGAATCGCGCATTGCGGAGCGCCATCTCAAAATGGAACAATCAGCCGGACAAATATAAAACTTTATCTGCTGCGTTTCGGTGCAATTTTGGGGATTGCATTTTTAGCGGCTTTGGTTGATTTATTCTTTTCTGCATGCTTTTCCGGTATGTTTTCTTTTTAAATATGAGGAGATAGAACAAAATGAAGGACTACTGTGCGGACTTTACCGATTACCTTGTGAATAAAAAATCTGTGTCGGCCAACACGCTGGATTCTTATATTCGGGATGTGGAACACTTTTTATCCTATCTGCAGGAAGATGGGCTCAGCGACC
Organism: Ruminiclostridium sp.; assembly: GCA_036261235.1. Taxonomy (GTDB): domain Bacteria; phylum Bacillota; class Clostridia; order Oscillospirales; family Ethanoligenentaceae; genus Ruminiclostridium_D. The sequence goes on along the minus strand of DATALE010000056.1, from coordinate 6,432 downwards.
CGGCTCAAGCCGATATGGACTTTATCTACCGTTATATTCTTCATTTAACAGAGCTGAAAAAATCAAACTCCACAATAACAAGGAATATCGCTTCTGTACGGTGCTTCTATCAGTTTCTGATTATCAGCAATGAGGTGCAAAGCAACCCGGCAAAAGCGATAAAGCTCGAAAAAGCTCCAAAGAAATTGCCGCAGATTTTAAGTGGAAAGGAAATTGGACTTCTTTTGGGGCAGCCGGATATCCGGGAGCCAAAAGGCTGCCGGGACAAAGCGATGCTTGAGCTGCTATACGCCACAGGCATCCGGGTTTCCGAGCTTGTTGATCTGAATCTTGAGGATATCAATTTACAAACCGGAATGCTCTGTTGCAGCAACGGTAAATCAGAAAGGGTTATTCCGGTTTATCCTACCGCAATTTCCATTATATCTGACTATATTTTGAGGTCGAGAAGTCTGATTATTTCTCCGGATGGCGGACATGCCCTGTTTACCAATCTGAACGGGCGCAGGCTTACGCGCCAGGGATTTTGGAAAATCATAAAAGGGTATGCCGAACAGGCCGGCATTTCCAAGGAAATCACGCCGCACACCCTCCGCCATTCTTTTGCCCTCCATCTGCTGGAAAACGGGGCAGAGTTGAAGGATATTCAGCTGATGCTCGGCCACGCTGATATTTCATCCACGCAGGTATATGTCCGCTTGCTGAACGACCATTTTAAAGAAGTATATAACAACTGCCACCCTCGCGCGAAATTAGGTTAGGAGTGAAGCATTTTGGGTTTATTTCAAAATTATAGCCGACCCGGGCCCGGTGTGAGTAAAAATCAGCCGAAGAAAAAGCCCTTTTTCCTGTTCTTTGAATTATTAGTGCGTAAGTTTTGGGATTTGATTAAGCTGAATCTGCTTTTTTTGATTCCAGCAGCCCTTGCGGTGGTCATGATCCTGTTCTTAAGCAGCGTTACCGGCCTCATTCCGGTAGTAATAATCCCGCTTGTTCTGGTTTCGCCATTTGTGGCTGGACTCACTTTTGTAACGCGAAACTACGCTAGGGAAGAACATGCGTTCATTCTTTCTGATTTTTTGAGGGCAGTAAAAAATAACTGGTTAGCGTTTCTGATTAACGGCATGGTTTGCTACGTTGTTTATCTGATCATAAGCTTTTCCATTAATTTTTATGCAGTGCAGCTCAAAACAAACAGTATGTTGTATATTCCTATGTTTGTCTGCTTCATCATTTCACTTTTTTTTATTTTTTCTCAGTATTATGTTCCGGTATTAATCATAACGTTTGATTTAAAGCTGAATCAGATTTATAAGAATTCCTTTATCTTTGCCCTCGTAGGCTTATGGCGGAACCTTTTGCTTACCGTTATCCTGTTTGTCATAATATTTGGTGTTTATATTATGACGCAGTTGATGCTTCTTACATTTCTAATTGCATCCGTCATCATTGTTTTCCTTCTGTTTTCCTTCTGTATGTTTTTAATCAATTTTACCGTATATCCGTTGATCAACAAAACCATGATAGAACCTTATGCAAAAAAAGAAGAGGACACTGATGATAAAATATTCACTGAAAACGATATAAAATAAACAAATGTTCGTTTTTGCTTTACTGCACACAAAAAAGAGCCGTTATTCCGGCTCTTTTTCTTTTTTAACTTTTATATCGGGATGCTCTCTTTGCCTGACATTGGAAAGCGGATTTGCTTTCGCGGCATTTGCCATCTGTTCGTTCGAAAGATGCGTATAAATCTCTGTGGTACCCAGATTTTCATGCCCCAAAATATCCTTTAAAACCCTGATATCAACGTGGCCGTGTTGATACATGAGCGTTGCTGCGGTATGCCTGAGTTTATGTACGGAAAATCCCGGGCCTCCCAAATCGATCATTCCAAGGTACTTCTTCACGATATATTGAACAGTTTTGGGGCTGATACGTTTGTTCTGTTTACTGATGAACAGAGCGTTTTTATCGACTAAAGCATTTTTGGGGCGGACTGCTATATAACGATTAATGGCGTCAAGACAGGCGTCATTCAGATAAACGATTCTTTCCTTGTTTCCTTTACCGGTGATACGGATTGTAGAAGAGGAATGGCGCACATCGCTTAAATTCAGGCTTACAAGCTCGGATAACCGCATACCGCAATTTAAAAACAGTACGATCATGCAATAATCCCGCTCTTTTGTCGGCCCGTCGATTTTCGAGAGAAGATCATAGCATTGCTCCAGCGTCAGATATTTGGGCAGAGATTTTTTTAATTTCGGCGTTTCAAGCTCTTCAACCGGGTTCACAGCAAGCTTTCCGGTTTTATTGGTCAGATATTTAAAAAAGGTACGCATGCTTGAAACCTTGCGTGAACGCGTCGCCGCTTTATTATTGCGGTCCGTACTCAAATAGTTCATATATTCAAATACGTTTGTTAAGGTAATGGTTTTAATCAAATCCAAATCGACGTCTGTGATGCTGATCTCTTCAAATTCCACAGCAGGGGAAACCAAGCCGCGGCTTTTCTTTATGTAACGAAAAAAAGTCCGAAGGTCCAGATAGTATTCTTCAACCGTTTTAGGGGATTTGCCTTTAATTGTTCCAACATAACCAAGAAATTCTTTTATAATAGGAGGACATTCCGCCAACAGTTCCGGCTTCATCTAATCACGGCTCCTTAATAATAAAAGTCCGATTCCGGTATTTTCTGTGTTTTCTACCTCCCTTAATTATACAAAATATTCATTTTGTATAATTGTATCCCAAAATCTAGGAGATGTCAAGAAATAATGCAAAGCGCTTACAGTTTTTACCGTAAGCGCTCCCCCTGCTTTAAAACCATTTTAAGTTTTTCATCCGTCCGGTATATTTATCGTACTGAGCATGGTTTGAGCAAAAATACGTATTGGTCATTTTGTAGTTCGGACACCCATCTTCAATATCTTCAATAAATTCCGGATTTGCACTGCAGGAACGGCAATTATGTGCGGCATCATAGATGCTGTAATCACAGGTATCGCATCCGGTTAAAACTCTTCCGTTTTCAATCATTATTTAATCATCCATTTATAATTTTCTTTCCTTTGTATAATTTAATCCTTTTTAGTTGATTATAGATAATCTTTGACTTTTATATATTACCCTGCACTGTGAAAACTATTCTTTTAAAAGCCGACAAAGCTTTGGAATAACGCTGTTAATTCCTGCTTAAATTCTGGTTTTTAATGGAATGATTCCGCCGATATCGATTAATGTTGAATTTGTTAAAGGAAGAATTTTAACCTTTTTGCTATTGCAGAACGCTTCGATTCTCTTATAATCCGGGTGCAACCGTACGGACCCGGTAAATGCAAGGATATCTTTACTGATTTTGCCGCAGGTGCCGCCTAAAAAGCCGTAATCATAGCCTTTCAGTTCTACATACCCCGGAGCAATCCCCAAAACGTCCAGCCCAGCGGCATTTGCCGCATTCGCGATCGACGGGTCGGCCGTTATAATGGATGATTCATCCACTACCGCTACGGAGCATTTGGCATACCCTTGCTTAACCGGAATAACCTGAACGCCTTGTTTATCGCAGTAATCCTTGATCGTTTTATCCAGTGCAGAACAATTTGCAAAAAGTTTGTTTCCCACACGGGCCGCATTCAATAAAATTTCCTCCGGATATCTATTCAAAGCACATATGTTCGATGTGACTGCACGGAAGCCATATCGCTGAAGCTGATTTTTTAGGTCCTCTTCCCCATATGCTATCACGGTTTGGTCTTCCCCAAGATGGTGTAAAAGCATATCTGCGTGGCTGGATACCGGTTTGCTCAACTTTGAGCATGGTTTCACCGCAATCACGTCAATCCCCAATTTATGTACTGCATCAGTAAGTTTCGGATATGTATCGGACATGGCAATCAATGCCACGTCCGAATCCGGTAAATTGGGGTTGTGCACAAATTCCATAATCATTCCGTCCTCAGTGCGTCTACAGGGCTTAAGCGGGAAGCCTTATATGCCGGATAAACCCCAAAAACTGTTCCCGTTATAATAGAAAATCCGATTGCCAGCAATAAAACATCCCAACGGATGCTAAGCGGAATGCCGTAGTAGGAAATTCCCGCAAAAGAAATCAGATATCCGGCCGCAATTCCGCAAAAGCAGCCAATCAGTGAAATTAAAATTGCCTCGAACATAAATTCAAGCATAATAGCGCTGCGCTTTGCACCGATTGCTTTTTTTATCCCGATTTCCCTTGTCCGCTCATTGACGGAAACCAGCATTACGGTCATAATGCTTAAACTGGCAACCAATAAGGAGATAGCGCCTACTGCCGAAAGAATCAGCGTTACAATATCCAGCATACTTGTCAAACTGTCCCTCTGCTTTGCAAGATTATTGGATACAAACCCATTGGAGGTTCCGTTGCTGCGGTTCAGGTTTGTTACAATTGTCTTGCCAATACTGTCCAGATTGCCCCCGTATTTCACTTTAACCGCGATCTGGTCAAAGTCATCCCGACCTGTGGCTGACTGAACCGTAGTGTAAGGCACGTAAATAAACGTAGGAATATAATCCCCGATAAAATTCTGAAGGAGCCCGTTTCCGGTCTTTATAATACCGACAACCTTGAATTCCTCCATAACTCCCCCACATAAAATCGAGATTTTTTTCCCCACAATATTGTTTCTGCTGTAAGCATTTTTTGAAAATGCCTCGTCAACCAAACAGACGTTTGCGCATGTATTCATGTCCTGCTGGTTGAATAAGCGCCCGTAAAGCAGATGAATGGAAATGATCTGATTTGCTTTTGAATCGACGCCCCATATAAGCGCTTTTGAATCCAGCTTGCATGAAGTCACTTCGGTGTTCAGCGTAATGACAGGGGTAGCCTGTTCCACCTGATCACATTTTTTTATAACGTTCAGATCATTCTGACTTAAAAAGACATTTTCCGCATTCCTTGAAGAAGAAATTGAGAGACCGCTTAATCCGAGGCTTTCCAGTTCGCTGCTCAGCGCATCGGTCCCGCACTGGCTGATATTCCCGATTATAATAACCGATGCCACGCCGATTGCAATTCCAAGGATGGTCAGCGCGGTTCTTGAACGCTTCCTTCCCAGATTCTTAAATGCCGCCTTTAGGTAATCATTCATCCGAACTTACCGCCTTTTTCTCGGATGATTTTACATATGCGCCGTTGGAGACATTATCCGGGTCATTTATGATGATATCATTTTTTGACAGACCGCTTACAACCTCAAAACCGTTATCAAATTCTTTCTTGGTAACGATCGGTGTCTTTACAGCCTGTTTTCCTGCAATTTTGTATACGTACTCGTTACCGTTTTTATCGGCTCTGACGGCCTCGTAGGGCGCAATAAGCACACCGGAGTTTTCAGAGGTAATAATTCTTGCTTTGGCAGTAAAACCCGGTTTGATATCCTGGCTGCTTCCTTCCACACTGACGATTACTTCCACCACAGTCTCCTGACCGGTCGTGGTAACGATCTGCTTTGCTTCGGAGGAAATTGATTTTACGGTGCCGGAATAGGTTGAGTTTTTAAAGCCAACACCGGTGATAATAGCCTTCTGCCCTACTTTTATGTCTGAAATCTGAGATTCGTAAACAGACAGGCGAACCTGTAGACCGGAATCGTCGGCAATTACCGCGACCGGACTTCCGCCCGATATATAGCTGTTGGGAGCCACGGAAACAGAAGTAATTTCTCCGGAAACAGGTGAAGAAACCGTTTTTTCTATTGTTGCTTCGTATGAGCTTTGTGCACTCTGCAGTTGATCTTTATACTGATTAAGTAAACTTTCATATCCGTTCGGCAATTGCGACGTATCGATCTTATCGGAAGGCAATTCTACCGTCATAAGGGCCTGTCCCGTGATAACATGGTCACCCGCTTTTACATAAACATCCTTCACCACGGAAGCAGACGGTGCATAAACCTTGCTTGTGTCAATCCGTTCCACTCTGCCGGAACAGGTAACTGAATTCTCAACCGTAAGTGTATCAACCTTTACAGTTGACACTTCTACTACGGAATTCCTAGAAATCAAGCCATAGGCAGCTATGAAGCCAGCCACAATAAACGTAAAGGTAAACAGCATTACATATCTTTTCATCGTCATTCCCCCATCCGTGTTATTTTGTGATAACCGAAGGGAAAATATAAGTGTGAATCCGGGCGGTTTTATGAATAATTTTCGCCAGAATTACAAGAATACAAATGAGGTGAAAACATATGAGTATTATCCAGTGTGATGTGGATTGTGTTTATCAGCGGGAAGGTTATTGCAGCCTGGAAATGCCCTCCGCCATAACCAACTACACCGGAGACGGCTGTGTACATTGCATTAAGGTGACGCCGAGGTCGCCGAATACCACAACTAATCAATCGATGCTTCAAACGCCTCTCTCACGTTTCTAACACCGAT
>DATALE010000035.1:0-2006 GCA_036261235.1 Ruminiclostridium sp. | reverse complement strand
CACGGTGGGGAAGATCAGGAACAGGTCAAGCGGCGGCTGGTAGGGCTCACCTAACTGCCGGACGAAGCTCAGCTCGTTGAGTTCCCAGCGTAGCGGGATCGAGGACAGCAGCCCGAACACGACACAAAAGGCATCGACGAGCATGGAGAAGATGGCGAAGTTAACGGAGAAACGGCGGAACATGCTGCCTCAATCGAATTTCAGGATGCCGGTCTCTTGTCCCAAAACCAGCAGAATGAATAAGGGGTACTGAATATAGCGCTTCCACAAGCGCCGGGGCTCGGTGCTGAGCCGGAAGAGCCATTCCAGGCCGTTGCGCTGCATCCATTTGGGGGCTTGCTTCTTATTCCCCGAGAGAAAATCGAACGCGGCGCCGACCCCGATTAATACCGGTGAATCCAGCTGCTGCCGGTGGGCGTGCATCCAGATCTCTTGCTTTGGCGAGCCAAGCCCTACCCATACGATGTCGGCTGCGGATACGTTGATCCGCTCGATGTCCGCTTGCTGTTCCTCGGCGCTGAGCGGACGAAAAGGCGGTGACCAGCAGCCTGCGACTTGCAAGCCTGGGAAGCGTTGTTGCAAGTTCGCGACCAGGCGCTCGGTGACGCATGGGTCTCCACCGTAGAAGTAGTGGCGATAACCGCTTGAGATGGAATGCTGGCATACCGCCAGCATCAGGTCTGGCCCGTACACGCGCTCGACAGTCCGGTAACCTTTCCAACGCAGATACCAAACCACCGCCATGCCGTCAGGGGTTGATAGACCACTGGCGTTGTAGATTTTACGTAAATCCACAGAATGGTAGGCGTCCATGACAGCATGTGCTGGTGTGACGCAGACATAACAGTTATGTTTATGAATAATACATGAATTAATATATTCTGTCGCTAACTGCAAGTTGACAGCATCGATTTTCGTTCCTAATAAAGAGGAGCTTTGAAAATAATGCGCTTTAGGTGGTTGGCTGTTCATCAAAGAAAAGGAACTGAAACAGGAAAAACACGTTTATGATCGGAGGTCATTGTAGAATGGAATTATAAATAGACATTAGTGTCCCGTAATTAATATCTTCAGAATATTTCTCGAGATACTCTCTTCTAGCATTATTTCCAAAATCTTTCATCATCCTCGGATTATGAATCAACTGATCAAGTTTCGTCGCCAGGTCGTCAGGATTTCCATTCCGAAAATGAAGGCCAGAATAACCATCTTTGACAATCTCTCCTGCTGCTCCGATATCCGATACGATTACGGGAACGCCATGCGCAAATGCTTCCACGATGACCATGGGGAAGTTTTCATAACAGATTGAAGGGAACACTAAAAACGATGCGTTCAGTAGTATTGAATATACATCTTTCCGGGATTGTTTCCCGAGCATCTTGATTTTGTGATTTCTTCCAGAAGATAGCAATCGTTGCATTTTTCCTGCTAATGGTCCATCCCCAACAAAATAAAACGGGAAGGGAGACATTTTTTGTAAAGTCTCAATTAAACTAACGACTCCTTTTTCTTCAGACAGTCTACCGATGTAAAGCCCATATCCACTTTCATTTTTTTTATTTATATTCCCTGGATCTTGGGGTAAGAAATTCGGTTTAACAGCAATTTTATTATCTGGCAATCCCCCTTTGATAAAGATCCTTTTCGAGAACTCTGATAAAGCGATAAAACGATCTACTTTATGATCCCATGTACCGACGAGCTTGTGGGCAGTTTGCATAAGTACTGTAACACTGCTTGCTAAGTGATTATTACGATAACAAGCGTGAAATAGTCCAGGGAAGGGTATTTTTCTGGAGATACAATCTTCACATACATTTCCATTTCTAAACAGCAATGCATTTGCGCATAATAAACGATAGTTATGCAATGTTTGAATTACAGGAATTCGAAATTCTGTCGCTGCCGAATAAGCTAGCGGAGAAATAAGAGGAAATGTATTGTGAAAATGGATAATTACCGGTTTTTCCTGGTGAACGATTTTTTTTAATGAATTGTACGAA
>DATALE010000025.1:0-2889 GCA_036261235.1 Ruminiclostridium sp. | reverse complement strand
GATATTGGTTTAAAGCAACATTTATTCTGCTGACTTTAGCCCTTATTTATCTCGGCACGGCCAAACTTGAAGACGCATTCAGAAATGTAATAGGAATCAAGGCGTTGACCGAAAAAAATTATATAAACCTGGATATTAACTCTTTGTTAATCAGCGCAGTATTTTCAATCATAACGTTTTGTTTACTGTCTCCGCTTATTCTTGGAATGGCGGAGTGGTACTGGAATCTTACATCCGGGACAAAACCCGAAATAGGACATGTTTTCGGCTGGTACGGTTCAGGTCGTCTGTTTGGGAAAAGCCTGCTTCTGAGAATAAATGTCGGCGTGCGCCAAGCATTCTGGGGAATTCTGTGCTTTGCCTTGCCCGGCGCTTTGACAATTGCGGCGCAGTATTTTATTAAGGATATAAATCTAAATGCAAAAAGTTTTACAGCGGCAGAAATTCAGAATATTTCTTACGGCGGGCTTTTAATGATGGCGGGCTTGTTTTTCTTTGCGGGCGGAATGTTCCTATATATATTTGCAACCTCCAAATATATTCTGGCAAACTATCTTGTCGTTGAAGATACCACGGTTAAAACGACCAAAGCGGTGCAAAACTCAATTAGAATATCCAAAGGGTACAGGTGGGAGCTTACAAAGTTTGTGCTGTCTTATGCGGGTTGGGCGTTGGGCTTTTTCGCCGCAGTGTTCTTTTCGACAGTTTCCGGTCTTGTTATTGGTTCTGTTATGATGCTTTTAACGGCCGCAATGGTATTGTATGTTATTCCGTATTACTACTCGGCGCTGACGTTATTTGTAAAGCATATTATCTTTGCGAGCAGACAGCTTGAGGAACAGCCAAAGACCGAAACTGATCTTTGATAGAAATATTAAAAGAATAGGAATTAGTATGGGACACCGGCAGATTTAAAAATAAATAACAAAAAAAGCGCCGCCCAAACGGGCGGCGCTTTTTAGCGCTGTAATTAAAATTACTTCGCGTCTACTTCTGACATGTGCTTGATAAGCTCAAGGACTTTGTTTGAATAACCCCACTCATTGTCATACCAGGAAACCAGTTTGACAAATGTAGGATTGAGCATGATACCGGCCTTTGAGTCAAAGATTGAAGTGCGGGGATCGCTGATGAAGTCAGTTGAAACAACATCCTCATCGGTATATCCGAGAACGCCCTTCATTGTGGTCTCTGAAGCCTTCTTGATAGTGTTGCAGATTTCTTCATAGGTGGTTGCTTTTTCGAGTTTAACTGTTAAGTCAACAACAGAAACATCGAGGGTCGGAACGCGGAAAGACATACCTGTCAGTTTGCCTTTGAGTTCCGGAATAGCAAGAGCAACAGCCTTAGCAGCACCGGTTGAAGACGGGATTATGTTGCCGGAAGCCGAACGGCCGCCGCGCCAATCCTTCTTGGAAGGACCGTCAACAGTCTTCTGGGTTGCTGTTGTTGAGTGAACTGTGGTCATAAGGCCTTCGGCAATACCGAAGTTATCGTTAATAACTTTAGCAAGAGGAGCAAGGCAGTTTGTTGTGCAGGAAGCATTTGAAACAACCTTCATGTCCTTTGTATATTTATCAAAGTTTACGCCGCAGACAAAAGTCGGGGTCTCTTTATCCTTTGCAGGAGCGGAGATAACAACTTTCTTAGCGCCAGCTGTAAGGTGAGCAGAAGCCTTCTCAGTGCTTGTGAAAACACCAGTGGATTCTACAACATAATCAGCTCCGCAATCTTTCCAAGGAATCATTGCAGGATCTTTTTCAGCATATACGCTGATGGCGTGGCCGTTGACAACGAGCTTGCCGTTTTCAGCCTTGACTTCGCCTTCAAATCTGCCGTGCATTGAATCGTATTTTACCATGTAGACCATATAGTCGACATCGATAAACGGATCGTTTATACCAACGACGTCATAAAGGTCAGGATTTGTTGTAGCAGCACGGAAGACAAGTCTGCCGATGCGGCCGAAACCGTTGATACCAATTTTAATACCCATTTTGATAAACCTCCAAATACTAAATTCCTCATCATATTTTATATCATTTTATCCAATAATACAAGGGATAGTTTGTTAAATATCAAATTTAATAACTTTCAAATTCCAAATGAAGAGGTATTTGTAAAAATTGTTTTATAAAAAATGTTTTTGTATAGAAAATGTGCCAATATATTGATATAATATAAAAGGCTAATATTACAAAAAAAGTACGTCAAAGGTTGCATTTAATATTATACCCAATTAAACACAGATTTTGTGAAAAAAATATGCCATATTTTGTGGTTTGGATGTGTTAAAATGGATTTTGAGGAATTCTTAAACGCGGGAAAGCACTTTTATGGGAATACCCATGAACCGATAGCTTTAACCGACGCTTATCTTAATGTCTGCTGGGCTAATGAAGAGGCTTTAAGTCGTTACCCGACACTGACCTTGCAAAACGGCGTTCTTGAACTTGTAAATAACTACAGTCCCGACAAGGTTATAAGCTTTTTGAAAACCGGAAAAACCTTTGATGGGAAAAAACAGGCTGAACCGTTCAGCAATCTTTCAGTTCAGATTGTTCCGGTCATGGATAAAGATAAATTGATTGGGTGCAACGTTTTTTTAAAAAATAGCGTTAATGACAACGGAACATTTCCAGACGGTCACCCGGAGAAAATCATAGCGTCCTTTTCTAATGAGTACAAAATTCCGTTGACCGTCATTTTTTCAACGCTGGGGCTTATGGCAAGGCACCTTGATGACAGCAATGACGAGATTACGAAGGCATATATAAAACTTATTACCCAAAACAGCTACCGCATTTTAAGGCTGTCAAACAATCTTGCGGAGGTGTCGCGTTACCGGTCGGGCATCTCAAAAATCAATCTTAAAAAAGGCAACCTTAC
>DATALE010000014.1:0-4730 GCA_036261235.1 Ruminiclostridium sp. | reverse complement strand
AGAACTCGTGGACTATCTTGATTATTACAACAACCGCCGTATCAAGGCAAAACTGAAGGGCTTGCCTCCCGCTTTACACAGGCAGCAAACCCTTTCGGCTGCTTGATTTAATATTTGTCTAACTTTTTGGGGTCAATTCAGAGTGGCAAAGTTCTTATTAGATGGTGCTTTTTTAAACTGAAAAAGAAATATAAATTGCCTTTCCTTTCTTTGGCGGAACAAAGAAAGCGCCTGTCGCGGCGCAGAGCGACAAAGGCCTTAATTTATGCTGCTGTCTTAAAACGTACAAATAACATGCTTTTTAATTTGATACTCAAAAGCCATGCATACAGCTCATATCAAAAAACGGCCGCCGCAAAACCCCAAGGTTTTGCGGCGGCCGTAAATACTTTATCTGTTAAATTACACTCTGAAGAGCAGATCTGCATATGTTGGAATCGGCCATACATCAGCAGAAATGATTGTCTCAAGCTCATCTGCAACAGCACGGACATCAGCCATAGCTGTGAGAACGCTGTCACGATACGCTTTTGCGTTACCCTTCGGGCACTCAATTTCAGAGGCAGCGTCAACGGCTGCTTTAAGAGCTGCTGTGCGTGCTTCAAAGCTGTCAGCAAGCCCTGCTACCTTTGCAAGCATATCACTCGCAGCTTTGCTTGCCGCACCGGCGGCTTTCAGGTTGACGTTGAGGGTTGCAAGCTGGTTGAGATATGAAAGGGTTGCCGGAATTAACTGACGATTTGCCATCTCAAGCATAGTGAGTGCTTCGATGTTGATAATCTTGGAATAGTTCTCAAGGTGAATTTCATAACGGGATTCAATCTCAACTTCTGTCATGATACCCGTACGCTTTAACATGTCGATGTTCTTCTGGTCTTTAAGAACTTCGATAGCGTCAACAGTATTCGCAAAGTTGGGGAGTCCGCGTTTTGCAGCCTCTTCGATCCACTCGTCTGTATATCCGTTGCCATTGAATATAACGCGTTTGTGATCCTTAATGGTTTCTTTTACGATTGCCTTTACTTCTGCCATGAAGTCGTCGGCTTTTCCAAGGCGATCAGCAAACTGTGCCAGTATATCAGCAACAGCGGCGTTAAGAACATAGCACGGTGAAGCGACACTCTGTGAAGAACCGGCCATACGGAATTCGAACTTGTTGCCTGTAAAGGCGAACGGAGAAGTACGGTTACGATCGGTAGTATCCTTCGGGAGATTCGGCAGAGAAGTCGCACCGATATCGATTGTTGAGCGCTCAACACCTGCGTACGGTTTGCCTGTTTCTATAGATTCAAGGACAGCCGAGAGTTCCTCACCCACAAACATTGAAATAACTGCAGGAGGAGCTTCGTTAGCACCAAGGCGGTGGTCATTACCGGCACTTGCAACTGTTAAACGGAGAAGATCCGCATAGTCATCGACAGCTTTGATTACTGAAGAAAGGAAGAGCAGGAACTGAGCATTGTCGCGCGGAGTTTTGCCCGGCTCGAGAAGGTTCTGGCCATCGTCGGTTGACATTGACCAGTTGACATGCTTACCGCTTCCGTTTACGCCGTCGAACGGTTTCTCATGAAGCAGGCATGCAAGACCATGTTTCTTCGCGATTTTGCGCATTGTCAGCATAACGGTCTGGTTGTGGTCGGTAGCGACATTTGCGGAATCGAAGATAAGGGCAAGCTCATGCTGTGCAGGAGCAACCTCGTTATGTTTTGTTTTTGCGGTAATGCCGAGCTTCCAGAGTTCATTGTCAAGGTCGTGCATGAATTCGCTGACTCTCATGCGAAGGCGTGCAAAATACTGGTCGTCAAGTTCCTGACCTTTCGGAGGTTTCGCACCGAAAAGCGTGCGGCCTGCGAGCATAAGGTCAAGGCGTTTATTGTAAAGTGCGCGGTCGACAAGGAAATATTCCTGTTCAGGACCGACAGTGGTTGTAACAAGTGTTGAATCCGTGTTGCCGAAGAGTTTAAGGATACGCATAGCGGATTTGCTCAGGGCTTCGGTCGAACGGATAAGCGGAGCTTTCTTATCAAGTGCTTCGCCGGTATAAGAGATGAAAACAGTCGGTATGTAGAGAGTTCCGTCTTTTACGAATGCCGGTGAAGTGCAGTCCCAAGCTGTATAGCCTCTTGCTTCGAAAGTAGCGCGAAGGCCACCTGACGGGAAGGATGATGCATCAGGCTCACCTTTTATAAGCTCTTTGCCTGAGAATTCCATAACGACTTTGCCGTCGCTTGTCGGTGAAATGAACGCATCGTGCTTTTCAGCGGTGATGCCGGTCATCGGCTGGAACCAGTGTGTAAAGTGAGTCGCACCCTTTTCGATGGCCCAGTCTTTCATGGTGTTGGCAACAACATCAGCAATTGACGGGTCGATGGGTAAACCCTGATCGATAGTTTTCTTTAAGGTCTTGTAGGTTGCTTTGGGAAGGCGTGATTTCATTACGGAATCATTAAATACATATTCGCCAAAAATAGAGACGGGGTAAATAATTTTTTCATTTTCCATTTAAATATAGCCTCCTTATAAAGATAAAAAGAAAAAAGGTGCATCACGGCAAGGCTGCCGCGAAACACCATTGTTCCACATGCGATATTATATTATTAGTATAGCATAGAACATCCAATTTTGCAACTTTAAAATATAAAATATTCATTTGAAAATTTCTGATTTCGCTCAAAATAATGCCTCCCGATGATTTACCTTAATAAATAGATATGCGATTTTTTGTGACAAAATAACACCACCGGGAAAAGGCCGCGTTATTTTAAAGTTGTTGTGCCGTCAGGGCGTAAGCCTGCTTATATCCCTTGGGAACAAGCTTGCTTCACGGACATTTTTGAGGTTAAGAAGTTTCATAACAAGCCTCTCAAGTCCGATTCCAAGCCCGCCGTGAGGCGGCATACCGTATTTGTGCGCCATGAGGTAAGATTCAAAATCTGCAGGGTTAAGATTCATACGGCGCATTTTTTCAACCTGCATGTTGTAATCATGGATACGCTGTCCGCCTGTTGTAATTTCCAGCCCGCGCAGGAGCAGGTCAAAACTCAAAGCGAAACGGTCGTCTTCAGGGTCATCCATAGCATAAAACGGGCGTTTTGCGGCAGGAAATTGCGTAATAAACACGAAATCGCTGTCATGTTCCTCTTTTGCCCAATCGCTCAAAATCGTCTCATCATCCGGGTCAAGGTCCCATTTCCCGGCTTTTCTGCCCTTTGCCGCGATAATATCCTTGGCTTCCATGAATGTTACTGAAGGGATCTTGCCGACTTTCGGCAGCTCGGCTTTTAAGATAGATATCTCTTTTGCATAATTATTTTTGATAAATTCAACAAGATATCGCAGCATTTCGGTTTCCATATTCATGACGTCGCCCATGCCGCTGATAAAGCCCATTTCAAAATCAAGGCCGATATATTCGTTAAGGTGGCGCGAGGTGCTGTGTTTTTCGGCGCGGTAAACAGGCGCGACCTCAAAAACACGTTCGAATACCGGAACCATAGCCTGCTTATAGAACTGTGGGCTTTGGTTGAGGTATGCCTTTTGTCCGAAATAGTCAAGTTCAAAGATATTCGCTCCGCCTTCAGCTCCGGCGGCGACGATTTTCGGGGAGTGAATCTCTGTAAAGCCGTGCGCGCGCAGGAATTCGGAAAATCCTCTGACCGCTCCCTCCTGAATCTTGAAAATTGCCCTCTCATGCGGGTTGCGCAGAGTAAGCGGACGGTAGTTCAGGTTTGTATCTATATTGAGGTTAAGTGACCGTTTAGCGATAGTGAAAGGGTATTCCCCCGCTGGTGAAGAAATAACATTAATGCGCTTCAGTCTTATTTCAAAGCCGTTTACCGCTCTTGGCTCGTCAACCGCCTCGCCGAATACTTCAACGGAATCGCCGATTTTAAGCGTGGTTATGTCAAAATCTGTTTTGTCCGGTGTATAGACGCACTGAATTACATCTGAACCCGTGCGCAGGATGACAAAAGAAAAGTCACCCATGTCACGGATATTGTGTACAAATCCTTTAACGGCGGCATTGCTCCCGGCAGCGTGAATCTGCTCAATTCCGGCAGGCGTCGGGGCGCTTCCTTCATAATAAGTCATTGGGCTTTTGTTTCTCCTTTAATAAATTCTTTATGTCAGGCGTTAAGACAGCGCCGCAAATTTATAAATGTTCATACGTGCCGTCATATAAAACAAAAAACGCAGCTGATACCGTTTGTCTTAGCGAAAATCATTGTTATATCACGGGAAATATACAAGCGTAAGGACGGTAAAGGTGTCAGCGGTTAATTGTTTGCCTTAAGGCTTTTCAGAAGTTTTTCGCGCAGCATAGCAGGGTCGGCTTTTCCGTGAAGAGCCTTCATGCACTGGCCCATCAGGAAACCGATAGCCTTTTCCTTGCCTGCCATGAAATCCTCGACGGATTTGGGATTTGCGGCTATAACGTCTGCAACTGTTTTATCAATGGCTCCCTCGTCGCCGATAACTGCGAGCGAATGCTTTTCGACCAGGGACTCGGCTGTTTCACCCTTTTCGTCAAAGAGCATGGAAAGCACTTTTTTGCCCGATGCCGCGGTAATCTTGCCAGCCTTGCACATTGAAATAATGCTGACAAGGTTTTCAGGGCCAAACGGAATATTTTCCGGTTCGATCTCACGGTCTTTAAGATTGCGCATCATTTCGCCGACAATCCACTTCGCGGCTTCTTTTGGATCGCTCTTTCCGGCGACTGCTTCATG
>DATALE010000001.1:0-32217 GCA_036261235.1 Ruminiclostridium sp. | reverse complement strand
ATATTAATTAATAGAAATATCAAATGAAGTGGAGGTTTTTTTAGTTGGATATCAATTTTCATTATTTTGCCGTGAAAACTTTGGCAAGAAAAGCAGGCTTCAACGAGAATGACGCACAGGTTATTGCGCAATATTCGCAGTTTGTAGATGATTATAATCAATATGAGAATTTATGGCTTTCAGATGTCCCGGTTTTTGCTCGCAGCCTTGCCAGGAAGCTGCCGATCGGCTGGTTCTTCTATACAGTTACCACAGGTTTTGACTCATGGGATGATATGGCAAGACTGGTTATTCCGAAATACCAGCGTGAAATAACGATTCCGTACCACTTTATTCCGACGCAGCCGCTGAACGTTCAAAGAAAAACCCGGGATGAGTGG
Organism: Ruminiclostridium sp.; assembly: GCA_036261235.1. Taxonomy (GTDB): domain Bacteria; phylum Bacillota; class Clostridia; order Oscillospirales; family Ethanoligenentaceae; genus Ruminiclostridium_D. Next base: position 31,837 of record DATALE010000001.1, on the reverse strand, counting down.
CGGACAAATCCGGCAAGAATGGATACGCCGTCCCTAATGCAGAGTCTCATGCTGGAAGCGCAAAATATTTATAAGACTAATCCTTTAAAAGAAAATCTTATCCGTATAGGCTTACTACTGCACACCTTTGCCGATACATACGCACACCAGAATTTCTCGGGTTTTCATGGATGGGAAAATTACTGCTGGCTCACAAGAGCTGTAAACAATATAGATGGGTCAGATATTACAGCCAGCTTCTCACCGGGAAAATATCATAAGATTTATGCTATCGGTCATACCGAAGCGACCCATGCACCGGATTTATCTTATCTCACTATGGATCTGAAATTGAAACTTAGTGAAGGAGATAATTATACTTTTAGCTACACCCGAAGCAACACACAGGAGTTTACATTTGCTTCACAGGAAATATTAAATTTCCTCTGCGACTGTCTGGGCACACCGCATCCCTCTCAGGATGATTGGAATACTTTTTCAACGCGCCTTGCCCAGGGTTTTCTTACAACATCCGAAAAGGTTCCTGAGTTATGCAGTCACTGGAGCAATGTTTTTCCGGAATATCAATACTATTATGATAAAAAGCCGCTGTTTGGTGAAACAACAAACCAGCTTCTTGTATCTTACAACGTCGGTGAAACAGCTAATCAGGTTATGGGTACACGAAGCGACGATTTCTTCCATTATAATGTTATTGCAATGGATATTCGTAACAAAGTGAGCGGGAAAACACCGTTAACGCAGGTTAACAATATGATGCTGTCTAACGATGCTGTATCAATGGACGACTTGGTGCAGGTGGATGATGCAGTATTCCAGAATGAAGCGCAAAGATTCGAAAGTATACTCTTAGCGTCACAAAAATCATGATTTTGAAAGGGGAAATATAATTATGTCAAATACAGCTACATACCTGGTTACCAATTTTCAGAAGGGAGATTTTATGGCGTGGACGGTATGCTCCCAATGCCTTAGCTGCGGCACGATTACTTTAAGAGATGATAATACCACATATTTTACTGCCGTAAAGCAAAGCCCGTCAACAGACCTTCAGTTAATATTGCAGGGATCCAACACATATAACGGTGGTCCCCACCTTCGCGTAGAAGTATCTCTTCCGTCGGGCTATAATGTTAAACAGTGTATTCTTTCAAGCAATATAGTCGACGATGTTTCAAATATAGTCGGCTATCTTTACAACTATTGTATAGAGGACTCGACAGATAACGACTATAACGACTATTATGTTAATCTTGTCGCGTGGCACCACAAGGGATAGTTTAAACAATGTTCCGGAATACTGCTAAAAAGTATTTATTAAGCGGCTTATTACTGCAAAGCGGTTTTAAGCCGCTTCTTTTTTCAAAAATCGTGTTTATTAATTATGTAAGGGCGAACTTTCCGTTCACCCAAAAAATTATCCAAGCATGTTTTGATATTTCTGCTTTGCCTGCTGAACCTGCTGCTCGTCAGCGGGTTTTACCTGATACCAGCCGCGTTTTTGCGCTTCAGTAAAAAGTTCAGCCTGAATCTGATGCTCGTCTTTTAATATATTCATGAACTCATCGCGGAGATTCGGTGTCGCACATTCATTTGCATAAGTGTTGTAGGTTTCAGTGATAAGCTTCTGTGACGCTATGGAGTCGTTTACAATTTCCTGGTCGCCCATTGTGTTAGTTCCCTGCTGGTTCATATTAAACTGCATTATAAGGTTCCTCCTTTAGCTCAAATGGCTCATTAAGCGATTAAAATGATCCTGATGCCTGGATGCAACCTGTTCACATTTCTGGCGGAGCTGAGGATCGTTGCAGGCGCTTGCGAAAGTACGATATTTTTTGACAAGGACCTGCTCATAGTTGAGCTGATCTTCAATGGCTGATAATTCTTTTGAAGTCAAGTTTGCCATAAGGACACTCCTTTACTTTCTGTTTACGGCTAATTCACGATTTTGTTACCGCAAAGATATTTTGCCCTGTTGAAAGTATAATATTACAAAAAAAATGCCTGCCGTTAAAATTGCGGCAGACAGAAAAAATTACAGAAACGCTGCTTATGTAATGCCCGCGTTTCTGTCAATACCTGTTTGACCAAGACCGAAACTTATGGAGAGCGCATTATCTACTTTTTGCATTGAATTGTTGTCAAGCGCACCCATTCTTTCTTTGAGCCTTCTTTTGTCCAAAGTTCTTATCTGTTCCAGGAGCACGACCGAATCTTTTGCCAAACCGCATTTATCTGCATTAATATTAATATGCGTCGGAAGTCTCGTTTTGGCAGTTTGGCTCGTTATCGCGGCGGCGATTACAGTTGGGCTGTATTTGTTTCCCACATCGTTTTGAACAATGAGCACTGGCCGCACACCGCCCTGTTCAGAGCCAACAACAGGACTTAGATCTGCATAATAAATATCTCCTCTGTGTACAGTCATAACTCTCCACTCTCCGTTACGAGATGATTTGTCCGCGGCTGAGCCGCATCTGTTGTAACACTTTTATTTTGCCACGAAACACGGTTGCTAATCATATAAAATAATTTATTTAACAAATATTTGAAAAACTCATCAAGAATCTTAAACTCACTTAATCAGCACATTCCATAATATTCATCTGAAGTGGAAAATGGGACAACTTTACACATGATATTTCCTATGATGACATTTATTTTTAAACATAATAGGAAACTTGTCGCAGGTTAAGTTTTGTCAAAACCATTTTTGCATTAAGTCAATAATTTTTCATATATTATAATTGTTCTAAATTTTAATTAATTGACTTATTTCTCGGAAGGGGTTGGCTGCAATGCCAGAAGCAACAGAAAAAAACAGCAAATCAAAAATTTCCCGGATACTGCTTTCGTTAGGTTTATCAATTGGCACAGGAATTGTCGCCTGGTTGTTCTCTTTAAACTCAAAACAGGTTTATGGGGCGTTGAAAAAGCCTGCTTTCGCACCGCCTTCCTGGATATTCGGCCCTGTTTGGGCTGTTTTGTATGTCTTAATGGGCATTGCTCTTTACTTTGTTATAAAAGATGGTATAAAAGAGCCTAAAATAAAAAACGCATTTATTTATTTCTGTATACAGCTTGTTTTCAATGTTTTGTGGAGCGTTTTATTCTTTACACTGCAGCTTCGTGCGGCGGCGCTTGTTGATATTATCATTCTTCTGATTTATATCGCCGTAACAACCTATAAATTTTTCAGAATTGATAAAAAGGCAGGGTATCTGATGCTGCCATACCTTGCATGGGTTCTCTTTGCCTCAATCCTCAATCTCTCAATTGTTATGCTTAATGGATAACGGCAGTTGACGGGCCGATACCAAAAGCGTTATAATTAAGATTACCGAAATTATCATACAATGTATAAATTACCCCGGCAGAACCGATTTCTGCCGGGGCTTGAAATTCTATAAAGTTTTGTTTTTGGGTTCAGGAGGGCAAGATGAGCGAAAAAAGCAAGGAGTTCATAACCGAAGAAAATTATCTTAACACAGTGCTCGATTTCTTAAAAAAAGAAATTTCTGATGTTAGAGAGTCACTTGAAACAAGAAAGCACCTCCTTTACCACGAAAGGCGGGAGCTTGGCGTACTTGCAAGCGAAAACCAAAGTTCAGGCCTGTCTGCAGACATTTCTCAGAGCGTAGCGGAAGATCAGCGCCAACTCGCCGCGATTACTATGTTGTCAAAGCTGCTCGACCGTGACGAAAGGCTTCTTTCATCGCCCTATTTCGGACGTTTCGATTTCAAAGAGGACGGCGAGCCGGAACCGGAGAAATTCTATATCGGTCTTCACAATGTTTATGACGCAAACGGGGATGGTGACATTCTCGTATATGACTGGCGCGCTCCAATCAGCAGCATATATTACCGCAGTGAAACCGGGCGTGCAAGTTATACTTCTCCCAACGGTGAAATAGGCGGTGAACTTTCACTTAAAAGGCAGTACCGCATTGAAAACTCTGCCCTCAAATATTTTTTTGACTCAAGCCTTGTTATTAACGACGAAGTTTTACAGGAAACACTTGCTCATAACGCCTCGCCGAAGATGCAAAGTATTGTCAGGACGATTCAAAGCGAGCAGGACCTCATAATACGTGACACCAAAAGCGACCTTCTTATCGCTCAAGGCTCCGCGGGAAGTGGGAAAACAACAATTGCCCTTCACCGCATCGCTTATCTCCTTTACCACAGCGCACTGCAGGGATTAACCAGCAAAAACATTATAATTATTTCTCTCAGCGACGTTTTCAGCGTATATATAGGCGCGATTCTGCCCCAATTGGGTGAAGAAAATGTAAGGGAAATAACTTTTGGCGACCTCGCTCACAGCCTCACGGGGAAAACCGCGGGCTATGACCGGGTTGAATTTATTGATAACGTTCTTAAGCAGGAAGGAAAAGACTCAGGCAAACTGATTCAAAGCGAACTGTTATTCAAGGGTTCACGGGTTTTTGCAGAGATTCTGGAGCGTTTTCTGCGCTATTATGAGCGCAGGCTGATTAAATTTACCGACATCAGCTATGGAGGCAAAATCATTGCAAACCGCGATGAATTAAAGGGCATTTTCCTTAATAACAAAACAAAGGCACCGGCGCTAAGCCGCCTGCGCCGAATCGAAACGATGATAAAAAGTAAAATCGACTTATTACAGCCTGAACTTCACAAAAAGCTGCAAAACATATTGAGGGTTGTGCCCGGTCATCAATACGATTATAAGTCCGTCGCACGGCTCATTGCGATTAAAGAAACAACTAGAGTTCTTCGTCAGGTAGCGGGATTCACAAGGTTCGACTCATTTGATGTTTACAGTGCATTATTTAAGGACAAACGACGGTTTTACAACATTTGCAAAGGGCTTGAATTGCCGGAAGATATTGAACAGATTTTCGATCACTCCGCATCGGCTCTCAAAGCCGGCGCAGGTTATCAGGACATGGCAGCGCTTTGTTACATTTCACTGCTGATAGACAAACCTGAGGGATTTGACGGCATTAAACATGTTGTTGTCGATGAGGCACAGGATTATCTTCCGCTTCATTACGCGGTACTCTCAAAGTTGTTCCCCCTTGCATCTTATACGGTTTTGGGGGATATCGGTCAGTCAGTTGAAACCGGCGCTACGCCCAGCCTTTATAAGGATATCATTGAAATATTCAATAAAAAGAACCCTATTTTGCTGACTCTTAAAAAAAGCTATAGAAGTTCTTATGAAATAACTAATTTCTCCTTGAAAATACCGGCTGAACGTCCGGAAATATCATCGTTTGAGCGCCATGAAAAAGAACCTGAGCTGATATTCTGCAAAAATGATGAACTTGATTCACGTCTGGCAGTTGATATTAAAAAGGCACTTGACGATGGTTTCGGAACGGTGGCTGTAATCTGCCCGACCAAAGCACAGGCACGTGAACTTTATGAGAGACTCTCGAAAAAAATAAAAATAAACCTTCTTGAGAAGTCCGGAGAGGTAAAACGCGGTGCGCTGATAATGCCGGCGTATCTTTCAAAAGGACTGGAATTCGACTGCGTTTTTGCTCCTTTTGTCAATGATGAAAACTACAAAGGCCCGCTCTCGCTCAGCCTTTTGTATATTATCTGTACGCGCGCGCTTCACAGGCTTAATTTGTATTATGATAAAGAAAGCCGTATTTTAAAGCGACTGAAGGGTTAATGTGAACTATTGACTTTTCCGGCTTTTTATATTAAAATAAACACTGCGTCTGTAACAGGACGCAGGATATAAATTGTATGGAAGAGTATCGAAGTGGTCATAACGGCCCGCACTCGAAATGCGGTAGTCTCTAACGAGGCTCGTGGGTTCGAATCCCACCTCTTCCGCCAATAAAGCCAGTAAACCGTGGATTTCAATCCACTAAAGGTTTGCTGGCTTTTCTTTTTTTACCCAAACACCGGATTTTCGCCTTATGTATCCTGTTCTGTCCTGACTTGGGCAGAAAGAAGGCAGAACAAGTAAAAATCTCAAACTGTTTTATGTGCAGTTTGTTCATCTTCCACATTCAGCCACTTGCTGCTCTGCAGCGTTTCAGGGCGTTTTGCGCGTGATGGAGTGAAAGGGCAGCGAACAGAAAAAGTCCACGAGGAAAACCTTCGGTACAAGATTGTTGATGCCTTTTTTTAAGTGCTGAAGGTTTCCTTTTGCGCACCAGTTTTTGATGACCGTTCTGCCGTAACCGGTGAGTTTCACGATTTCCGGTGTGTGGTCATCACATCGCGACAGTCTGCCAGCAACTTTGATAAAGTATGTACGCATTTCTTCCAGAACAGCTTTCCTATTTTGATTAATTAAGGTAAGTCCAAATCCACTGGAAATAATGCACAGTTTCTAATATAAAACGATTTTTTCCTCTATTTATGTCTGAATTTTAGTTTCGACCAAAGTAATACAAAAATCTGTGCTGGAATACCTGGGGCGAAAAGTAACCAGAGGTTTTCGTGTACAAACGATAGATAGGCTGAAATAAGCACACTCCAAATAAGCACAGAAGTGATAATGCAGTTTGTCACTGTACGATTGCGACCCCAGATAGAATTAAATACTAACACCACGATCGTTGCTGCAGGAATGGCGTATATATAAATGATCCACAGGCGGCGGAGTGGAGTGGAAAAAATGCCATAACCCGTGAACAAAAACGTTGCAAACATAAAGACAAACGTAACACAAAGAAGAGTAATGACGATACGGTTGCGCCGCGTCTGCCAAGATGGATTTTCTGAAGATTTCGGATGATCCGTTTCAAGAAGATAGTCAACGCTGACACCAAACATTTCTGATATTTTTTTAAGAATCGAAATATCCGGAATGGATTCTGCACGCTCCCATTTGGAAACTGCCTTATCGGTATAATTCAATCTTTGAGCCAACTCTGCTTGAGTGAGGTTCATTGATTTTCGCAGTTCAACTATATTCTTTGCAATTGTAAATTTCAGGTCATCCATCTGGTCAATGTCTCCTCTAAAATAATTACTGCAATCCGGTTCATCTTAACTACAAGTATAATAGATACAAATTTTAAAAGCAAATTGAGTTGAAAAGCTCTTTTTAGGGATTCTACCGTTGGTAGAGTGATGTTTTTGATAGTAGAATTGACTGAAAGCTATTCTATTTTACAAGAATACAGGGTAGGGTATCATCAGTAAGCTGTAGGGTGACAATAGAATTAGCTTCCGGTATGATGTTGTTAAGGCACTACGACATATATGGAGCGCTGTTCAACAGCAACGAGGGGACTTTAACCTTCCACTTGTATTTTACCAATGTCGAGATGTTGTTGCATTAGGGACAAACAGTTTTGGATGAATAGGAGAATGACTATGTATATTGCAAAGGTATGCCGCATCGTCACGGTTGCTCCATTTATGGCGGGTACGATGCTTGTCGTTTTATTTATAAATAATCCTGTGGTTTTTGGCAATTCCGCATTCTTTGCTGCCGCCCTCGTATTTCTCACTGTTCTGCCGCTGCTTGCCTATCCGTTACAACCGCTGTTCTCACACTACCGCAGTAAAGGAAGGGAAGGACAACGCACCCTCGCCATGCTCTTCGCTGCGGCTGGTTATGTTCTGGGCTGTGCACTGGCTTTCATTGCACATGCGCCTAATAGTCTTAAAATCATCTTTCTATCGTACCTCTTCTCGGCTATTCTAATTATCTTGTTCAATAAGCTGATTCATGTACGGGCTAGCGGCCATGCCTGCGGTGTGGCTGGCCCATTTGCCATCCTCGTTTTTTTCGGACAGTTGGCCGGCTTTCTTGGCATCATTCCATTGGTCATCGTCTGGTGGTCGAGTCTAAAGGCAAAGCGTCACACTCCAGGCCAACTCATTGTAGGAACAGCGCTTCCGTTTTTGGCACTGGCAGCGGCCATGACTCTTATATACGCCATGTGAAAATTTCACCGCTGCGGTGCTGGGTATGAGAGAAAATTCAAGTTTGTCACCAAAAGATCAAAAAAATCTTTACAAAAACACTTAATACAAATCGAAAGAAAATGGAGGTTTCCAATGAATATTTTATTACTTTATCCCGAATACCCTATCACATATTGGGGTTTCCAATATGCGCTGCGTTTTGTGCATAGAAAAGCGGCGTTTCCTCCGCTGGGCCTTATGACCATTGCAGCGATGATGCCAGACGATATGTATCAGAAACGGCTCATTGACATGAATATACAACCTCTGCGCGATCGTGATCTGCGCTGGGCAGATCTTGTCATGATCAGTGCCATGGTGGTGCAGCGTGCTTCCGTAAGCGATGTTGTTGCCCGTTGCCAAAAGTTTGGTGTAAAAATTGCAGCCGGAGGTCCCTTGTTTTCCTCTGAAAGTGAAAGCTTTGACGATATCGACTACCTTGTGTTAGGCGAGGGTGAGGTGACAATTCCGCGATTTCTGTCAGACTACCAGACTGGCAAAGTGAAGCATATCTACAAACCAGACAGATTCCCCGATCTTTCCGAAACGCCTGCGCCCCGGTGGAATCTGATCAACATCAAAAAATATGCCTCAATGAACATCCAGTATTCTCGTGGTTGCCCGTTCAATTGCGAATTCTGTGATATAACCCAGCTTTATGGCCACCAACCACGTACCAAAAGCGCTGCGCAGGTGCTGAATGAACTGCAAGGCCTTTATGAAACCGGTTGGCGTGACGGTGTCTTTTTCGTGGACGACAATTTTATCGGAAATAAAAAACGTACAATGGAAGAAATCCTTCCGGCAATCACTGAGTGGATGGATACGCATAACCGACCATTTAAGTTTATAACCGAAGCATCTATCAATCTTTCGGATGATGAAAAACTGATGGATGCCATGGTGCATGCCGGTTTTCATCAGGTGTTTATCGGCATTGAGACGCCGGACGAGGACAGCCTGAGTGAATGCAATAAGAGTCAAAATAAGAACCGCGACCTGCTTGCCTGTGTCAAAAAAATACAGTCCTTCGGATTGGAGGTACAGGGAGGGTTTATTGTAGGATTCGACAATGATAAAATTTCGATTTTTGACCGAATGACCAAATTTATTCAGGAAAGCGGCATTACCACTGCTATGGTTGGGCTGCTTAACGCGCCCAAAGGAACTCAGCTTTATCAGCGCCTGGTTAAAGAAGGTCGGATTTCTAATCAGTTTTCCGGGAGCAACACCGATTTTTCACTCAATTTTGTGCCTAAAATGGATCGAAAGATATTGGTAGAAGGTTATCAGAACATTATCTCCAAAATTTATTCTCCCCAATATTACTATGAAAGAGTAATACGCTTCCTCAAACAATATAAGCCTGATGCTAAGGCCTGCGAGCGCTTCAGCGCTGTGAATATCGGAGCGTTTCTGCATTCTGTTATTCGGTTGGGCATTTTGGGTAGAGAACGTCGGTATTACTGGAAATTGCTGTTCTGGTCACTGCGAGAAAAGCCAGCGATGTTCCCGTCTGCTGTACGCCTCTCTATCTATGGTTATCATTTCCGCAAGGTATTTCAGAATAATGTTCAGCTTACATGAAGTATCGCTTAACTTGTATCTTTTCTCGTTACTGCCATATCGATTGTACTATATTTGAATTCATCGGTCTATTGAAGTGAACTACCGTTTAATACCTTCGCCTTTCAAAATGACGAAGGTATTAAACGGCTTTAATTTGAGGACGGGAATCTCGGGGTACTTAATCAGCATTATCTTAAGTGTAAACTTACCTATTAAATGCTTTAGTGTTGGCGAAAAAAATCATAATCAACATTGTCACCATGTTTTTGATAACGGCTATTATTAACATTGCAGGTCTGATGATCGATCACCCGGCTTTCTAAAAAGCGAAGACAAGACCTCCTCTGTTTACATACACCGAACTTAATGCTCCGGCACGAAAGATACCAACCTCTTTGAAGTAAAGTCGGTTCTGTATGATTTTTCTTATATTTTCAGCCTCTTCTTTATTATCCACATAAGTGATGGCAAGTATCGAATTTTTCATGTCAGTTGCCGATAAGGCAATAATCGCCATCAATCTTTCAACGGCTTGTTTTTTACCAATTGCCCGACCCTTCAATACAATCTCTCCGTTTTCGCTTGATCCGATAATAGGGATAATATGAAGGAGCTTTCCGATCGTTGCTTTAAAGTTGCTAATCCTGCCGTTTTTCAAGAGGTTATCAACAGATACAGGGAGATATAGTGTCTTTAGATTTGCAATATATTTTTTGATTTTCCGAACAATTTGCTCACTGTCTGAAATTTGCTCTAGCAGGCTCTTTAATTTCAGTACAACGAGGCTTTGCCCGGCAGATGCTGACTTGCTGTCAATCACATGCACCGTATTAACCTGTCCCTCCTCCTCCAACATTTTTTTAGCAATCATCGCACTCTGATAGGAACCACTTACCTTTGAAGAAATGGTTACCACAAAATTAAAAGCATTCTTTTTAAAAGCCGAATAAAAGTCATAAGGCGATGGGCAGGCTGTTAAGAATTTTCCAATACCTGCTTTCAATTTTGATACAAAGGAGGATGTGTCAAAACCGTTGTCAATTATTTCCTCTCCATCAATAATAATTTTAAACGGAACCAGTACGATTTCAACATTTTGACAAGGCAACTGATCATCAAAGTCTACACAACTATCGACAATGATTTGATAACCCATTCTATTTCCCTCCGTTTTACATTTCACTTGCGTATTCAGCTTCAAGATCATTTTGGATGCATGTTACTGAATTGTAAGAGTCGAAGGGCTTATCGCAGACTACTTCATAGGAACGCCCTGTCTCATCAAAAGACTAGAAATCTGGTTATTTTTTAAGTCTGCGCTTCTCATCGGTACCCAAAATCTTTACACCGACGACTTGAGAGTATATAGCAAACGTTATCTGGCATCTAGTGGTATAATGTTTTATAAAAGGTGAACTGTGCATTTATCATCTGTAATTGTATCTTATTTATATACGGGTCGGAGGTAACTGAATATATGAAAGAAGAAGAAAAGATATTTGCGGGCAAAATGTTTGACCCGCGTAAAAAAGAACTGAAAGATATAAAGCATCAAGCACACATTGCTTGCCAAAAGTATAATACAATGGACGAATACGACACAAATCGTTTACCGATCATTAAGGAGCTTATCGGGGGTATCGGCAAAACTTATTATTTTCAGGGGCCTGTCCAGTTTAATTACGGCCTCCATACTTTTATCGGAGAAAATTTCTTTGCAAACTTTAATTTAATGGTGATGGATGACGCCCGCATCTATATTGGTGACAATGTATGCTTTGGGCCGAATGTTTCATTAATGGCCACGACCCATCCACTGATCGCCCAAGAACGTATGGGATTCGATGAAAGCGGAAATACCACAATGGCTGAATACGCCGAAGAAATCCATATCGGAAACAACGTATGGATTGCATGCAATGCCGTTGTATTAGGTGGTGTACACATAGGAAACAATGTAGTAATCGGTGCCGGCAGTGTCGTAACAAAAGACATTCCGGATGACTATCTTGCTTTTGGAAATCCTTGCCGCCCGATTCGCTTGATCACTGAGGCGGACAGTAAAAAGCATTTGATTTTAGAAGAAGATATCGGGCATTTCGAATATAACATAAAATAATTGCTGCATTAATTGTAAGCAGCTTAGAAAGGACAAATCAAATGAAAGATTGGTTTACAATAAATCATATCGATGCGGATACGCATATAATCAGTGAATACCGGCATTGGGAGGAAACACATTGCTATCTGTTAAATGGTAAAGACCGCAGCCTTCTCATTGATACCGGCCTTGGTATTTGTAATATTTATGACGAGGTAATGAAGCTAACGGACAAACCGATTACTGCCGTAGCAACCCATATTCACTGGGATCACATCGGCGGTCATCAGTATTTTCCGGATTTTTACGCCCATCAAGAAGAATTAAACTGGCTGAGCGGAAAATTTCCTTTAACCTTGGAGCAAATCAAGGGCATGGTAATCGACCGCTGTGATCTGCCGGAAGGGTACAATGTAGACAATTATCAGTTTTTTCAAGGGACACCAACGAGGGTACTGAAGGATAACGACACGATTGACATCGGTGGGCGTACCTTACAGGTGCTGCATACGCCTGGACATTCACCGGGACACATGTGCTTTTATGAAAAGGAACGGGGATATCTTTTTACCGGTGATCTGGTCTATAAAGATACACTTTTCGCCTATTATCCCTCCACTGACCCAACTTCCTATCTTGCTTCTCTTGAGCGGGTGGCAGCACTTCCGGTCAAACGGGTTTTCCCTGCACATCACAGTCTTGATATCGGGCCGGAAATTCTCGTCCGTATGCGTGGCGCTCTCCGAGAGCTCCAAGCTGAAGGAAAACTGCATCACGGCAGCGGAACATTCGATTACGGCGATTGGGCCATATGGCTGTGAACCTTTTGAGCGTATCAATGATAAGCAGCTTGGTCTGTGGATACTTTGCTAAATAATCCTCGAATGTTCCTCAAGCCCCGGACTGATCTGTTTGCTCATGTTCGAAAACCGGAGACTTTCCGGGCGAGTATCGGTCAATTGATACAGCCGGTTCTGGATACGCCGAAAGGTATCCTCCGAACAAAGATACATCACGCCACAGGACAATCGGGAAGCATCGCTATGCAGAGTTCTTTTAGTTCTGATTTTTTTCATAGCATTTCCCTCCATTTTCTTGTTATGTAACCGATCTGAAAAGGAGATATAAAAATTGATATGACAATGATAATCTAAAATCATCTAATCCGTAAGTCTGAATCATAATCTTTAATTTGTACACAACCGCTGTTATGATTGAATTCGGGCATGTTATCCGATCTGATTTCCATTTTGAATTCTGTCTTTCCAGCCGATTTTTTAATAACTGTTAATTTGAAATTCGCCGAGCCACAAAGATTACAATCAGATTTTAAATATTTATCAACATGGCATTTACCAATTATTACAATGTGATGAGTATTTAAGGTCCCCGGACATTCTACTTTCATATTGTAGGCATGGGATTCCATTTTCAAAAGTGCATCTTTATTCTGAACTGAATAACGAAGTAATCTGTTTTGTATATCACTTTTTAAAATAAATGCATATAGGAAAGTGGTTTGGCAATAGAATTCATCTGACTGATTAGAAACACACCCTTTTCCCTTGCCTATAAGACTGCATCTGTATGGACAATATGTAGTTGTAGAGCATGTCGAAGACGAACAAGTTGTCGTATGACTCGTGGTCGTTGATGTGCTCGTGGTCGTAGTTGTTGTAGTAGTGGTTGTTGTTGTCGTCGTTGTTGATGTGGTAGTTGTATGGGAAAGTATTTCTGTTACCTTTTCAAGTTTGAATTGCAGAAGCATCTGCATTTTTATCATGTTTTGTATGGTAGCGTTTACACTTCCATCAATGTCAACGGCATCCTGCAGTAAAGAATTATTATGTTCGCAGTTATGTATTACATGCAAAATTTTATCTTTTTCTGCATCCATTAGCTTGGACAAGCTTATTTCTTCCATCGCAATGGACGAAAGCAGAAGATTTACAGCTTCCTCGAAGGATATGTTAATCTCCGGAGTTATATCCGGAATATTAGGAAATGACATAACATCCCCCATTTCTTAACATATTGCTATAGCAACGCTTTTACCCTTTGTAGTATATGAGAATTTTAAAAAGATGTGCTTAACAATGACTTTGAAGTCGACTACGACAGCCACGACGTCAGCTACTTATTAACTGAAATGATTTCGGCGCTCAGTGATGAGCGCCTTTTTGTTTGCAAGATTGCCACTTTTTATGGGAATTCCGAGGTAAAGTCTATTGCTGTCCATCGGATACTATACTTGATACTTATATGTTAAATAGTAATCACGCGCTGTTCAAACTTATCATAAAATAAGGAGAAAAGTAAACTAAAATATCAGAAAGGGTGTTAATATGTCTTTCCCCAATATCCCTGATGTGAGTTCTAAAATAAATATCAACGGAGAAGATGTTATAAATCTTCTGCTTGCATCTATAGCATTCGAAGAGTTGGGATTATCACATGTAATTAACTGCGAAGCAGAAAAAATTCAGTATGTTCTTGGTACGATACCAGGGCACACTCCTCCCGCACAAGCGACAATTGACGATCTTTTGAAAGTCGACAGCGCGGTACAGCAAGTCCTGAAAACCATTATTAAAAAAGAAATGCTGCTGGATTTTAAAATTGAAAATGTACTCTCAATCCAGACTACTTCATCGACCACTACATCTACCTCGTCGACCACTACATCCAGCTCGTCGACCACTACATCCACCTCGTCGACTACTACTACAACAACGTCAGGATCTATTGGTGGTTTGGCAGCGTATGGCTGGATATACCAATCAGGTACCGAAACAGTACCCTTAGGCACAGATATTAAATATAGCAATAATGGCCCCTTACTGAATATCACTCATGATCCGGGAACCTCACCGATAATTGTTGGGTTGACAGGTGTATATAACATTGAATTTGTTGTAAACACTTCAGGCAATAATCCTGAGGGTTACTCAATATTTGTGAATGGTGCAAGTCGAGCTGATTTTACTGCATCAGGGCAGAGCATAACTGCTTTTGCTTCTTTGACGCTTACTGCAGGTGATTCTGTGACGATTCACAATTCTGCTACGGCGCCCGATCCTGCTGTTTTAAGGACAGGAGCAGCCATTTCTTCTTCGGTACTGATTTACAAAGTTGATTGATAAATCAAATTAAACACTCCCCAATAATAAAACCCGGGGAGTGTTTCGTTTGCAAAATTGCCCTTTTTCGGGGATTCTGTGGTCAAGTCCGTGTTCCTGCCCATCGGTTTCTCTGCTTGCATCTATGATGAAAAGCAATCACGTACAGTTTATACATATCATAGAATAAAGAAAATATTAAAACTATAACAGCAGAAAGGTGTAATAATATGTCCTTATTAGCTTACGGCCGTATATTCCAGGTAGGTACCGAAACAGTACCTTTAGGCACAGATATAAAATTTAGCGATAATGGTCCATTGCTGAATATCACTCATGATCCGGGAACCGCACCGATAATTGTTGGGTTGACAGGCGTATATAACATCGAACTCGTTGTAAACACTTCAGGCAATAATCCTGAAGGTTACTCAATATTTGTGAATGGTGCAAGTCGAGCTGATTTTACTGCATCAGGGCAGAGCATAACTGCTTTTGCTTCACTGCCGCTTACTGCGGGTGATTCTGTGACGATTCACAATTCTGCTACGGCGCCCGATCCTGCTGTATTAAGGACAGGAACAGCCATTTCTTCTTCGGTATTAATTTACAAAGTTGATGCTTAACAAAAAATCAGGTAATTTAATGATTACAGCCTTACGATAAAGGACATTGGCAGAGAACTAGGCGCATTCTACCATACATGCTGAAAGAAAGACTTTCTCCTGCGGCCGGTAGCTCCAGATTCGGCAGCAGATAATCGCCTTCCCCACGACAGGTCCCGCCCATTTCTTCAAACATTGATTTCGTATAGCCAAACCTCCTTTGCACCATCATTGTACAAAGGAGGTTTTGTCTTGTCGAATGTGCGATTTTCAAAATTGCTGGATTATTCCTGACCTTTCAAATACCGCTTGCGATCTTAGGCGTGGTCATCACATTGCGGCGGTCTGCCAGCAGCTTGATAAAATATGTACATAAGTTTTAATTTTGTTTTTACTCGTAAAGCATAGAGAGGATGGCGGCTATACAGACTATAATGTATGAAATATTATCAGTTGAATTGTCGGAAGTCTATCTAGAAGGAGGTGAATGTTCCTATATTTACTGATTGACTGCCCATACTAAATATAATACAATACCATCATACCAGTTAATTGGAAGCTACAAATACCAATTATTTAAAAATAAAGTATGTAAACAGGTAATTTGAATGTCAAAACGAAAAAAAAACGCTCGTAATATTATCCCTGTTTATCTTGCCTGCTGTATTTTTCATCGCGTCCATCTGTATTGGAAGATACAGCATATCTGTCGGAGATGTGGTCAAAAGTATCCTCTCAGCTGTAAGTGGAAGAAAAGTAGAGGGGGTTGACTACAAAATATTTACTGTTGTTACAGCAATTCGTATTCCGAGGGCTGTACTTGCCGTGCTTGTCGGTTCATCATTGGCAGCCAGCGGTGCCGCTTTTCAGAGCATTTTCAGAAATCCTCTGGTTTCAAGCGGTATGCTCGGCGTTTCAAATGGTGCTGGGTTTGGCGCGGCTCTTTCTATTATTTTGTTCGGAAATGTATTTCTTGCATCTCCTTTTGCTTTTATCTTTGCCATTCTGGCTGTTTTATTAAGCTATCTTGTCGGCAAAGTCAGCGGAGGATCACCCACCATCACGCTTGTTCTTGGCGGAACAATTATTCAGTCAATATTTTCTTCATTGATTTCTCTATTAAAATTTGCGGCGGATACAGACAACCAACTTGCCTCAATAACATTTTGGCTGATGGGAAGCCTTGCATCCACGAAGAACAGCGATATCGTCCTTTCCGGTGTCCCGATGATTCTTGGAATAGCAGGCCTTTTTTTAATGCGGTGGAGGCTCAATATTCTTTCCATGGGCGACAAAGAGGCAAGAACATTAGGAATTGACACAGGCAGAAATAAGGCGGCCGTAATTGTTTTTGCAACACTTGCAACTGCCGGTGCAGTTTGTGTGAGCGGAGTTGTTGGATGGGTTGGACTGATCGTCCCGCATATCGGGAGAATGATCATTGGGAGCAACAACAAATGGCTGATTCCATTCAGTATTTCTTTTGGTGCATGCTTTGTGCTGATGGTGGATACCATTTGCCGTTCTCTGACCGGTTCCGAAATCCCGCTTGGAATCATCACGGCTCTTGCAGGCAGTCCGATTTTTATCTATCTGTTAAAAAAGACTAAAGGGAAAAGCTGGTAACATGAGCCTTTTAAATGTGAAAAACGCAGCGTTTTCGTATGATTCAAAAACGAATATCTTTCATGATATCAGCCTTGAGGTAAACGCCGGGGAGGCTTTCCTGATTGTGGGGCCGAACGGCTGCGGAAAATCTACCCTCATTGACAACATGCTTGGGCTACTCAAACTGAACTCAGGCAAAATCGAAATAGGCGGCAAAGATGTCAAATTGCAAAGGCCAAAAGAAATCGCGGAGCATCTGGCGTATGTTCCGCAGGGACATGAAAAAAGTTTTGACTATAAAGTGATTGATGTTGTACTGATGGGCAGAACTTATGCGTCAAAAATGTTTTCACCGCCCTCACAGGAAGAAAGGATACTGGCATATAAAGCTTTGGAACAGGTCGGCATGAAAGGCTTTGAAGAAAAAGAGTATACAAGACTTTCCGGGGGCGAATTGCAGCTCGTCATGATCGCAAGAGCCTTGGCTCAGAAGTCGGCCTTGCTCGTCATGGATGAACCGACATCGCATCTGGATTTTTGTCATGAACTGAACATTCTGGAGATTATTACAGACCTTGTAAAAAACAGAGGCCTTTCCGTCATTATGGCAACGCATTTTTTAAATCAGGCGTTTTACCTTGAAAACGCAGGAGTAAATACCAGAGTGGCTTTAATGAATAATGGAGTTTTTCAAAAGACAGGCACTCCGTCCGAAATCCTTACACCGGAAAATTTAAAAGATGTATTTAACATCATTACGGAAGTTGCAAGCGATGGCAGAGGAGAACGCAAATATATACTTGCTTTATACAGCAATAGGAGTTTTGAACAAAAATGAAAAGAGCGATACAAATAGTTGCTTCGGTCCTCTGCATCTTTGTTTTATTACAGGGCTGCGCAAAATCTCCCTATCGGGCCAATTCCGGGAAAACAAAGACGATAACCGACTGCATCGGAAGAAAAGTAATCATCCCGGAAAAACCGCAGAGAGTGGCCTGCCTGTACGCGGCAACGGCGCATATGCTGGTTCTCGTCGATGAGGGCGGCAAAATAGTCGGGTCGCCGGACGGTGTAAAAAGGGATGTGGCCATGCAAATCAAATATCCGGGTATCAAGAACATTTCGGTTCCGTTTCAGAACGGCTCAATCAATGTGGAAGAGCTTTTGAAAATCAACGCGGATATTGCTCTTGTTCGAAAGAGTACGGCTGAAAATCCTGCCGAGGCAGAAAAGCTGAATCGTTTGAACATTCCGTATGCCGTTGTGGATTTTTCTTCGGTCAATGAATTGAAAAAAGCAATCACGGTGATCGGGAATATCTTTGACAAAAGGGCGGTCACAGACAGTTATATAAGGTATATGGATGACACCTTCGCTTATGTGAAGAACCGTTTGAACGGCCTCGGTGACCAGCAAAAAATAAGCGTCTATCATTCACTGAATCAGGCGACAAAATCCTACTCGTCAGGGTGCATCAGTGCCGACATAATTAATATTGCAGAAGTAAAAAACGTTGCGGCAAACGCAGACCTCGGAAATGGAGAAAGCGGCAGAGATACCACTCTTGAACAGATTTACAGCTGGAATCCACAGGCCATCATGGTAAATGATTATAATGTGGTCGGGTACATTTACAGCAACAAAAAGTGGCAGGGACTGACGGCTGTTCAGAACAAAAAAGTAATTGCATTGCCGGTCGGCCTGTCACGCTGGGGACATTTCGGGTCAATTGAGCCGCAGATGGGCGCCTTGTTTATCGCAAGTACACTTTACCCCGACAGATTTCGCGATTTAAATTTGACGCAAACGGTAAAAGATTACTACACCCGATTTTTTAAACTGAACATTACAGAAACGATTGCTCAGAAAATTCTGTCCGGCGAGGGCATGAGAGCTGCAAAATAAAGGAGGATGATGATACGATGAAATTACTGATATGTATTGATGATACGGACAATCTTAATTCCAAAGGAACAGGCGCAATTGCCGACGAGTTAAAAGTATTGATTAAATTTACATTGGGCTGCGAGGCTGGATTTGTAACAAGACATCAGCTCTTGATTCATGAGGGTATTCCTTATACGTCCCACAACAGCTCCATGTGCTTTCCCTGTGAAATAGAAGATAAAGACTATGACCGGATTGTCGCATTGTGCTTTGACCATCTCAAAAAGGAAAGCGCGCCCGGTTCTGACCCGGGGCTTGCCGTTGCGGTACTTGGAAAAGTTGATGAAGCGGCACTGATTAATTACGGCAAAGACGCAAAGCGGAAAATCATCAGCAAAAAAGACGCTTATACCCTGGCGAAAGAAGCAAATGTTTATCTTGACGAAGCGGGCGGCACAGGGGACGGCGTAATCGGAGCCCTTGCCGGAATCGGCCTGCGCTTGTGGGGGAACGACGGAACATTAAGGGGTCAGCTTCCGCAGTTTGCAGAGGGCAAAACCTATTCGGTCAAAGATTTTACCAATACCGGAATCATCTCTTCCGTTCAGGATGAAAACGGGAACCAGCTGAACCCCGATGAACAGGTTCTGGTGGGATGGAAGGCCAAGCCATCCATGATTAACGGGAAATTAACTCTGCTTGTTACAAAGCAGGCTGGTATATGGGCTGTCATGGAAAAACAGGAGATGCGCAATTTCAGCGCAAACAGAATATTTGACGAAGGCTGCGAAAATTTTGAACCTGATGTGGAAGAAGAACAAGTAACAAACGAAAAACGCGCCTGCTTTAACTGCAGATACCGCCGTTGGCTGAAAAACGGGCTGTTATGTCAGCACGACAAGAGATAGGAGAGAATCATTTGGATAACAGGGCGAAAGACATTATTGCCGAAGTGTCAAAGGTAATTAAGGGTAAGAATGACGTGATTGAAAAAGTCCTGATGGTCATTCTTGCCGGCGGGCATATTTTGCTTGAAGATGTTCCCGGCGTGGGAAAAACAAGCATGGCTGTCGCGTTTTCCAAGTCGATGAGCCTTGACTATCGCCGCGTGCAGTTTACCTACGATACAATGGCGAGCGATATTGTCGGTTTCAGTGTTTATAACAAGAAAACCGACAGTTTTGAATACCGGCAGGGTGCAGCTTTTTGCAATTTGTTCCTGGCGGATGAAATCAACCGCACCTCCCCAAAAACACAGGCAGCACTTTTGGAGGTCATGGAAGAGGGCCGTGTAACCGTTGACGGGGTTACGTACCAGATGCCGCAGCCGTTTACCTGCATTGCCACTCAAAACCCGACGGGAAGTGCCGGTACACAGTATCTGCCGGAATCACAGCTTGACCGTTTTATGGTTCGTCTGACAATGGGGTACCCAAGCCTTGAAAATCAGATCGATATTATCAAGAACCGTCAGAAAGAGGACCCGATGAACACGGTCTCTCCGGTCATCACCGTAAATGATCTGCTGGAGATGAAACAGAACGTCCAGAAAATCTTTGTATCGGACGATATCATTCGTTACGGAACCGAGCTTTGCGAAACGACAAGGACATTGGATATGGTGGAGCTTGGCGTCAGCCCGCGTGCCGTTCTTGCGCTGATGATGCTTTCAAAGGCAGGCGCTTTGCTCAAAGGCAGGGATTATGTGATTCCGGAGGACATCAAATCAATATTTTGCGATGTCTGCCGTCACAGAATTGTCCTGAAACCGCAGGCAAAAATAAAAAAAGAAACCGAAGACAGTATTCTGAAAACTGTTTTGGAAAAGATTAAGGCCCCGGCTATTGTATAGTAACACAACCGGCCAGAATTTCTGGCCTCAAGCGAAAGGTTGGTGAAGAAAATGCTTCAATTTCGAATTCAATATATCATTCTGATTCTTTTTACGGCAGGATTGTACGTTTTTACAAATGCGTATTTTTCACTGATCTTGTTTCTCTTTTTTGTGGTGTTTCCTTTATTTTCTTTTGCGCTTCTGCTTCTGTCTCACAAAAAAGTCACTGTAGATTTTGAAATTCCATCTATAATTAAGATGGGTGAAGCGGCTGCAATTCGGTTTTCGCTGAAGAATCTGTCAATTTTCCCGGTTTCGGGTGTGGTTCTGCATTTTGTATGCCGAAACAATCTGACCGGAAAAGTGATTCGCACCAAAATATTCTGCCCTGTTGACAGCAAAAAAACGGGCAGCGCATCCTTTGCGGTTTCCGACGTCAGTGCCGGAAAGATAACAGTAACGCTTAACAAAATCACTGCCTGCGATATCCTGGGCCTGTTCAGTTTATCAAAAAAGGTAAACCGTGAAAAAAGCGGACTTATCTATCCGGATACATATGATGTTGAAATCAGCATGAAGCATCCGAATGATATAACAGGCGACGGTGAGCGATACTCACAGACAAAAAAGGGACAGGACGTCAATGAAATCTACGCTTTGCGCGAGTATACCCCCGGTGATGAAATCAGAAAAATCCATTGGAAACTTTCTGCAAAGCAAAACAAACTTGTCGTGAGGGATTTCGGACTTTCGCTGAGTTATCCCATTTTCCTGCTGCTTGAAATTTGGAGCGATAAAAAAGAAAATTCCCATAAGGCGCTGAACGCCTGTTTGACGACGTTTATTTCCGTTTCCCGCTCTTTGATCGGAACGGGAATCTGCCATAACATCGCATGGTATGACAGCGCCGGTGAAAAGCTCGTGATTAAAGAAATCGAGAGCATGGATGAGCTCGAAGCTTACCTGCCCGAATTGCTTTCTGCACATTCCTATCACAAAAACGCAATTGCACTGGATTTTTATGAGGTCAGCAGCTATCGGAATACGCCTCTGGTTTTGTTATATATTACGACCCAGGAGAACCCGGAAAAGATAGCCCAAAGATCGATGTACCAGACCGTAAAAACCATTTATGTGACAGAGACAGCGGAAGATGTTTCCGATTCATGCATTACAACCATTTTACCCCGAACGATAAAAGAAGATATACGCAATATTCGAATATAAAAGAAATCAGGAGGCGAAAATGCAGACTCTTCAGATCAAAAAACAAATAAATAAGACGCGCACGTCCGGGGTGGCGGCTATGTTATTCAGTACCGTTCTGACAGTTTGCAGTTTTCTCTGTTTGTTAAGCGTTTTTGATTTTGCCCGCCCGGATGCTTTTATCATCATTTTCAGTGTATTGATTCCCCCGGCTTTGTACTATTCGTTATCCGGTAAGACCGGCAAATACATAAATACGTTTTTGCCGATTGCGATTGCTGTCTATTTTGCAGCCCTGTACGATAAGCTCTGGAAGGGCTACTTGACAATTGCAAACAGCATTATCACAAGGATTGACCAACTGAACAATCTCGGGTTGCTCACTTATGACACCGGTTCTGCTGCGAATATAGGCTTATACACTGCCATGGCGCTGATTCCGGTCATTCTGATCTTAGCGTATCTCATTGTAATCAGTATCAGACACAGGCTTTTTCTGCCCGTGATCCTGCTCACTTTTCCATTTGCGTTTGCAGGTATCTATTTTCAGGCTGCTGTTACCCTGCCTGCCGTCGCCTTGATCTTGATTGGCTGGATTGTAATTTTGTCAGGCGGCCTTTCTGAAAAGTCCTTTTCACTGCAAAAAGCAGCGTGGGTTTTTATGATTACGCTCCTTTTCGGTGCTGTAACCTGCTTTGTCACACTATATTTAAAATACACGCCGTTACAAGCGATAGGCAGTGTAAAAGAAGAAGTTGTGAGCGGAATTGAGCATCTGCGTTATCAATACGGTGCAAAAAAAGTGCAAATGGACATTCTGCCAAACGGAGATTTAAAAAGCGTGAAAACCTTAGCCTTTACCGATGAAGTCGTGATGCGGGTAAAGATGCAAAAGCCGTCTGCCGTTTATCTGAAAGGGTATGTCGGCAGTGTTTACAGCGGCAGCCGCTGGAGCAGCCTTCCCCCAACCGCTTACAGCGGCAATTACACAGGATTGTTTGAGTGGCTTGCAAAAAAGAACTTTTATCCCCAAAGCCAGATTACCGCGCTGTGCGGCGGCACACAGTTAAAAACTTCCGGCATATCTGTGGAAAATCTGGCGCTTGAAAGCAAATATATTTATGCGCCGTATGAGGCGGTTCCCACCCGTGATCTGCTGCCCCAGAATGTAAATTACGCAAAGGATTCGGAAATTTTCAGTTCCGGACTATTGGGGACAAGAAACTATTCTTTTTCGATGTATCCCCCCATTTCTAAGGATTATGGAACAGCTGATTTTAATCAGTGGGAAAAAGACAATCTTGATTACAATGCAGCGTATACCCAATATCAAAAAAATGAAAAGGCCTACAGGGCCTTTGTATATCACAGCTATCTTGACGTGCCTGCCAAAACGGAAAAGGCACTGGAAAGTTATTTTTCAAAAGAGACAATTGATTCCCTGAAAGGAAAGGACACACAGTCGGTTGTTGAATTTTTGCGCAGATACTATTCACAGAAGCTCACTTATGCGGCGGATATCAAACCGTTGCCCGAAAACAGCGACTTTGTCGAGAATTTTCTGAAAACCGGCAGCGGTTATGACGTCCATTTTGCAACGCTTTCCGTCATGCTTTTACGCAGTGTGGGAATCCCGGCGCGATATGTGGAAGGCTATTATCTGCCTCACAGCTATGTTGATATTTACGCGCAAACCGAAAACGCGACGCTTGACGTTAAGGATTCCTTTGCGCACGCCTGGGCGGAAATCTATGTAGATGGGGTTGGTTGGGTGCCCGCCGAGTTGACGCCGGGCTACTATAACGCTGATAAGGATTCTTCCAAAAATACAGGGAATGACGAAAAAGTTTCCAAGAAAGATAAGAACTTATACAACGATCAGGATAACGCGCTGACAAACAATATTGCCGACAATAACCATCAGTCAAAGAAAAACTCCAGCTTTATATTCTTTATAATCGCTGCCGCAGTGATCATAATGGCTGCTTTCGCAATTGCTGCAGCATTTATAAGAAAAGCAAAGCGGAACAGACGGTTTGCACAGCCGGATAAGACCAAAGCAGCCCTTGCGATGTACGCTTATGCCGCAAAGCTCATCCAGTTTGACGGAATCAGAATAGACCGCCATGCCTCTTATGAAGCGTCCGATGAAATATCAAAAAAGTATGACCCGTTAACGGGAATGAGCTTTACCGAATTTTTAGACCTTGTGTATAAAGTACGCTTTGGCTCCGCAAAACCTGATGCAAAGGAACTTGAGTACATGCATAGCTATGTGAACAGCTTTGCAAAGACAATCTACGTTCAGCAGGGCCTTGGCAAAAAACTTGTTCTAAAACTGTCAGGGATGATTTGAGTGATTCCCTTTAACCTTTTTCCTTACAAGAAGCAAGATGGTAAAAACAACAACGGCAGCTGCCAGAATTGAAATAATGATAATTGAAAGGCTGTTGTTGCTTAAAGGTTGAGATGACGCTTTTGAAGAAACGGCTGAACTCGTAAGAACAGGCCCTCCTGTCAACGGCAGTTTGTTGGTGTAAACTTCAACATCGCTGTCAAGGTCTTTCAGCGATGGATTCGTGACAGTCGTTGCGGTTTGCCCTGTCGTGAAGGCAACCACATGGGCGTTGTCGATGGATGTTGCGTTTTTTGCCTGTAGGGTTTTGTCAATATAGAGCGAATATTTTGCATTTGGCGCAAGGTTTTGGGCCGGAGTTATAAAGATATGCTCCCGATAATCCTGCCTGAGCTGATCGTCAGGGAAAATGATCTTTATGGATACGCTGTTTCCTTTGTTATCGACCAGATGAAAGCACTTGCTGTTATTGCTTTTGACCGATATATTTACAACATTTTTGTTGAAATGCAGATCGATGGTCGGATTCAACAGCACGTTACTATCACCGTTCTTTACAGAGGATGACGATAATATCAGGGCAATGTCAGCATTGCTCGCTGTTCCGCCGCCTGTTCCACCGCCGCCTGCGGCGAATACAGGAAAGGCACCGAAGGCAATCAGCAAAAGGCTTATCAAAAATGCGGTTATCACTTGTTTAGTCGTTTTCATACGGATGCTCCTTAAATCAAACAATAATAAAAAAGCGGAGGAAGCACAATGAAAAAATCGGGGATTAAATATTTAATATCAGCGCTGGTTTTTTCGTGTGCGTTTTGCATCAGCGCGTCTGCACAGGTGTGGGTATTCGGCTCGTCCGGCCAAGGTCAAAACCCATTTACGGCAAAAGGATATGCAATCAAAACAGAAAGCGGAAAAATCCAGTGGCTGTACAGTAAATTTGACAATGGCGGCTATGACGAAAACGGCAATATGCATATGCAGGACGGGGGGACTGTCTATACGGGTACTGACAACGGCGTACAGTATATTAACGCAGCAAAGGCGGACGGTACGACCTATCAGCTCTATGCTTTCACAAACAGGAACCCTTTGATTTATAACTTTATGTTTGCCTATCAGCGGAAAAGTCAGAACGGTGAATTTGCTCCTGTCTCCGATTTCACCTCGCATTTGGGAACGCCGATTCGAACCAGTACCAATTTGACGGAATTCCCGAACGGAATGAATCAGCAGTGGGCCATACCCATCAACAATTTTGCTTTTGAACCCGGTACCTTATATGAGTTCGGATTTTTGCAGGGCATGCAAGCCAACAACGGAATCTCAATGGTTTTGCAGGATGATGGAGCTAATCATTATTATGGCTATCTTATGAATCCTTATTCCGCAAGCGAACAGGCATTGTACGACAAAATGAAGAATGTAGAATATCAGTTTATTTCAAGTTACACCAAGGTGGAAGGAACCAATTATTATAACGTTCATTTTGTTCCGATGAGGTTTTCCGTGCAGACCTACGCCGATTTGACTGCGTGGAACACCGCCGCAGCGAAGGCGCAGACTTTTCTCAACGGCATCACGCAAAGTGACTATGCCAGCGGCAGATATTCAAAGACCAGCATCGATAATCTGAAAGCAGAGCTTGCATCTATGCAGAATAAAGCGCAAACGCAGGTGAAATATCAGCTTAAAACCGAGGCTGACAAAAGTATCGCCGATATGACGAACAAGATAAACGCCGATATCAACACGGCCAAAACCGAGACTGGCGTATTTTCGGATATGACGAAGCTGAATGAGGAGTTAACAGCCGCAAATGAATTCTATGCCGCCGCAAAAGAGAACATCGGAACGCAAGTCGGCAGCTATCAAAAAGAAGCGGTAGACGCGCTGAAAAAGACGATTGATCAGGCAAGCGCGCTCACCAAAGAGGATTTGCAGTCGGATATCGACAAGGCTGTTACAGACCTTGAAAACGCCGTGATCAATGTGAAATCATCACAGATCCAATCGGATAAAATCATCCTGAGTGATTTTGTCACCGGCATCAAAGTCGTGCTGGAAAGAGGCAGCATACCCGATAACGTTTCCTTAATCGTCAGCAGGGTGGACACTGCCGACCAAAGGCATAAACCAATCGCGGATTCCATAGGAGCCGGTGTTCAAAAACTTGAAATTTATAATATTCTGTTATTTTCCGGCGACAGCAAAATTAAGCCAAGTCAACCGATGACCATTCAATTCCCTGTTCCGGACGCGATGAAGAGCAGTGATATCTCCGTCTATTATGCGGGTGACGATTTCAAAGCTGGTGCAATATCATCCGACCGTACACAAAGTGTTGTTGCTGCTGCAAGTGCCAATATCGGATACTTTTCATTGGTAAGCTTCGGAAAACCCATTACAGTCGTACAAAGCAACACGCAGAAAAAGCCTTCCACGGGGGTCAATCCACAATCCGGAAAAGGTTCGCCTTCCGCTGCTGCAAAAGCCGCCAATGGAGCGATTGATATCATCAGGCAAACGGATATCCAAACAAAAGAACAGCCTGACCAACAGCAGAAATCACTTGATATTACCACGGGAGCGGGAAATAAGGCGGTGACTTCGGTACCGGACGGAAAAAGCAGGCTACAGGAGAAAGTTGCCGACACAGAAATACCAAAATCGGAAGTATTAAAGGGAAGCAATCCGTTTTGGCTGCTTCTACTCGCGGCGTTATCCGGAATGGCCGGTATGGTTTACGGCGGACTGTTAATCGGTAAAAGTTTAACGAAAAATAAATCGGAAGTACGGTAGATTTTGTGCGTTATAGCGAAAAATTATTACAATCAATTCCTTATCAGGCAAATATTCTTCATTGTTGTTTTGATATTCTATTGTTATAATCAAAATGTGTGGTAATCCGTTTATTATTGTGACAATGCAGCTGCGTCATACGAATCTCCGATCAGCGAGTAAATAAAAATCCGCATCAAAACGCATAAATCAAGCTTTTGATGCGGATTTTATCTACTTTTGAATCGGATATTAGTATCAATATAAAACTTACCAAGAAGGAGAGGAAAGAGTGAAAAAAAGGGGACTTGTAAGAAAACCAATTGTATTGATATTATCATTCGTGATGATGATATCAGTGTCAATGCCGGCGTTTGCAACAACAGCAGCATACGGATCATCAGGCGCTGGCGCAAACCCGTTCAATCCCAGAGGCTATTCCATTGTCGAGGACGTAAACGGTGATGGAACCAGCGAGAATGTCTGGCTTCAGAGCAACTATAACCATCATGTGTTAGTCGGAAATACTTACAGTGCGGGGTGGTCAGATACTAAGACGGGACAGTATTATGTAACGAGCGGCGACAAACAGATGGACGCGTGGGTAGATAAGGGACAGCTTACGAGTGGCTATAATATGCCGTATGTGAAGACGTTCACATCTGATTCAAATATCGACGTAAGGTACTACTTTGTAGTCAGCATCAATGACGGTCCTTTTGTTTCAATTCCTTATGCCCAAGCGGCCGCAAAGAATCTCAGGGACAGCAGCGGCAACATTGATGCTTCGCAAGGCCTGAGTGCGTTCGGGTATGCCACCAGAACCATAGTTGACCCGGATGGGACCGGTAACCAGTGGGTTTATCCCATCAACTTTACATTAAAACCGGGCACAAAATATACATTTGCTTACCTGCGCGGTTTTGCAGCGAACAACGGTATGTCGTTGATTCTCTCAAAGGATACCACAGTGGATGGTCAAACTGGTTATACGGGAGTTCTGCAGGGCCCCACTCTTACAGATGCCGAAAGGGCAGAATGGGCCGCACATGAGCAGGACACATACCAGTTTGCCAAAACATTGACCTCACTTGGAACCGGAGCTAATACGGGAAATACTGTATATTCTGTAGAGTTCAAGGACTTTTACAGTACGCTCCAGACCTACGCTGATTTGACGGCCCTTAACAGTGCACTTTCAGAAGCCACAACTTTTGAAAGCAGCGTAACAGACAACGATTACAAGCTGGGCAATTACAGAAAATCAAGCGTGGAAGCTCTTAAAACATTGATCGGTCAGATTAACGCAAGAACAAATCTGAATGAAGAACTGCAATCGACTGTTGACGCGTTGACAAAACAACTTACCGATGCGTTGAACGCTGCAAAAAATCCGGCAATTTTAGTACAAGGCGTTTCGCTTGACAAAAGCAGAGCCGATCTCAATGCAGGGGATACGTTAACCCTCACTGCAACCGTATCGCCTGAAAATGCCGACAACACCACCGTTACATGGACATCTTCAGACAATCAGGTTGCAACCGTAGAAAACGGCGTTGTTAAGGCTGTAGCTGCAGGGAACGCAACAATCACGGCAAAGACTGATGATGGCGGTTATACAGCGACCTGCGCAGTCGTTGTTAAGGCTGCTGCCTCCGGGCAAGGATCAACGATCAGTGCGGAAAATAACGGCGGTACTGTAACCGGTTTGAATGGAACGGCATTACCTTCCGGAACAAGTTTTGTTGTCACGCAGATTGTCCCGTCCCAAAGCCCTTCAATTTTCAACGCCGCCTCTTCCGAGATTGCAGCAAACGCCGCTACAAAGGGTAAGACTTTGCTCAATCTTTTTGAGTTAAAACTGGAGCAAGGCAATGTAACGGTTGAGCCGGACGGTTTAGTCAGTGTTAAGATTCCGGTACCGGAAAACCTGCGCGGACGGACAGGTCTTGAAATTATAAGAATCAATTCAGACAACTCAATCACACCTATGAACGCAGCCAATGACGGCGCATATTTCACCTTTGAAACGGATCATTTCAGTTTGTACGGAATTATCGCTGACCAGCAGATATCTAATCCCAAAACAGGCAATACCTCAACAAATCAGCTGCCGTTAATCATTGTATATTCCGCAGTATTAACGGTTCTTACCGGAATGCTTGTTTTGATGAAGAAACGGTTCCGAATCATCAAAAAGCAAAATAAATCTCCCGACTTGTATTACCACGGCTTTTAACCCCCTTGCTGCAGGATATGAACTTGCAGCAAGGGGGTGTTTTTATGGCAGGAAGTACGCACATAAGGCTTTTCAAAAGGGATGAGTTGACCTTTATTTGAAAGGGCAAGCTTACTATACTCTACTAATAAATATTCCAAGACAGCTTTCTTCTTTAATTCGGATATGTAAACGCGGTCCTTTTTTGTCGGTGCAAGACCCAAAGCACCCTCTTGCCGATAAATTCGGGCCCAACCGGCTATGCTCGGCGCGTCTGGCGGCTTCCTCTCTTGGAATTTTCCCGGCTGCATACTCCCGAGTGATCTTAATTTTTTCAGTAACCGCTATTTTAGATTTTTGTGACATAAAGACACTCCCTTCATGATGAACAGTGTTTGTTGTTTCACTGTCTCTCATAAAGGGAGCATATCATGGCTTCGTGAGCTTTAGATTATTTGTTGAAAGCAGAAAACAATACTTGTTGCAATTCTTTCAGATAGCTATTCAAGCGATTGTTACAGTCTTACTTCCAGTTACAGTTCCAACGGTTGCGACCACAGTAAAGGTGCTTTTGGACACTGCTGTGCTGTTTACAGTCACAACGCCGGTCGTTGATGAAATAGATACGCCGGCGACCGGCGCCATCAGCTTCCAGCTAACGGTCTGACCGCTCATTGTATACCAGCATTGATCGTACACTGTCGCTGTATAAGTCGCTGTTGTGCTGGTCACCGGTTTTGTGATTGATGTAGGGCCACTGATCCCGATTGATGTTACTTTGGGTGCTGCTACTGTCGTGACTTTGCTTCCTTTTAAAGTTCCTTTCGTTGCTACAACAGTATAACTGCTGCCGGCTATTGCCGTATTGCTGACGGTAACAACGCCGGTTGTGGGTGAAATAGATACTCCGGCGACCGGTGCCAGCAGGCTCCAGGTTACGGTCTGGCCGCTCATGGTGTTGCCAAACTGGTCTTTGACTGCCGCCTTATAGCTCAGTGTTCTGCTGTATGCGGAGTATTTTGGAATGGTCACTGTTCCAGAGCCGCTAACTGTTACTGTTGTTGCTGCCGCAGCCGGCGTTACAAACGACACGTTGGAAGTACCGCAGTATCTTCCACCTTCAAATCCATTACATACAGGTGCAACCCTGACATAATATCTGGTGCTGCCTTTAAGGCCGTACATGTAAGTCGTATATGACACAGGAGTGGTGTTTACAGCCCCAACAGGCTGGGCAATCAGGCTTGTATTGAGTTTTACAAAGCCCCAGTAAGGGTTTGTGCTGACATAGACGTTATAGCCTGTGGCAGCAGGCCAGCCGGTATTTTCGGTGCCTGCCGGACCTGCAACGACTGCATTCCAGCCGATTTTGGCGCTGGTTCCCGAAGCTGTAACAGTAACGTTGGACGTTATCTTGCCGGGGGTATCCCCGTTCATGGTTGTAAAAGTAAATGTCTGGGCAGGAATCGTTTTACCGTTAATAGTCTGAATTGCCGGAACTGACAGGGTATAGGTTGAATTGGGCTTCCAGTTAAAATCGTAATATGTGCTTGTTCCCTGCGTTAACAAGAAACCAAAAAATGTATGATCATCATTATAAACCGGCGCATAACAGTCATAGGAATTTGAAACGGTTGACGATGTTGTTCGGGGGGCATAAGACACCGTGACGCCGTTCCTTTTTAAGACCATTCCGCTCAATACCTGGCTATAGTTTGCGACCGGAACGCTGGTTGTAAAAAAGACGTTTCCCTCAAGTGAAACATTCGTGCTGTTTTGATTCGGCTTGAAATTGATTGTCGGCGCAACAGCCGAATTGTAAACGCTGTATGCATTGCTGCCTGGTTTTATCGTATCCGGACAGGTAAATGAAAAGGTGATATCCCTGTTGGAGTTTGTATGACCAAAAGTAAAGCCGCTGCCGCCGACAACCGTATTACTCATAACAAGCGTATAGGTAGTCCCCGCGGTCAGATTTGCAGCAGTCGTCAGCACATAACTGCCCCCGTTCGGAAAATAAAACCCGGTGCCGGCTGCAGCCGTCATCGTTATACGGGGATTGTCGGTGCCGATGGCAGCACCAGCTATGGCTATTTGAGAACCGGTTGTACCTGCGCCGATATACAGTTTAAACTGTGCTCCGCTGGCATCCGGTACTTGGGGAGGTTTATCAAAAATCAGTTCAATCTTATTGCTTGCGACCACCCGGTAACCATCAAAATTTGCAGTTTTATTTTGATTGACGTTTGATTGCAGCGCTGCTGCATTCAGACCAAAAAACGCCATGATGAGGCTGATAGCCAAAACGACAGCAAAGAAGCGGTTTGATTTATTCCTCTTATTTAATCTTTGCTTACTCATAAAATCTCCTTTGATTACCAATTATTCTATTCTTTCTGTTGTGCTTCAAACGGCTGCGATTATCAGGTTTTCTTTTGATTGATCCTCCTCTGCTTGGTATATTTTGAAAATTTAGTATTATAGGATACAAAATATTAATGAAAAACCATATTTACAATTATATTGGCAGTTAAAGATTCAGGCAACATAATATTATTGGAGTAAGTGGCTCTTACCCCCTTTTGATACACCAACAAAATCAAAAAGAGCAACAAAGGCGTTTC
>DATALE010000247.1:0-4146 GCA_036261235.1 Ruminiclostridium sp. | reverse complement strand
GTCGGCAAAGAGATTGTCCGGTTCCACACAATCATCTGGCCCGCAATCCTGATGGCGCTTGATATTCCCCTGCCGAAAAAGGTTTTCGGCCACGGCTGGCTTTTGCTTGGCGGCGACAAAATGTCAAAGTCAAAGGGCAACATCATTGACCCGATAATCCTTCGCAACCGCTATGGCGTTGACGCTGTAAGGTATTTCCTGCTCCGTGAAATTCCTTTCGGCTCGGATGGAAACTTTTCCACTGAAGCGCTTATTATCCGCACGAATTCCGACCTTGCGAACGACCTCGGGAATCTCGTTTCACGCACCGTCGCAATGATAGAAAAATACTTCAGCGGCTCCCTGCCGGATGCCTTTGAACGCCACGATATTGACGATGAACTTGCAAATATGGCGGCCGAAACGGGCACCGTCGTCCAGATGGATATGGACAATCTGCAAATTTCACTTGCTTTGACGGAAATTTGGAAATTTGTATCGCGCACCAACAAATATATTGATGAAAATATGCCGTGGGCGCTTGCAAAAGACCCGGAAAAACAGGCAAGACTCGCAACAGTCCTGCGCAATCTTTGTGAAGCGATCCGCATAATCTCCATTTATATTGAGCCGTTTATGCCCGACACCGCCGTGGAAATCCGCCGCAGAATCGGCGCGAACACGATTATGTCGTGGGAAGAATCAAAAAGTTTTCACGTCCTGCCAAAAGGATTTAAGGTAACAAACGGTGAACCTCTGTTCCCGCGCCTTGATCTTGAAAAAGAGCTTGAGGCGCTTGAAGCGCTAAGGGAAAAACCGGCGGCCGAACCAAAACCGCAGGAGAAAATTGAGGGAATCGCCCAGATTGCCATCGAGGATTTTGCAAAGGTCGAACTAAAGGTTGCAAAAGTTGTCGAATGTGTCAAGGTTGAAAAATCCGACAAGCTCTTGAAATTGCAGCTCAAGGTTGGCTCTGAAAACCGTCAGGTAGTTTCGGGAATTGCAAAATGGTACACGCCGGAAGATTTGATCGGCAAAAAGGTTATCCTTGTCTATAACCTGAAGCCTGCAAAGCTGCGCGGAGTTGAAAGTCAGGGCATGATTCTTGCGGCAGACGCAAGCGACGGTGCGGCAAAGGTGATTTTTGTTGACAACAGCATTGACGACGGCGCGAAGCTTCGCTGATTTTATAAATAATGTTAACGCCCCCGTTTTTAACGGGGGCATTTAAACAGTTCATTTTCACCGCGAAAGGCAGCATATATTTTATGGAGATTTTCGACACCCATGCGCATTATGACGACGACGCTTTTGAAAGCGACCGCGACATTGTTCTTGAAAAAACTCTGCCGGAATCCGGCGTCTGCGGCGTTGTTTCGGCGGGTATTTCCGTTGAATCGTCACGGGCCAATCTTGAACTTGCAAAGAAATACGATTATATTTATTTTGCAGCGGGAATTCAGCCGGAAGAAACAGGAAAAGCCAAATCAGACTATCTTGAAAAATTGACTGAAATTTTAAAAAGCAGCAAAAAGGCCGTCGCCGTCGGAGAAATCGGACTGGATTATCACTGGGAAATCGACAGGCCGACCCAAAAACGTTTTTTTGAGGAACAATTGCAGCTTGCAAACACTCTTAATTTGCCGGTTATTATACATGACCGGGAAGCGCATGCGGATACTCTCGAATATGTCAGTCGCTATAAGCCGAAAGGAACGCTGCACTGCTTTACCGGCAGTGCCGAAACGGCAAAGGAATTTGTAAGTCTGGGGCTTTACATCGGCTTTACGGGCGCTGTGACGTTCAAAAACAACAAAAAGGCTCCCAAGGTTATCGAATCCGTACCGACGGAACGGATTCTTGTTGAAACCGACTGCCCGTATATGGCGCCGGAACCTTTGCGAGGCCGCCGCAGTGATTCCTCAATGATTGAACATACCATTGCCTTCATCGCCGCAATAAAGGGTGTAACGGCAGAAGAAATGGCGCATATAACGGCGCAGAATGCGCGCCGTCTTTTCGGTCTGGAGTAACAACGCAATACATTGCAGGGAGCTGATTTTATGACTATAACCTACAGGTTGGACGACAGCCTTTATGTGAACATGACTAACCGGTGCAGCAACCGCTGCGATTTCTGTATCAGAAATTTTGGCGAAGGCATAGGAGAATCCGGGGATCTGTGGCTTGACCGTGAACCGACGGTCGAAGAAGCCTCCGGCGATATAATAAAAAACGCCGGAGGCTGCAGGGAACTTGTATTCTGCGGTTATGGTGAGCCTCTGATGCGCTTTGACGACGTTGTCGCAGTTATTAAAAAGGTAAAACCGATTATCAATATTCCGGTGAGAATAAATACAAACGGGCAGGCGGATCTCATTCATGGCCGGGAAACCTCAAGAGAGCTTGCAGGCCTTGTCGACACTGTTTCAATCAGCCTTAACGCACCGAATGCAAAGGAATATGAAGAAGTCTGCCACAGTGACTACGGTGAAAAGGCATATGACGCAATTCTCAAATACGCCGCCGACTGCAAAAAATATGTGCCGAATGTCGTTTTCTCCGTCGTCGATGTCATGGACAGCGAAGACATCGAAAAATGCCGCAAGATTGCCGAGCAGACCGGAGTTAAATTCCGCGTCAGAAAAATGATAAAATAAATTACAGGCATACAAAACGAGCCTCCTTTTTGCAAAAAAGCAAAGGAGGCCTTTATTTTACTCAAAAACGCCGGTAACAGTACCGTGCTGTATCACAAACGGCTCTATCGCTTTTAGGAGCACTTTTTTATGTGACTCGCCATCAAGTGAAATTTCGCTGTTCAGCACATATATATTGAACTGATACCTGTGCCGTTTGCCTTGCGGAGGTTTTGGGCCGCTGTAACGGTGCCTGCCATATCCGATTCCCTGAACGGCATTTCCCAAAGACGGTACGGTTTCACCGTGAGGAATACCCTCGGGTATGCTTTTTTGAGCAGGTATATTCCAGATAACCCAGTGGTTATATGCATCAAAAAACGGTACATCAAGGTCGTCCAAAGTTATTGCTATTGTTTTTGCATCATCTGAAAGATTGTAAAAAGTGAAAACAGGAGATAGATCATCTCCACGCCCGGTATTCTTAACCGGGAATCTTGAACCGTTTTTCATACCACCACAGTCAAATTTCAAAATTTCAATGTTACTCATATTAGCCTGTCCTCGCACACTTAGAATTCCACGTCGTTAATAATCTCATTGAAACTGTTTAAAAAATAATCAGTTTCTTTTAGAATTTGCTCTTTTTCGAGAATTGAGCGTCTGTCAAAAACCCCTGTCGTTTTCATACCCGCCGATTTTGCCGATTTTATTCCGGCAAGTATGTCCTCAAAAACCATGCAGTTCTGCGGCGGCACGGAAAGTCTCCCGGCACATAAAATATAAACGTCCGGGTAATTTTTATCCTTTCCTGCTTCCTCGGTTGTTGAAAACACATCAAAGCAGTCAAAAACACCGCACCTTTTCAGCAATGGTTCAAACAGCCTTTGCCCGGTTGCCGTGGCAAGCCCTATCTTTAATCCGGCGGCTTTAAGTTTTTTTATGAACTCACCTGCACCCGGCTTTAGCTTAACATTAAAAGCGTATTCGTTCAGCGACATCTGAAACCACTCGTCCACTATTTCCTGCACCGTTATGCGGAAATCAAAGCGGGCTTTTGTATATTCCGCCGCTTTTCTGAAACCCATTGTCTTTATTATGTCCTTATAATCACCCGTCTGTTCTATTCCATGTTTATTGAAAAACTCATCGTCGATTCTGTCCCAGATACCCATTGAATCGGCAATCGTTCCGTCAAGGTCGAATATTGCCGCTTTTATATTTCTTAAATTCATCTCATCAAAAGCTTAGAGCGCCCCGAAACGGTATATTTTCCGGGACAAGCCGGAATAAGCGCCGTGTCGCTTTTTTTAAGTTGGGTTTTACCATATTCCCCGATAAGCTGCATCAGGCGGACATAAACATTGACAAGTTATCCCTTCACGATTTTTATAATATCCTGCAAGTCCTCACCGACAAACGCACGCGGAAACTCGTACCTGTTGTCGGTTATTGAACCCACGCCGCCCTTCATCTTGAAACAAAGCTTGTAGCCTAATTCCCGCGCGGCTTTTATGGTATTGTCATT
>DATALE010000244.1:0-6026 GCA_036261235.1 Ruminiclostridium sp. | reverse complement strand
TGCTTCCTTTAACATTGACGTATGTTCCGTCGTTCGAAGGTGTATTGTTGCCGAAGTTTAAAGTAGCGTTTTTGTCACCGGTTATTTCAACCGTGCATTTAGGCTTGTCCAGCCCGTACTGAGAGAGGTTTGCGGCGTTCTTATCAATAATCTTGTCTGCCGTTATTGATGAAGCGGTTGTGAAAGTGTTAAGAGCGGTATCCTGATTCAGTATTTTCTGATCAAGTCCGTCGACGCTGTATTTGCTGTTCGCCTGGTGAATCGTTATATCGTCTTTGCCGGTAATGTGCAGCGTGGTTATCTTTTTGATGTCGGATTTGAAAACCTGTATTGTAGGAGTACTTGAAGAACTCGAACTTTTTGAGTTCTTTGTAAATAATTTAATTGAAACAACTCCGGCTATAACCAAGACGACCACGCACAAAGATATAATGAGATTCCGAAGCTGTTTTTTCATAGATGACGCCTCCGTAACCACTGAATAAGCCCGATTGTCAGAATAGCTATTGGAATAATAACTACAAGTATAACAAACGCAACGCTTCTCTGGGCTGTTGTAAGGCTGAGTTTTGCGGTAGCATTATATTTCGAAATGACAGAAATTGAAGACTGTTTGCCCATCAATTTATTACTGAGGCCTAATAGAACTTTTGAGTTATTCAGATTTGTCTGATTCAGAATGTTCTGATCCAGAATTTCAAAAGAACCTGAAACAACCATATTGGATTTATATGTTGTTCCGGCGCCGTCCGATGATGACCAGGTTGAAAGTGTCATAACGTTAAACGGACCTTTTTTGTCGGAAGAAGCGGTTCCGGCTGAGAGATCGGTCTGCAGCTGTGAACTTTCACCCGTAGTGATAACACTTTTCACTGTCCTGTTGTCTTTTGAGTCGAAAAGAATGGTAAGAGGCCTTGCAAGACTTGCGACAGTAGGAATGTTTGTTGTCGAAGATATTCCTGTTATATCACTGTCTACCCCGGATGCAAGCGGGTTGTAAACGCTGCTGATACTGTTTGTGTTATCATAAACAACGCCTTTTTCAACCTTTACGCCCCATTCTGAGACGTATTCTTCAATCTTGGGTAAATCCACTTGAGGATCAAGATAGATAAAGATGTTCTTTCCGTATTTTCCATCATTTTTAAGGAACTTGTCTATTTTGTCGATTTCACTTGCTGTGAAGTCGGACTGGGGATCAGCGATAACAATGGCTGATGCGCTCTTATTAATGTCCTTTGCAGCAATATTGGTAGTTGTTACGTTGTAATTCGCGCTCTTGAGGAGGCTCTGATAACCTGACGAATCCTTTTCATCATGGCCTGATGTAAAGATGATGGTCGGGTGCACATTGCTGGTAACATAATCTATTGCGGAATCGATTGCCTGTTCCGCTTTGTTTCCGACAACAGTCTGCTGATATGTTGAAGAATCCGTTTCTGTTACAGTCAGGTCGGAAGAGGACAATACTTTATAATGTTCTTTACCGTCGCTTGATGTTGTTGATAAAACCACATCGCCTTGAGCAATGTTTTCATTGGGATATGCGGCGGCGGACGTCGGGTTCTTTTCGATGTCGATATACTGAATAGAAATTTTGGAGCTGTGTTTCGGATACTGCTGTATCAGTCTTATAGCGCCGCCGAAATATTGTTTGTCAGCCCCTTCCATCTGAGACTGAGTGGCAAACATCTTAATGGTTATCGGCTGTTTTACTTTACTATTCAGAAATTTGAGAGTCTCGGAAGAAAGTTGATAGCTTTTGCTACTCGTAAGGTCGAGGCTCAAGGGGTATTTTGAAGATAAAACCGTCAAACCAACATTCAGGAAAATGATAATAGCTATAAATATAGCACTGAAAGCAGTCGCCATGCTTCCGAACTTGAAACTGCGCTTTTTATAAAAAGCAGTCTTCTTTGTTTTCGGTTTGCTTTCGGCTTGAAGTATATCTTCCTCGTCCGTATTTTCTGACTTTTTATCGGCATCAGTATTGATGTTAGCGTCCTTTTCAGGATCGTTGTTATTATTTTTATCCTTAAACATTTTTTCTTCCCTCCTTAGCTCCATCTTCTCTTCTCAAGCAGGCGAACCGTCAGGAATACAAATGAGACGGCAATGCTGAGATAGAAGACTGCATCCGATAAATTAAAGATTCCGGCAGCAAATTTACTGTAGCGGTTGTTGATCGAAATAGCCGATATGATATTGTTAATAAATGGAACCGAAGAAACGTTTGCGAAAGTATCAAGCAGGAACAGCACAAGAAGAACTATTATACCGGCAACCGCTGAAATGACCTGGCTTTCAGTAAGGTTTGAAATGAATATGCCGATTGAAATAAATGCGGCGCCCACAAGAAGCATTGCAACAATATTGCCGACAACCGACCAGGTATCAAGTGTCGCGGATGCACCGACTATCAATGCGAAAATGACATAGGAAAAAAGACCGATTGCATAAATGGTGAGAGCGGCAAGAAACTTGCCCATAACTATCCCTGTCAGGTTTACGGGTGCGGTTAGAAGCGCCTGATCGGTTTTCTGTCTTTTCTCATCACTAAAAGTGCGCATAGTAAGGATAGGTATTATGAATACATAGATAAGAAGCATGCTCGCAAAAACACTCGATAAATCTGAGCTGTCATATGCCAGATTATATGAAACAAAGAACCACGAAGCAAAAAATACAAAGACAGTGATAAATATATATCCTATTGCGGAGGTAAAATAACTTTTTATTTCACGTTTATATATGGCCAGCATTATTCTTCACCCTCCTCCTTAGTGTTTTCTGCCGCAGTTTCAGCCTTTGCGGCTTTCTTTTTATTTCTTAATCTGGTCGGCTCGTCACTGGTGAGTTTGAGGAAGATGTCTTCAAGCGTCATCTCACCGCTGTCCAGAGAAAGAATTGGCCAGTTGCGGTCGCTCAATACCGTAAACATTCCGCGGCGGATATCTTTTCCGTTTTCGGTTTCAATCTGAAAATCAAAGCTTCCCGGTTCTTTCGCACCGAGTTCAGTGATTTTCTTGACACCGGTCAGTCCGAGCAGAGCGCGGTATACTGCGTCTTCCGGTCCCGCAACGCGCACGACGATGCGATGGTGCTTTTCGATGCTGTTCGAAAGGTTGACCTCTGTGTCGTCGGCAACGATCTCGCCTCGGTTAATAATTATAATACGTTCGCAAACGCTCTGCACTTCCGGCAGAATATGCGAGCTTAAAATAACTGTATGCTTTTTGCCGAGATGCTTAATGAGCGTCCTGATTTCGATGATCTGTTTCGGATCAAGACCAACGGTAGGCTCGTCGAGGATAAGAACATCCGGATTCCCAATGAGAGCCTGAGCTAAACCGACACGCTGCCTGTAGCCTTTTGACAGGTTCTTTATAACTCTTTTGTAAACGCTCGTTATTTTAACAAGCTCGCATATTTCCATTATGTGAGCTTCCCTCTTGAGCTTGCAGCCCTTTAGGTCATAGATGAAGTTTAAGTATTCCTTGACTGTCATATCAGGATAAAGCGGAGGCAGTTCCGGCAGATAACCGATATGCTTCTTTGCGGCGTTCGGATCCTCAAGAATATCTATCCCGGCTATCTTGATTGAGCCTTCGTTGGAAGAAAGGTAACCTGTCA
The DNA here is from genome assembly GCA_036261235.1 of Ruminiclostridium sp. Classification (GTDB taxonomy): domain Bacteria; phylum Bacillota; class Clostridia; order Oscillospirales; family Ethanoligenentaceae; genus Ruminiclostridium_D. The sequence continues at coordinate 2,393 of DATALE010000244.1, read as the reverse complement.
GCATGTTCATTGTAGTAGATTTTCCGGCGCCGTTAGGCCCCAGAAAGCCAAGAATTTCGCCTTCTTTTACGGAGAAGCTGATGTCTTTGACGGCATATTTATCTCCATAACGCTTTGTGAGGTGGCTTACCTCTATCATTAATTTTCCCTCCTGTACTATTACATTACAAATCCGTTAATACTCATTATATCTTATCATTGAATAACAATGGAATTGTTAATATTCTTTTAAGATTATAAACATTTCTGCGATATTTTTAGTCGGAAATGGTAATATGAAGCTCGTTCAGCTGTTTTTCATCAACCGTATTCGGTGAAGAAGACATTAGTTCCGAAGCATTCTGGACTTTGGGGAACGCGATTACATCGCGGATGGATTCACAGCCGAGCATAAGCATGCAAAGCCTGTCGAGGCCATATGCCATACCTGCGTGCGGAGGGGCTCCGTATTTATACGCGTTCATAAGGAACCCAAACTGCTCCTGAGCCTTTTCCGGTGTAAATCCGAGCGCGGCGAACATGCGGTTCTGCAACTTCGGGTCGTTAATACGCACGCTTCCGCCGCCGAGTTCAACGCCGTTGAGAACCATGTCATACGCCTTGGCACGGCACGCACCAGGGTCGCTTTCGACCTTGTCCAAATCCTCTTCAGCCGGCATCGTGAACGGGTGGTGCTTTGCCATATACCGTCCTTCCTCTTTGCTGTATTCAAAGAGCGGAAATTCGGTAACCCAAAGGAAGTTGAACTTGTCCTCCGGAATAATTGCGAGCCTTTGCGCAGCTTCAAGGCGAAGCGCGCCGAGAGCGTCGAATACAACCTGACTGTCCTCGTCGGCAATAATCATGACAACGTCACCGTCAACAGCCCCAAGCTTCTGATACATTGCGGCGGCCTTTTCCTCCGGCACAAATTTTGCGAAGGATGATGAGGTGTTTTCGCCGTTGAGCCTTGTCCATGCAAGTCCCTTTGCACCGTAATCCTTTACAAATGCGGCCAGTTTATCAAGTTCCTTGCGCGTCAGTTTTTCAAATGCGTTTTTGGCGCATATGGCGCGGACACTGCCGCCTGCCGCAACTGCGCCCGTGAAAACCTTGAAGCCGCAGTCCGCGGCGAGATCGGTCAAGTCACACAGTGTCATTTCAAAACGTGTGTCCGGCTTGTCGCTGCCGTACAATTCCATCGCTTTGGCGTAGGGAAGACGCATAAAAGGCGTTTTAACATCAAGACCCAGAACGTCCTTGAATACCTTTTTAACGAATCCTTCATTTACCTGCATTACGGAGTCCTCGTCGGCAAATGACATTTCGAGGTCAATCTGCGTAAATTCCGGCTGCCGGTCGGCTCTCAAGTCCTCGTCTCTGAAGCAGCGGACGATCTGTATATACCGGTCAAAACCGGAAAGCATCAAAAGCTGCTTGTAAAGCTGCGGGGACTGGGGCAGGGCATAGAATTTTCCGGCGTGGATACGGCTTGGAACAAGATAATCCCTTGCGCCTTCGGGAGTGCTCTTAATAAGCATCGGGGTTTCGATTTCCACAAAACCGTGGTTATCAAAATAGTCTCTCGCGCATTTTACTATGCGATGGCGCGCGAGGATATTTTTTTGCATATCCGGGCGGCGGAGGTCAAGATAGCGGTATTTAAGGCGCAGGTCTTCCTTGACCGGGGAATTCTCCACGATTTCGAAAGGCGGTGTTTCGGCTTCGCCGACAATGCGGAGTTCGGTGACGGCCACCTCGATTTCACCAGTTGCGATTTTCCCGTTTACGCTTGCTCTGCGGCGGATAACTCCCTTTGCCGCGAGTACATATTCGGCGCGCACTGAAAACGCTTTGTCAAAAATATTTTTGTCCGTGTTGTCGTCAAAAGCAAGCTGCAAAATACCAGTGCGGTCGCGAAGGTCGATGAATATAAGTCCACCGAGGTCACGCTGCCTTTGAGCCCAGCCACATACGGAAACTTCTTCGCCGATGTTTTTGGCGGAGAGTTCGCCGCAGTAGTTTGTTCGGGAAAATCCCCGAAGTGATTCAGACATTTATTGATTACCTCCAAGATTTTCTTCTATAATATATCTTTTTTAGCTGAAAAATTTTTGCCGAAGAGTGAAACTTGTCACCGCGTCTTTCTTGCTTTAACTAAAAAATCAAAGCGGTATTTGAAAAATTAAATTCAAATCTTTTCTGCGGTTTCCTCGAGCTCCTTCATAGCAAGCTGAGTAACGACGTCATCGACAGACTCAATAATGTTTTTATCAAGGCTTATTTTAATACTTTCGCCAGTCTCCATGTTCTTGAGTTCGGCGGAGTTGCTTTCAAGCTCATTGTCCCCGATTGCAACAGTAAACGTGAAGCCCTTCCTGTTTGCGTACTTCATCTGAGCTTTCATACTGCGC
>DATALE010000242.1:0-3944 GCA_036261235.1 Ruminiclostridium sp. | reverse complement strand
TCATAAGTTACTGTATATAATTATAAAAGATAAATTTTCCGATACCGCGTCGTCCTTAAAATACATCATCAAATATATCTGCGGTTTTGTTCAGTTATTGACAGTTAATTTTCAGTCTTTTCCTTGTCATTATCTCTTCTTCGGGGTATAATTTATTTAATAAGATTATTTAAGAGTTTAAAGCTACTTTAGTCTAATCTGGACACAAAAGCGAAAGGAAGTTATTAATGAACGCAAATATGCTTGATACAATCGGTTTTGTCAAAAGCGTTGACCCCGAAGTCGGGGAAGCAATGGACAAGGAACTTATGCGCCAGCGCCGCAATATTGAACTTATAGCATCGGAAAATTTATCTTTTATAATTATATACAGTAACTTATGAACCTTAATTTTATGGCAAAATCGTTGCGGTAATTGCCGTGTTGTGATAATATTAATATATTGTGCTTACATATAATTTAATAATTTCAAAGCCTGTGCCGCCTTTTGTGCATAACGGCTTAACATGATATCCGGAGATGCTTTAAAATATGAAAAAAATAACTGTCGCCGTTCTTTTCGGCGGTGTTTCTTCAGAACACGATGTTTCTCTTATTTCTGCGAAATCCGTTATTGAAAATATACCGAAAGACAAATATGACGTAATAATGCTCGGCATTACAAAAGACGGAAGGTGGCTGCTTTACAGCGGAGATACAAACGCGCTCCCGGACAGCAGCTGGGAAAATGACAGCCGGAATAAGCGTGCGTTCATTTCCCCCGACACGTCGGTTCACGGCATTGTTGTTTCTGACGGAGAAAAATCACAGTGCATTAAGTTAGACGCTGTATTTCCCGTTCTTCACGGTGCAAACGGCGAAGACGGCACAATGCAGGGGCTTCTTACTATCGCGCAGATACCTTTTGTGGGCTGCGGCTGTGCTTCTTCCGCCGTGTGTATGGATAAGATGTTTGAAAAGTGCATACTTGACGCCGCGGGTATAAGACAGGCAAAGTGGGATTACACGAACATTACCGATTATAACAGCGACGCTTTAACAGTGCTTGACCGTATTGAGAAAAAGCTGGGCTATCCGATATTCGTAAAACCCGCAAACGCGGGCTCGTCTGTCGGTATCACAAAAGCGCATAATCGCGATGAACTTAAAACAGCCATAAAAACAGCCGGAGCTCATGACCGGAAGATTGTTTTTGAAGAAATGGTCGACGGGCATGAGGTCGAATGTGCTGTCCTCGGCAATGATGACCCGCAAGTATCATGCGTCGGTGAAATCGTACCCTGCAATGAGTTTTACGACTATGACGCGAAATACCTCGCAGGGAAAACCGAACTTGAGATACCCTCAAAACTGCCTCAGGAAAAAACAAACGAGATTCGCGAAATTGCAAAGCGCGCATACAGGCTGCTCGACTGCAAAGGACTCACAAGAATGGATTTCTTTGTTCGAAAGAGCGACGGGTCGGTGCTGCTTAACGAGCCGAACACAATACCTGGGTTCACTTCTATAAGCATGTACCCGAAACTGTTCGAAGCGTGCGGAATCTCATATCCGGAACTTCTGGACAAAATTCTGACGTTTGCCCTTGAAAAGTAAAAAGTTTTTCCTTTAATATACGGAGGACTGCCTTTTGGATACAAGACCTATCGGCGTTTTTGATTCCGGTCTCGGGGGGCTTACCGCTGTCAAGGAACTTGAACGCCTGATACCAAACGAAAATATCGTATATTTCGGCGATACAGGACGCGTGCCTTATGGTTCGCGCGGAACTGACACGATAAAAAAATATGCAATATCCGATATGCGATTTTTACTGAGCTTTAATGTCAAAGCTATAGTTATAGCCTGCGGAACGGTCAGCTCGGTTGCATTTGAAGAAGTGCGGAAGGTAACGGATTTACCTGTTATCGGCGTTGTTGAACCGGCGGCAAAAGCCGCGGTTAAAGCTTCCCGTTCCGGCAAAATCGGAGCAATAGCTACAAGCGCGACTGTCGGGAGCGGTTCGTATGAAAAATCTATTTTGAAGATGAACCCCGACGCCGAGGTAAAAACACGCGCATGCCCTCTTTTCGTACCGCTTGTCGAGAACGGCTATTTTGAACGGGATTGCAAAATTGCTCAGCTCGCCGCTCATGATTACCTTGATGAGTTCAGTGGAAAGGTGGATACGCTTATTTTGGGGTGTACCCACTATCCGCTTCTTCGCGGCGTTATCGAGGATATTCTGCCCGGAGTTGCACTTGTGGATTCGGGGCTTGAAACTGCAAAAACGACGGTTTCACTGCTCTGTGAAAAAAAACTTTTAAACACTGAGGGAAACGGGAGCGTTCGCTATTATGTCAGTGACAGAACTTCCGATTTTTCAAAAATTGCGGGTATTTTTCTCGAACACCCTGTAAACGGCATGGTTGAAAAAGTTAATATCGAGAAATACTGATTAATAAGTCAAATCCGGGTTTCGGACAAGCCGTATAACATTTTCTTTTAACAATATGGGGGATAATTTATACATGGACGCATTAATTAATATAAAAGGCGCCGTTTTTCCCGAAAATGCGCCGCCTGACGTTATCGAACTTGTGACAACAGGGCGGTATACTACAAAAAACGGGAAAAAATACATTAGTTATCAGGAATCTGAAGCAACAGGGCTTGATGGCGTGACAACAACCCTTAAAGTTGAGGACTCGGATACGGTTACCCTCATACGGACGGGCGCATCAAATTCACGCCTTATTATATCAAAAGGACAAAGGCAGCTCTGCCATTATGGCACCGGCTATGGCGATATCATGGTAGGCATCTCAGGTTGTCAGGTAAACGCGAAACTGGACGAAAACGGCGGCGAACTGCTGCTCAAATATTCGCTCGATGTAAACAGCAGTTTAGTGAGCCGCAATGAAATTTTCATATCAGTCAGGGAGGCAAACAAACAAGATGTTAAATCTAATGAATACAGCAATTAATGAAATACACATGCTTCTTGTCGAAGCAGCAGGCAGATGTGTGGCGGAGGAACTTCTCCCGGCAGTGCCGATTCCGGCATTTTCAGTCGAGATTCCGTCAGACCGCAGCCACGGAGACTTTGCATCAAACATAGCAATGATTTCAGCAAAGGCGTTTCATATGGCTCCAAAAAAGATTGCCGAGCTTCTTGTGTCAAAGATTGACCTCAACGGAACATGCCTTTCCGACGTCAAGACGGCAGGCCCCGGATTTGTCAACTTTTTTGTTTCCCAAAACTGGTACACCGGCGTTTTGCAGGCTATTAAAAACGAGGGTAAAGAATACGGTGGTTCGGATCTCGGCAGCGGAAAGAAAGTCATGGTCGAATTTGTTTCCGCAAACCCGACCGGGCCTATGCACATGGGCAACGCCCGCGGAGGAGCACTGGGCGACTGCCTAGCCGCTGTTCTCGAAAAAGCCGGATATGACGTGACCCGTGAATTTTATATAAACGACGCAGGTAACCAAATCGAAAAGTTCGCAAATTCGCTTGAAACCCGTTATCTCCAGATTTATAAGGGAGAGGACGCTGTACCGTTCCCCGAAGACGGTTACCACGGCGACGACATAAAAGAGCGCGCTAAGGAATTTGCCGCTATAAACGGCGACAAATATGTCGAAGCGCCGTCAGAAGAACGCAAAAAAGAGCTTGTAGCCTACAGCCTCGAGAAAAATATCAAAAAGCTGCATGACGACCTTTTGAAATATCGCATCGAATACGACGTATGGTTCCGTGAAAGCGTACTTCACAATGACGGGGAAGTCGCGGACACGATTGATCTTTTAACGAAAAACGATTACACATATGAAAAGGACGGAGCTTTGTGGTATACCGCGACAAAGTTCGGCGGAGAAAAGGACGAGGTCCTCGTGCGCGCGAACGGAATCCCGACCTATTTTGCGGCGGATATCGCATATCACCGCAATAAATTCTTAAA
>DATALE010000219.1:0-11383 GCA_036261235.1 Ruminiclostridium sp. | reverse complement strand
ATTTTCTTCACAGGCGGACTTGAAGAACGCATGAACGGTTCATGCGCGGGCGGCACCGGCGCTTTTATCGACCAGATGGCAACGCTTCTCGGCGTAACGCCTGATGAGCTTGACGAGCTTGCTTCAAGACATGAAAAAGTTTACTCAATCGCATCGCGCTGCGGCGTTTTCGCAAAATCCGATATTCAGCCCCTGCTCAATCAGGGCGCCCGAAAAGAAGACATAGCGGCATCAATCTTCCAGGCTGTCGTAGAACAGACGATAGCAGGTCTTGCGCAGGGACGCAGGATTGAAGGAAAGGTTGCCTTTCTCGGAGGGCCGCTTTATTTTCAGAAGGAACTGCGAAAAAGATTTGTTGAAACTTTGAAGCTTCCGAAAGAGGACGCGATATTCCCAGAAAACGGCGCGTATTTTATCGCGATGGGAGCTGCTCTTTACGCTGCAAAGTTAGAACCTGTCGAATTTGACGGCTTGCTTTCAAAACTCGAGGATTCAAAGACAATGACCACGATTGCTGACTGTATGCCTCCGCTTTTTAAAAACGAGGCGGAATACGAAAAATTTAAAGATCGCCATGAAAAATGCACTGCGGATTATAAAGACCCGTCAGATTATTCCGGCAGGGCATGGCTCGGCATAGATGCCGGCAGCACCACAACAAAGCTTGCGCTGATCGATGAAGACGACAATATTTTGTATACTTATTATGCCGCAAATAAGGGCAACCCGGTTTCTGTCGTCAAGGAACAGCTTGGGAAAATATTTGAAATCTGCGGAGACTGTATTACGATAACGGGTGCCGCGGTTACAGGTTACGGAGAAGATTTAATCCGCAACGCTTTCGGTATCGATTTCGGACTTGTTGAGACGGTGGCTCATTATAACGCTGCGCGGCATTTTAAGCCTGACGTTGATTTTATTCTCGATATCGGCGGTCAGGACATAAAGTGCTTTAAAATCAGAAATGGCGCCGTTGATTCCATAATGCTTAACGAAGCCTGCTCCTCCGGTTGCGGCTCGTTTATTGAAACGTTTGCCAAAGCAATGGGCTATTCTGTAAAGAATTTTGCAAAGCTGGGACTGTTCGCAAAATATCCCGTTTCCCTCGGAACACGCTGCACAGTGTTTATGAATTCCTCGGTCAAGCAGGCGCAGAAAGACGGTGCGGGGGTTGACGATATATCCGCCGGACTTTCGATGAGCGTTGTTAAAAACGCGATATATAAAGTAATCCGCGCCTCCCACCCGTCGGAACTGGGCAGCCATATAGTCGTTCAGGGCGGCACATTCTATAACGACGCGGTTCTTCGGAGCTTTGAAAAGGAGATCGGCATCGAGGTTACACGCCCGGCAATATCCGGCATTATGGGAGCATACGGCTGTGCGCTTTTCGCAAAGGAACAAAATTGCGAAAAATCTTCTATTATCACAAGTGAAGAACTGAAAGCGTTTGATCATAAGTCAAAAACAACAAACTGCGGGCTTTGCACAAACCACTGCTCACTTACAATAAATACCTTCGGAGGCGGAAGACGTTATATCAGCGGCAACCGCTGTGAAAGACCGCTCGGAACACAAAAAGCGGAAGAATTGCCTAACCTATACAAATTTAAATATGAAAAGCTCAAGTCATATAAGCCTGTCGAAGGCAAGAGGGGAAAAATCGGTATTCCGTTGACCCTCAATATGTATGAGAACTTGCCATTCTGGCATACGCTTCTTACAAAACTGGGCTTCTGCGTTGTTACATCGCCGGAATCAACAAGAAAGCTTTACATCAAAGGGCAGTACTCAATTCCATCCGATACTGTCTGCTACCCGGCGAAGATTGTCCACGGGCATATTGAAGCGCTGCTCGACATGGGCATTGATACGATATTCTATCCGTGTATGCCGTATAACTTTGACGAAAAGCGCGGTGACAATCACTTTAACTGTCCGGTAGTCGCGTATTACCCGGAACTTATTTCTGCGAATGTTTCAAAGCTGAAAGGTAAACGCTATTTTACTCCGTATTTCAACCTTGACAGACCGCGCGGATTTTTAAAGTCGGCGTCCGAATTTTTCGGCAAAGAATTTGGCGTTTCACCGTCTGAAGTAAAAGAAGCGGCGAACGCTGCATATGCAGAGTACAAAGCGTACAAGGACGCTGTCAGGCATGAAGGTATGCGTGCCCTCGAATTTGCCAAAGCAAACGGCAGGCGCGTGATTGTCCTTTCGGGAAGGCCCTATCATATTGATCCTGAAATAAACCATGGAATCGACAGCCTTTTTACATCTTACGGGCTTGTTGTTGTTTCGGAGGATTCCGTAGCTCACCTTGCAAAGCCGGAGAAGGTCAAAGTACTCAATCAGTGGACGTATCACTCAAGGCTCTATGCGGCCGCAAGGTATGTGACAGAGCATAAAAATACCGAACTTGTTCAGCTTGTTTCTTTCGGCTGCGGCGTTGACGCAATCACGACCGATGAGGTAAGAGAGATTTGTGAACGCTCAGACAAGCTTTATACCCAGATAAAAATTGACGAGGTCAACAACCTCGGTGCAGTCAAAATCCGTATCCGCAGTCTTATTGCGGCTATGGATTCAAGGAATTCAGATATTGTTGAGCAGAAACCGGCAAAAACGGAGGTAAATTGATGGCGGAATTAGTTTATGACAAGGACGGAAGACTGCTGTTCACAAAGGAAATGAAAAAAGAATACACCATTTTAATGCCGATGATGCTTCCGGTTCATTTTACACTTATGAGAAACGCCTTGCGGCTTGACGGTTACAAAATGGAACTTCTGACGACGAGCGGCCGCTCAATCGTTGAAGAAGGACTTAAAAATGTGCATAACGACTCCTGTTATCCGGCTCTCCTTGTTATCGGACAGTTTATTGACGCACTCAAAAGCGGAAAATACGATCCCGACAAGGTTGCGCTGATTATCACTCAGACGGGCGGCGGCTGCCGCGCGTCGAACTATATACACCTTTTGAGAAAAGCGCTCGAGCGTGCCGGTTATCCTAAGGTCCCGGTGATTTCCCTTAACCTTTCAGGGCTTGAAAAAAATCCCGGGTTCAAACTTAACTATAATCTTACACGCCGAATTATTTACTCGATGCTTTACGGTGACCTTATTATGCTTCTTGCAAATCAGTGCAGACCGTATGAGGTTGAAAAAGGCGCGACAGACAGGCTTGTCGAGAGTATGATTGACAGGCTTACTGAGGAATACAAGAATCCGAAAAACCTCAAATACAAAAAAGTCAGAGCGAATCTGGAGAAAATCATGTCCGAGTTTGCGGCGCTTGAGATTAAGCGTGAAGAAAAAATACGCGTAGGTATTGTCGGGGAAATATTTATAAAATACGCGGCTTTGGGCAACAACAATCTCGAGGAGTTCCTGCTTTCCGAAGATGTAGAGACAGTGGTGCCGGGCCTTATTGATTTTGCAATATTCAAGGTTGACAACCGCGTTGAGGACGCAAAGCTCTATGGCGGCCAGTACATAAAAAAAGCTGCATGCGGCGCGCTTAAAAAACTGCTTGAGAATAAACAGCATGAGCTTATTGATATTGTAAAAAAATACCCGCAGTTCAGAGCACCGGAGCCATACAGTTTTATCAAAGGCCTTGTCAAAGGATACTTGGGCTACGGCAATAAAATGGGTGAGGGATGGCTGCTGACCGGCGAAATGCTTGAACTTATTCATTCAGGAACGCCGAATATTATTTGCGCCCAGCCTTTCGGATGTCTCCCGAACCACATTGTCGGCAAAGGTATGATAAGGAAAATCCGTGAGAACAACGAGAAAGCTAATATTGTCGCAATCGACTATGATCCGGGCGCGACGCGCATAAATCAGGAAAACCGCATAAAACTGATGCTTGCAAACGCGCGGCTTTCCGCGGAAAAAGAAAAAAGCGCACCCCCAGAGAAACCGAAGGTAAAAACCGAAGCGGTTTCCGTACACTGAACAGCCCACGACAAAAGTTGTATGATTTACTAATATTCGGTAATAATATATCTGCGGTGTTTTATGCCGTAACTGAGTTCTGCAATAATTATGAAAGGCATATTGCTGCCGGAGGTATATTATGTCGGGTATTTCAAAATACAATAAAAACTTTAAAGGACAGGAACAGCCCCAGGTTCCGGATGACCCACCTTCCGAACAGGAAAAGAATCTTGAGGGGCTTGACCCACAGACCAAGCAGATATTTGAAACAGGCACAATTACAATAGATAAAGGTCGCCACCTTATTCACTGCCTGACTATTATAGGTCAGATCGAAGGTCACTATATTCTTCCGCCCCAAAACAAGACGACAAAGTATGAGCATATCATACCGCAGATTGTGGCGATTGAGGAAGACCCTTCAATCGAAGGTCTTCTGATTATTCTTAATACTGTTGGCGGAGATGTCGAAGCGGGGCTTGCGCTTGCCGAACTTATTTCGGGCATGAAAAAACCAACTGTTTCACTTGTTCTCGGCGGAGGACATTCAATCGGTGTCCCCCTTGCTGTCGCAGCAAGGCAGTCGTTTATCGCTCCGTCCGCGACTATGACGATTCACCCTGTAAGAATGAACGGCCTTATGATAGGAGTTCCGCAGACTTTGGGGCATTTTTACAGGATGCAGGACCGTATTACGAAATTTGTTTGCGAAAATTCAAATATCAGCCCCAAACGGTTCAAGGAACTCATGATGAACACAAGCGAGCTTGTGCTTGACGTCGGCACAGTTCTTGACGGAAAAGGCGCCGTCAAGGAAGGGTTAATTGACAATCTGGGCGGCCTTTCGAAATCAATCGACGCGCTTTATGCTATGATAGAAAGCAGCGCCAAAAAGAATAAACCCGAAAAGGACGGGGCGGCGCGAAAAACGGAGGATAACGGGAAAACAGCCGTTTCCGGCAGGCGTCAGAGAGCAGCAAGTTCCGACAAAGCGGCTCAGGGTTCCGGATTTGCGTCGCACAATACAAAGAAGCGCCGGAAACGCGGTGAACAAGCTCAGGGCTTTCCTGAAAATACGTAGCAAATAAACGGGGTGCCGGCACCCCGTTTAATATACTTGATTACTAAATATTGACAATTGCAGAATCAAACGTTAAAATTAAATGGCATGAAAGATAGAGCTCTTTTTAATAGGTCCATATGAAAAAATTATAAAGTTATTTGCTAAAGGGAAAATTAATGCCTTTTCTCTCTGTTTCTGACCTGATAAGAAAATTACTGTTCTCCCGTAAAAATGTCTGAAAATTGAACAGTATAGAAGGAGTGGGAGGTTAAAATGCCTGCTGTGGCGAAGGGAAAAACTAAGAATAAAGCCGGAACGGCAAAAAAAGCAACCGGCCAAAAGAAAGCTAACATTGAAATTATCAATGAAAAAAAGAAACGGCGGCTGTCCCGTCAGGGCTGCGCGATAATATTGTTTTTTGCCGCGCTCCTGTTTGGATCGATAACGATTTTTCCCGGTGAACATGTCTGGAAGGTTATCCATGAAATGTTCCTCGGGCTTTTCGGAATCTGCGCTTATTTGATCCCCGCAATTATGATTTACATAGCAGTTGTAGCCGCGTTCGAGAAACCGGTGCAGTCTATAACGGCAAAGCTTATTGAGATGACCGGACTTATTTTAATGATGGACGCTTTGATACATATTTTCGCTGTGGGCGCTTTGCCGAAAGGCGGGTTTGCGCAGCTGTATTCGGGCGGCATTGAGCTTAAAACGGGCGGTGTAGCGGGCGGCATTATCGGAGCGCCATTGTTTTCTTTGTTCGGCAAGGCTGGCGCCGCAATCACGGTGATACTGGCTATGCTTGTCCTGCTTATGCTGCTGAGCGAAGTCACGCTGGCAAAACTGATTTATGCCGTTTTCCCTTTTCTCAACAAAAATCGGGTTGGCGAGGATTTGCCGCAGGAGCCTAAGCCCGCCAGGTTCAAGCATAAGAAACCGCGATATAATATAGATGTTAATTTGGGTAATGATAATTTACAGAGCATCCAATCCGATGAAGAAAAGCCGGAGGAAGAGCCAAAAGGTCACTCGGAGGAACTCGACGAGTTGGTTTCAAAGGCGGCGCAGCTTGATGCCCCCGCGGATTTAACGCCGTTCAGGGCTGATAAAAAAACAGAAGAGGTACCAAACGTCACAGGCGTACAGCAAAAGATATATGACACTCCGCCTGTCACCCTGCTCAAACAGGAAACCCGTGTTTCAAATGAGGACGTTTCCGAAGAACTTAAAGGCAACGCCGCCCGACTTGTAGACACACTGCGCAGTTTCGGCGTTGAAACACGGATTACTAACATCTGCCGCGGACCTGCCGTTACTCGGTATGAGCTTCAACCGTCCGCCGGCGTGAAGATAAGCCGGATAACATCACTGTCCGACGATATCGCTTTAAACCTTGCGAGCGCCGGTGTGCGAATAGAGGCCCCTATCCCGAATAAATCGGCCGTCGGCATCGAAGTCCCGAATAAGACTGTAAGCGTAGTCCATCTGCGTGAAATAGTGGACTCAGACGAGTTCCGCTCCGCTAAAAGCAAGGTTACAATGGCTCTGGGACGGGATATTGCGGGCAACATTATTGTCTCGGATATCGCAAAAATGCCGCATATGCTGATTGCGGGCGCGACAGGTTCAGGCAAATCAGTCTGCATAAATACTATAATCATGAGTATTCTCTATAAGGCATCTCCAGATGAAGTAAAATTTCTTATGGTTGACCCGAAAGTTGTTGAACTTGGTATCTATAACGGAATCCCGCATCTGCTTGTTCCCGTTGTAACCGACCCGGGGAAAGCGGCAGGCGCTCTTAACTGGGCCGTGACTGAAATGCTCGGACGCTACAGGCGTTTTGCCGACAATAACGTCAGGGATATCAAAGGATATAACAATTATGCACGCGCCGAAGGTATTGAGCCGATGCCGCAGATTGTTATAATAATAGATGAACTGTCCGACCTTATGATGGCGGCTCCGAAAGATGTTGAGGACGCGGTTTGCAGGCTTGCCCAGATGGCAAGAGCCGCTGGCATGCACCTTGTAATAGCAACACAAAGGCCATCCGTCGACGTCATCACCGGCGTCATAAAGGCGAATATACCCTCAAGAATCGCTTTTGCCGTTTCATCACAGATTGATTCACGGACAATTTTGGATATGGGCGGAGCGGAGAAGCTGCTCGGGCGCGGAGATATGCTTTTTCTGCCGATGGGTGAATCAAAGCCGATAAGGGTTCAGGGATGTTTTGTTTCAGACGCCGAAGTCGAGACTGTGACCGATTATATCAAAAAGGGCTCGGATCACGATTATGATGAGGAAATTTTGGACGAGATTGAAAAACAGTCCATAAAAGGCAAGGAAAAGGCGGAGGATTCTGCCGGCGACGCGGATGCCATGCTCCCGCAGGCAATCGAATGTGTTATCGACGCGGGTTCGGCGTCTACTTCATTGCTTCAAAGACGGCTGAAACTGGGTTATTCGCGTGCCGCCCGGATTATCGACCAAATGGAATCACGCGGAATTGTCGGCCCGCTTGACGGAAGTAAACCTCGTCAGGTTCTGATGACGAAACTTCAATGGGAAAAGATGAACGAAAATAATGATGTCTGATGACATTTAGTAACTATAACTGTCAAATTGTAAACTATTTACTTGACGTTGGCACGTTTAGTTATTAAAATAAATATAGTATGTAAGTCTGTCATACTAAATTGCAGAAGGCATTAGGCATATATTGAATAATATTATAATACTAATCCATAAAAATCATTGAAACTATTATTATTAAAAGAATTTCAGTGTATTTACCTATTGTCTGCCAAATAAAAACCTGCTTCTTTTAGGAAAAAGCAGCCGGGAATTAATCCGAGCTTAATCCGGACAACAGGCGATTACATTATACTTTAAAAGTTTTTTTGGAGGACTGTTGTGTTTCTGCCTGTTTCAAAAGACGATATGCTTTCCCGCGGATGGCATTATCTTGATTTCATTTGCATTACCGGGGACGCTTATGTCGATCATCCGAGTTTTGGTATAGCGATAATTTCCCGTGCCCTTGAATCCGAAGGCTTTAAAGTCGGTATCATCGCACAGCCCGACATGAAAAATCCGGAATCATTCGAGGTGCTGGGAAGACCTCGCTATGGTTTTTTTGTGACATCGGGTAATATTGACTCTATGGTGGCGCATTATTCCGTTGCCAAAAGGCCGCGCAGCCGGGACTTCTATTCCGCGGGTGGAAAAATCGGCGGACGTCCCGATAGAGCGGTCATTGCTTACACCAAACGCATAAAGCAGAGATTTCCGGATTTGCCGGTCGTTATCGGTGGCCTTGAGGCTTCCCTGCGAAGGTTTGCGCACTATGATTATTGGGACGACAGCATACGTCGGTCTGTATTGTTTGACTCCGGTGCCGATGTTTTAATATATGGCATGGGTGAAAGGCAGACCGCCGAGATTGCGAAGCGCCTGAAAAAAGGCGAAAAACCCGAAAAAATGACGGATATTAGGGGAATTTGTCTTGCCTGCCGAGCGGATTTCGAAGGTATCGGCAGCGCTGCTGTTTGTCCGTCTTTTGAGGAAGTTAAAGCTGATAAAAAAGCTTATGCAATCAGTTGCCGGATTCAATTTGATAATCAGGACGCGGTCTCAGGAAAACCGATTGCGCAGAAAGACGGCGATTTATACCTTTACCAGACTGCTCCGGCTTTGCCTCTTGAGTCAAACGAGCTCGACAAAGTCTACAGCCTGCCTTATGAACGTTATTACCACCCTATGTATGAAAAATCAGGCGGCGTTCCGGCTATCGAAGAGGTTGAGTTTTCGATAACGCATAACAGAGGCTGTTTTGGGGCATGTAATTTTTGCTCGATTGCTTTTCATCAAGGAAGGCGTATTACTGCAAGAAGTTCTGACTCCGTTATCAAAGAGGCAAAAGAACTGACCCAAAATCCCCACTTTAAGGGGTATATACATGATGTGGGAGGACCGACTGCAAATTTCAGGCAGCCGTCATGTAAAAAGCAGCTGAAGTATGGTCTTTGCGCCGGACGGAAATGCCTTGCCCCAACACCTTGTCCGAGCCTCGAAGTTTCACATAAGGAGTATCTTGAGTTGCTCCGGAAGCTTCGTTCATTGCCCGGTGTTAAAAAGGTATTTGTACGTTCAGGGCTGCGCTTTGATTATTTGATGCAGGACAAAGACGATACCTTTTTAAAAGAGCTGGTTGAACATCATGTGAGCGGACAGTTAAAGGTTGCGCCGGAGCATTGCTCTGCGGAAGTGCTTGATAAGATGGGAAAACCGCATATTGAAGCTTACCGGAAATTTAGCAACAGGTTTTATCAATTGACGCAGAAAGCAGGTAAAAAGCAGTATTTGGTTCCGTATCTGATGTCTTCACATCCCGGAAGCACTTTGAAAGACGCGGTTGAACTCGCTCTTTTCCTAAAGGAAGAAAAAATACGGCCGGAACAGGTTCAGGACTTTTACCCCACGCCGGGGACTGTATCAACCTGTATGTTTTATACAGGCATAGACCCTTTTACCATGAAAAAAGTATATGTTCCACGTGATGCCCATGAAAAAGCCATGCAGCGTGCCTTACTTCAATATTTTAATCCAAAAAACCACGAACTGGTTATCGAAGCGTTGAGAAAAGCAGGCAGACCGGATCTGATCGGTTTCGGACGGGATTGCCTTGTTCGCCCGCTTCCGACGGTAAGGCGCACTGAAAATCAAAAGTCTATACCGCAAAAAGGGGATAAAAAGCAAAAATGGCCAAAGGGAAGAAAACGCTGAAAAAGTTATTGATTGCTCTTCCGTTATTAATAGCGTTTATCCTGATTTCCAACTTGTGCGATAAAGGAATATTACCCTGGCAGATTCAAAAACCAATTGATACGCTTAATGATGCAACAGACGGACTTATTTACCCAAAGCAATCCAACACTAAAGCGCTTTCTGTTCATTATATTGATGTTGGACAGGGCGACAGCATACTGATTTGCTGTGAAGGCAAAAATATGATTATTGACGGCGGAATACCGCAAGAAACGTCAACGGTTGAAAATTATCTGGAAGATCATGCAATAAAGCATTTGGATTATGTAATAGGCACACATCCTCATGATGACCACATCGGAGGACTTTCGGGTGTAATTGACAAGTATGGAATAGGTAATGTCATTTTACCGGATGTCACAACCAATACTAAATCCTTTGAACGTCTGCTGAATTCAATTTCAAAAAAGAAACTTGACATAATAAAGGCGAAAGCAGGTAATACATATAGTTTGGGCGGCGCAAAGTTTACCATTCTGGCACCGCTTGAAAAATACAATGATTTAAATAATATGTCTGTAGTTATTAGGCTCACCTACAAAAAAAATTCATTTTTATTTACAGGAGATGCCTCGTCAGAGTCAGAAAATGATATGCTTTCGGCAAATGAAAACCTTGCGGCAGACGTTTTAAAAGTTGGTCACCACGGCAGTTCGACTGCTACAACAAAAAAATTTCTTGATGCTGTTCATCCTTCTTATGCCGTAATAAGCGTTGGCAAGGATAACAGTTACGGATTGCCTGACAGCGAAATAATTCAAAGGATACAGAACAGTGGTATAAAACTGCTGAGAACTGATAATAATGGCACTGTCGTAATTTACAGCGATGGGCAAAACATTACTTATAAAAAGGAGAGGTAACGTGGAAATTTCAATGGAACATTTAAAAGAATACGTGCTGGACAGGTTTGAAGGGGAATACGCCATCCTCGAAGATAATTCCGGCAGAATGTTTGATGTACTGCGTGAAGAACTGCCGCTCGATTTAAAAGAAGGCGACGTATTGCATGAAAATGCGGGAGAATTCGTTGTCGATGAAAAAGCAACTGCTGATAAAAGGGAAAAACTCAAAAAAATATTTGATAACCTTGTAAAAAAATACTGAATTGAAGATAGAAAAATAATTAACCCGGGAAATCACGCACCTGATGGTGAAGACTTCCCGGGCTTTGTTTTACTATTACTTATTATTCCTCTTTCATTCACGGCGAAGCCGTTACTTTCCACCGCGCGCCACGGCATGAGTGGCAAAGTCCTTAATAGATTAATTTTATTTTAAACCACAATAAAAATAATACTGTTTTTTATCCTTTAAAGAGGATCTTACAGTTAAACAAAAAACACCATCAAATAACCTCTTTGTCGCGGGGGCCGCGACGGGCTTGCTATTTCTGAGTGGCCAGAAAGAAACTAAAGAAGACGTAAGGGCGCTGCGCCCCCGTCCCCGCTGCTGGGGCACGAAACCGG
The DNA here is from genome assembly GCA_036261235.1 of Ruminiclostridium sp. Taxonomy (GTDB): domain Bacteria; phylum Bacillota; class Clostridia; order Oscillospirales; family Ethanoligenentaceae; genus Ruminiclostridium_D. The sequence continues at coordinate 71 of DATALE010000219.1, read as the reverse complement.
GCGCGAATTTCTCAGCGCACCACTAGAACAAGCGCGGCATAAAAACACCGGAATCCGTTCGGCGAAGAATA
>DATALE010000234.1:0-3147 GCA_036261235.1 Ruminiclostridium sp. | reverse complement strand
TGCGCCGTTATATTGCCTGCACGATCTGTCGCCGCCACATTGATGATAATTTCTCCGTTAACCAGAGTGATGGTGTGGCTGAATGTACCGTCCGAATTGACTGCCGCCGCAGCACCGCCCACATTCAATGCCGCATCGGGTTCGGTCACACCCGCCAAAATATACTTGTCTGTGTTCACGCGGATTGCGGACTTATTTTCCGGTAAGCGTAGGACCGGCGGAATATTGTCCACAGTGACCTGAAAACTAACGACATATATAACGTTGGGATCGGTCAGACTGTATCGTATCTCGGCTTCATTATATGCTTCAGGCAGATTGATGGAGAAGCTGCCTGACCCGCTTAAGTTGAGTTTTTCAGCCTTGCCGTTCACTATAACGTCGGCAGTTATATTCCCGGGCACTTCATACTCGACGCGAGCCTGTGAAGAATTGGTCAATCCGTTTGAAAGTGCGTTTATCTTTACGCCGTTGCTAACCGGTATGACTTTTGTCTTCGAAGGGGAGTTCTGCCCGCCGTTTTTACAGGTTATTTCAACTCGAACAGTATCAGCGGCAGGGTCGAACAACGCATCCGTATGCGTTTCTCCGTTGGTGGCCTCTGTATAATAAAACGGTTCTGTTTTGCTAACCGCGTCATTGAACGCCGCCACAAGATAATTCCCGTTACGCGCCATACCACTCCAGTCAATGAGCATATCTCCGTCGGTAACATTAAGCTCCACGCGGAAATCTTCGAGCTCGCCCGAGGTGTGACCGGTGACTGCGAAAATACCGCTTGCAATCTGTGAGTCGTATGCTTCTTCCACGCCGTATTTTTGCCATACATCAAGGCGCAGTTGATAATTTTCGTAGTCGGATAGGTCACCTATATATACATTGCTATTGATTTTCTCGTCCAATTCAGCCCCGCCATCAGCCAGCAGCCGCTCCCCGGTCACGCTTCCGTTTCCATCGGTAATGACGGCATATATCTGCCATTGATAACTATCGGTTCCAGTTCCGGTCACCGTAAAATGAGCGGGCAGATAGTCAGAGGACGGCGGGTCGAAAGAGAATTCACTTATGCCAATCTGATCCATATAGCTCGAGTAGTTTATTTCAAATTGCGTGTTCGATTTTTTGTCGTAAGTTATTTTCCAGGTCCCCGGCGCGGCTTTTGGAATGTAATATTGCACCCAGCCATCACCACTGTCCGAACGCAGGGACGCACCGCTGATAACCGAGCCGTTCGGCGCGGTAAAGGAGACGGTCGGCTTTTCCTTGTCAAAAAGGATTGAGACTGCCATATTATAGGTTTTATCAAGGGTGAATATTTCCTTTGTTTCGGTTGCCGCGAAAGCCCTGACTGAAAATGCGCTTATCAGCACAATCAAAACAAGTATTGCAGAAAGTTTCTTCAACATAACGCGCCTCCTACAATTTACCCGCAACATTCTTAGGCCAGGTCAGACCGCCGTTCGGCAACGCAGGATCAGTGCGAATGACAAATGCGGCCGTTCCATCCGACGTTATTCTTACGCCAACGGCAGCTTCTCCGTTCACGCTTGCCCCGATGCTTACAATCCACACTTTGAATTTTGCGTCGAACGAGCCTTTGCCTTGTATGCCAATGAATTTTGACAAGCCGTCAAATTCTCCGGTTACTTGAAGTTTGAGAGAGCTTTGACCAAATTTCCAGTCCGGTCCCAATGTGCCTGCGAAGCGAAGTCCCGCGACAGGCTCGTTGCTCATATTCAGCAATGCGCAGGTATATGGGAATTTACCCATTTCTATCAGCACATTTCCACAGTTGAGCTCTCCAAACAGCTTCAGTGTTGTTTCGGCTCTGATATAGCATTCTCCAAGTCTAAGAGAGAGTTTTGCATCGTCGAGTGCTAACACCGAAACATCGCCGATCCAATCTTTCAGCCCGCTCATACCTGGTATCGCGCTGATTTTAGCCGTCGAAACATCGCATCCTCCGACAAGAGTCCAGTATATCGGATTCTTTGAGGTGTCGATATCTTCTATGCCCAGCATGAAATCGCTATAAGTTACAGGTACGCCCGCAACAACTGTGTTCACATCAGAATCCACATACAATTTAAGCTCTGTGGGTACAAGCCCATTACTGTGGCTATTAAGCGTATTGCCGCTGTCAGGGTTATCCCACTTCGCGCTCAGTCCGAGGGCTTTTTGACCTGCGATGAACGCTGTCTTCACCATAAATTTAAATTCGTAGTGGTTTGCGAGTGTATCTATATGAAGCTCTGTGTCTTCAGGTGAAATATATATTGGAGCATTGCCGAGACTCAGGGGGAAGTATGTTTCTTTCAGAGTACGGCCCGGGCTGTACGCCAGATCGATCTTGACCCCGATGTTTTTAGACGACACCGAGCCGCCGAAAGCGTAGTTGAACGAGAAAAGGTCGGCTTTATTTCTCAGTACCTTGTTAGCGAACGGCAATGTCGCTGTAATATTTTGCGCGTCAAAGCCCGCGCGGTTCGGATACAACTCCACCTCTGTCTGATTCATAAGGAAGTATTTCCCCAGGTCCAGGGCGTTTAACGGGAATGCCTCGGCCTTAAAGTCCCCGAACTGTTTTTCGTATGCCGAGTCGTTGTAGAGTGTGATCACTCCGAATGCCGGCATATAAACAGGCAGGCCGATATTAGCCAGCACCTTTGCCAAACCTTCGCTGTTTTGACTGTCGTACCTGACACAAGAACCTCCCGAATCCGAGAGCGAAATACTGCCGCTGTTCAAATCCCCTGTAAGCGTCACATCGCCGTTGAAGTTCAACCAGCCGTTCATGGTGACATAACCGGAAAGTTGGACAGAGCCGCCTTTTTGCTGTTTGTAATAGGAGACGAAGCGATACTGCCCGAAGTCCGTCACTTGCTCGCCGCCTTGCTTGAAAATCGACAATCCCTTGGTCAGGACGGCAGTCTTGCCGTTGATGGTCACATAGGCATCATAAACGTCAAGTCCGATTCCTGCCGGAATTGTCACGGAGACTGAATCGGCATCGGTAAACTCCGTGCCCAAATTCCACTCGATGCCTGTCTTATTGCCTTTGAGAGCGACGCTAATATGATCGTCGGTAGTAAATCCTTCTCCTTTGAGAACGACGTTCATTGTTTTCCCGTTCTTTAGCAACAAGCG
>DATALE010000233.1:0-1733 GCA_036261235.1 Ruminiclostridium sp. | reverse complement strand
GCATACGCAGGTTTTGAAGTAATAGGCCTTGCAGCCTCGGAAGCGGAGAATCCCAGAAAGACCGTCCCGCGTGCTATACGAAATACGGTATTGAGCCTCGTCAGTCTGTATATACTGACCGCATTGGCGATACTTCCGCTTGTTCCCACGGCGGCGCTAGCTGAAAATATGAGCCCGATGGTAGCAGCGCTTACCAGACAGGGCGTGACCTGGGCTGGTACAGCTTTGAATGCCGTGCTGATCACGGCGATACTATCCACTATGCTCGCGGCAATGTTCGGCCTGGGCAGAATGATACGGTCTTTGGCCGACGAAGGCCATACACCAGTGTGGCTCAAGGATAAAAAGGAAGTCCCATACAGAGGAATATTGTTTTCAGGCCTTGCCATGTTGGCCGGACTTGGGCTTGGGCTGCTGCTGCCGAGGGTATACCTGTTCCTCATCAGCTCGGGAGGCTTTGCGCTGCTTTTCACTTACGCCTTTATAATGGCTACGCAGCTTCGTTACCGAAAGCGTTTCGGCTGCCCGCCTGAGGGAAAATGCCAGATGCCGGGGTATCCTTATACGACGTGGGCAGTCCTTGTGGTGCTTGTCATTGCGATGCTAAGCATGCCGTTCATACCTGGACAGGCGTCCGGCCTGTTTGCGGGCGTTGCGCTGGTGGTGCTGTTCACGGCGATTTATATTGTGATGCGATTCCGGGCTGGATATCCAAGAAGAGCGATGATTTACGGAAGCCTCCTTAAACCTGGGAATATCCTTAAACCCGCCAATAAACCCGGCTTTTCCACGGAGGCCTCGCGGGAATTGACCGATAAGCGGAAAGCCGGGGAAAAACAGTCGGAACAAACAGGAGGGGAAGACGGCAGGGATAACCGGGATATGTAATCGGAGCCCTGTTGAAAGCTCTTTATCTGGCAATCTTTGAAACAGTGAAAAAATGGACCATGCCGCTTAGAAACTGGGGTAAGGCTTATGGCGAACTATCTATCATGTATGAAGGCAGGATGCCTGAATAGCAAAAGTAAACGGCCGGTCAAGAGTATATAAATGCCTTTTTTAAGGGCGCTCTTGACATGCCGGTGAGAAAACATCACACCGTCATCTTTTTTATTAATCTCCGTAATATTTTTTCTATTTTTATAAAAAAGTTGTGAGCTTTTCTTATTTCAGCAGTCATCTCTCCATTTACTCTTAAAGTGCTTCTAATTGGTAGGATTGTCAAAACAATTATAGAATAAAAAAGAGGATTGAAATGTGTATTCTGAACCAATTCAATATTTACAAATAACACAACGATTATACTAATAATCCCCGTAATTAAACCAGGAGAATACGCCCTTAATTGTACAGTCCATATTATATGCTGGAATACATTAAGAAAAATAAATGCCGAAAGAAAGGCTACAATCAGGCTGAATAGAAATGTTCCATTCAGTATATAAGCAAGAAACGTAAGAAAAAAGGATGCTATACTTAACGCTACAATATGAATTCTGATACTGGTATTTGTCGATTCGGGTAAATTCCTATAATATTTCTTATACCACTTTAGAATATTCCATTCTTCAAATTCATGAATACTAAATATAATGGGTATAAACCATACATAATTCAATACATCCTTAAAACCTAAAAGATTGCTCATCAATTTCTTCCTCCCTACAATATTTAAAATGAACTGTCAAATTATCTTTTTGATTTATACACTCTTCAACTTTTGTAATATCCGA
>DATALE010000232.1:0-54392 GCA_036261235.1 Ruminiclostridium sp. | reverse complement strand
GTTGACACTTGACCCAAAAACAGTTATCTGCCCGAGGGAAGCATATTATGCCGAAAAAAAGCAGGTGCCTCTTGATGAGGCGGAGGGCGAAATCTGCGGCGAATCAATTATGATTTATCCGCCGGGAATTCCGCTTGCCATTCCGGGCGAACGGCTGACCAGAGAAATTATTGAGCATTATAAGTTTTACAGGTCACAAAAATGCGTGGTAATAAATGATGAAGAGAACGCGGAGTTTATTACTGTTCTCGGTCAAGAATAAATTACTTACAAGCAGAGGTTGCCTGATGTCTTGTTAATAAAACCTCTGACTGAAAGTGAAAGGATGGCAGAAAATGCTTGATTTGTGGTATTCTGAATATCATACAGACGATGTAAGGTTTTCAATCAAGGTAAAAAAACAGCTTTGCAGCGAGCAAACTCCTTTTCAGAAGATAGACTTTTTTGAATCTGAAACATACGGGACATTCTTCACAATTGACGGACTTATGATGGTCACGCAGCGCGACGAGTTTGCCTACCATGATATGATTTGCCATGTCCCCATGGCTGTAAACCCCGATATCAAGCGTGTTCTTATTATCGGCGGCGGCGACGGCGGTTCGGCAAGAGAAGTCTGCCGTTATAAAAATGTAGAGCACATCGACCTTGTCGACATTGATGAAAGGGTTGTCCGCCTCTGCCAGAAATACCTTCCTCAGACCGCCTGCGAGCTTGACCATGACAAGCGTATCAGCATGCATTTTATGGATGGATTAGAGTTTGTTAAGGAAGCGCCGGCAGGTTCCTATGATCTCATACTTGTTGATTCGACCGATCCGATAGGGCCCGGCGAAGGACTTTTTACAACCGAATTTTATGAGAATTGCAGCCGTGCGCTTTCAGACAGCGGGATTCTCATCAATCAGCATGAAAGTCCGTTCTATGACAGCTATGAGCATGAAATGCTGCGCGCACACGCGAAAATCAAAAAAACTTTTCCGGTTGCGAAGGTTTATCAGTTCCATATCCCGACCTATCCGTCAGGATTATGGCTGTTTGGATTCGCTTCAAAGAAGTTCGACCCGATTGCAGATTTTCAGCGTGAAAAATGGGAGGCACTCGGCTTAAAGACCAAATATTACAACACGGATATTCATTGTGCGGCTTTTGCGCTGCCGACATATGTAAGGGAGAAGCTTGAACATGCCGGAGAATAATAGTACAGGACTTGAAGAATTTGATATTGCAAAATCCTGTTTCATTGGTTGTGAAGCGGGATATGACGAAAGCACAACGGTGATTTTCGGTGCGCCGTTTGACGGAACGGTAACATTTCGTCCCGGTTCAAGATTTGCGCCGATGAGAATGAGGGCGGAATCAGTGGGACTTGAAACTTACAGCCCTTATCAGGATTCTGATCTTGAGGATATTAAAATCTGCGACGCGGGCGATCTTGACCTGCCATTCGGCGACACCTCGCGTGCCCTTTCCATGATAGGCGGAATCGCAAAATATATCATAAAAGCCGGAAAGCGTCCTGTTATGATTGGCGGAGAGCATCTTGTTTCACTTCCGGCAATTGAGGCGGCGCACGAGAAATATAAAGACCTTCATATCATTCATTTTGACGCGCACACTGACCTGAGAGACGAGTATCTTGGGGAAAAGCTGTCGCACGCGAACGTTATAAGGCGTGCTTGGGATTTGCTCGGCGACGGGCACATTCATCAGTTTGGAATCCGTTCCGGAACTCGCGAAGAATTCGAATGGGCCGAGAGCGGACACACAAACCTGCACCGCTATAACGTCAGCAAAGTTGAAAAAACCGCTGAGGAACTGCGTGGAGCTCCCGTTTATGTTACAATTGACCTCGACGTGCTCGATCCGTCCATCTTTCCCGGCACAGGGACGCCGGAGGCCGGCGGTGTAACCTTCAGTGAACTTCTTGGAGCGCTTCTCGCTTTAAGAAACCTTAACATTGTTGCGGCGGACGTTGTTGAGCTTTCACCGCATTATGACATGTCAGGTGTTTCGACGGCTGTTGCATGCAAGGTTCTGAGAGAACTGCTTTTGATAATAGGGAAATAAAAAGAAATTGCGGGGCGCAGGCAGAGGAAAACTGCCTGCGCCTGTTTTTTTATAATTTAATATTTAAATTTTAAGCTCTATGCTTGTACGCAAATATTTCGCTTAAAACAACAAAGCAAGTATTTTTCTTTTTCAGTTTAAAATAAAATTCATATATAAATAACTTTGCCACTGACGCCCCGACAAAGTAGAAATTATATGCTTTAAATCGTAAAAGAAAATTCAATTGACTTAAAACAGTGACTGGAATAACTAACCATTACATCAGTGGAGCAAACAGCCTCATAATAATCTCCGCGATTTTTGCGAGGAAACCGCGTTTGCTCCATTTTCCCGGGTCGATTTTCATCGATACCTTGAAAAGTTCTTCGAATTTTTCCTTCATCTGAGCGAGTGCACTATTCCTGCAAAGCCATACAGCGTCCTCGAATTGAAGGTAAAAACTGCGGTAATCCATATTCACCGAACCGATAATGCCCGTGTCGTCGTCACACAGTACCATTTTCGCATGAATAAATCCGGGCGTATACTCATAAATGTTAACCCCGAACTCCATAAGCTGCTGATAATATCCGCGTGTTGCGGCATGGACATACTTTTTATCAGGAATGTGCGGTGTAATAATCCGAACGTCAACACCGGCGCGCGCCGTATTGCAAAGCGTAATCACCATCTCATGGTCAATTATAAGGTATGGTGTGGCAATATAAACATATCTATCCGCATTGTTTATAATATTCATATAAGCACCTTCCGACACATTCCCTGAAAATGGGCTGTCGTTGAAAGGCAAAACAAACCCATCGTTTTTTTCGCTTTTTGTAACTAAATATTTTTCATATTGCAGCTGCTTACCTGTTACCATAAGCCACATGTCAAGAAACATCACCGTTAAATTCCAGACGGCGTCGCCGCGAATACAAATGCCCCCGTCATACCAGTACCCATGCAAAACTATCATGTTAATATACTCATCGGCAATATTTGCGCCGCCCGTGTAGCCAACATTACCGTCAATCACAACAATTTTGCGGTGGTCGCGGTATTCGAGGAATTTGTTGAGCACAGGAATGAAAGGGTTAAACGCCGCGGTTTTTATTCCGCAGCGCGCACATTCCTCTTTGAAATCTTTAGGCATGCAGTCCATGCACCCTGCATCATCATAAATCAGCCTGACTTCGACACCGGACACAGCCTTTTCTCTTAAAATATCAAAAATATCGTCGAGCATTTCTCCCTTTGCGATAATAAAATACTCCATAAAAATAAATTTTTGTGCTTTTTTAAGTTCCTCTACCATATGCCCATGCATTTTTTCTCCGGGCAGAAGTATTTCTGCCGTTGTTCCCCTGTATACGGGCTTGTCCGAAAGAGACAGCAGAAACCTTGCCTGTTTAAGATAAGAGCCGCCCTCCCTGCAAAGCTCCTCCATGACAATCGGATCCTGACTCCTCATCTTCAAATTAAAAAGTTTCGATCTCTTCAGCATAATCCGCAGCCGGGGCGAAAGGTAATGTGTCCCGGCAATCAGATATATAAAAACGCCGAATAAAGGGAAAACTAAAATTATTACAGCCCAGGTTAATTTATATGACGGGTTGTCGCGGCTGTATATTAAAAAAATGACTATAATAAGGCTGAGGATTTCTATAGCACCGTAAAGATATGCCGCTCTCAGATTCAGTCCCCAGACAGCAAGCAGGAGCAGACCAAGTTCAAGCGCCATAACTCCACCTACCAAAAAGCTGCGTCTCAGTTTCATAAAAGCACCATTCCTGCCCCGAAAAATTTTCTTTGGAGTGAACTCTTTGATTAATATAAGCTTGCCCGAAAAAAGGGGCATTTTATATGAAATTTATTAGTAATAATAAGAATCAGGACGGAGAAAAATTAATTTCCAACAACGTATATGCAAAATGCTCTGTAATGACGTTCCTTGCAAGCCTTTTAGGAATCGTAAACCCCGTTCTGTCAAGTTTTCTCGCGGAAAATATTATCAGTAATTTTAACCTCAAAGGCATAATCCCTACAGTTTTGTCTATGGTTATGGTAAAAGGAACACGCATGTACCTGCGGTCACGGGTAGGCTCACGCCTCAAAGGAAGCATGAGGGCTCCCCTTGTCTGGCTCCAGCACCGCATAAGCAAAAAACTGTGGTGGATGGAACCGATGGTTTCAAACTGGGGCTGGGTCGGTATGGTCCTGACAAGAATCACCGGAGGAATATCGCTTCAGACCGCCGCGTTTTTCGCGTCGATGATAACCGACACGCTCAACACCCTGCTTTCAGGTATCGTTTTTTATTTCACGCGGAATTATTTTCTTTCGGTTCTGACGGCGCTCATCATCCCTACGCTTGCGGTCGTCCCTTGGTTTGCAAGCAAATCTTTAAGATATCGCAGATTCAACCGCGTATTTCACGCAAGGTGATAACCCGATCCCATTTGTAATATTTCCATAATAACTGGAAAATATAAATTTGTCCATAAACTTTTGCGGAGGCTTTCTCTTGAACAAAATTGAAAAAATAGCTTTAAAAAGATATAATTTTTTCTGCAAGGATGTTCCCCAGGAATTTGACGACATTAAAATCGTATTTTTATCTGATATTCATCACGGGAAATGTTTTTCAACAGAAAAACTTCGCGGTCTCGTCGAAATGACAAACAACCTTAAACCGGATATAATTCTCCTCGGCGGTGACTATGTCGACCGTGACCCCGACAGAATATCCTCATTTTTCAAAGAGGCTGCGGCTTTTTGCGCGCCGCTGGGTGTTTTCGGTGTGCTCGGAAACCATGACAGATGGACTGATGGCGCACTGTCCGAAGAGTGCATGTATAAAGCCGGTATAACTCTGCTTGACAACCGGGCTTGCTGGATTGAACATAACGGCTCCCGAATACGGATCGGCGGCGTCGGAGACCTCACCACGAGCACACAGGATATTGCACCCATGCTTGATGGAACAAGTGAAGATGATCTCATGATTCTTGTGACCCATCACCCAAACTATGCAGAAATGCTTCCGAAAAACAAAATCGACCTCATGCTGTGCGGACATACGCACGGCGGTCAGGTCAGCTTCAGGGGAAAATGGGTTCCGCGCTGGCCCGGGGACGCAAAACTGAAATATCTCACCGGCGTTGTCAAAGAGGGTGGAACCACAATCATAGTGTCAAACGGAATAGGCACCGTCGGCCCTCCTATACGAATATGGGCCGCTCCGCAAATCTGGGAAATAAATTTGAAGAGGCCCTTGACATAATTTTGAATTGAATATAAAATAAAATATGAAAATTCAATATGATATTTATAGCCAAAACTTTTGGCTATATAATTTTTTCGGTGCGCCTAAAGCGCTTAAAAGGGAAGGCGGTTTGAATCCGCCGCAGCCCCCGCTACTGTAAGGCAGACTGCAAAATCAGTTTTTCGTTATTTTTCTTGTCATTAAAACCGGCTTTTTAAAGCCTGTCACTGGGACAGCGTCCCGGGAAGACAAATTTTGCGGAACGAAGCCAAGCCAGGAGACCTGCCGTAATAATTTTACCCGTTTTGCATTTCGGAGGGAAAGGCAGGCGTATACTTCACAGGTACTTTTGTGAATTATATAGCATAATGTCGCCCCTTTTTAACGGGGGCGATTTTTTTTATATCTTTAATTCGAAATAAACAACCCGCAAAAAGATTAATTTTATCTTATATATTTTTGTATACATAACAGGAGGAACAAATGAAAAAGTTTTCGAAAATTTTATCCCTTTTCCTTTCTTTTGCCGTAATGCTGTCGTTTGTTACAGCTTATTCGCCAAAACCGAAAGCGGCGGAGTCAAATCAGTTCAATTTAATAATCGACGGCAGAAGCTCCCAAATTTATTCGGGTAACGTCGGTTTCACCCCGGGGCAGACTTTATTCAATATAATGGACGCTGAACTCAAATCAAAAAATATTACGTTTCTCACAACTTCCTCAGCCTATGGCCGCTTTATCAATACGATAGGCGCTGATTCCGGTACAATGACTGATTGGTGGCACATATATGTTAACGATAAGTCATCCGAAGTCGGCGTTGAATCAATTAAACCCGAAAACGGGGACAAAGTAGTGTTGTATATCGGCAGCGACGACGATATTTTATATCCTCAGGTAACCGTAACTCCCGCAAATCCCATCGAAGGTCAAACAGTTACAATAGATATCAGCTCGACTTATACTGATTACAGCGGCACCGAGCCTGTAAATAAAACGGTAGTATTTCCCGGAGCAAAAGTACATTTTAACGGTGAAGACTATATTGCCGGCTCCGACAGCAGCGTGCATATAACGATGCCGAAAGCAGGAAATTATACATTTACTGTGGAGAAGCCGGTGAAAGACGCGGTTCAGGCATTAGTCAACATCGGGGAAATCCCCCTGACAGTCAGTCAAAGCGGCTCGACAGCACCGCAACAAAACGATTCAGGCAATAAAACTCCGACAACTCAGCAAAATACGCAACAAGCCGACACAAGCGAAATTGATTCAATAATAAATACCGGCTCGGACTTCATTTTAAAACAAGGGGTAACCGACTGGGGAGCGGCTCTTGCGTTATCGTCTGCCGGCCGCAGTGTTCCGGAAAGCTTTTTTGAGAGCGCGGCGGAAGAAATTTCACAGGGTGATGTCCTTCCGACACATCTTGCCGGGATTATCATCGGAATAAAAGCAGCCGGGGGAAATCCAAGAAACTTTAACGGGCAGGACCTTGTCGGGCAGCTTCTTTCTTCAAATATCGGACAGACAGGGCTTAACGGGTACACCTACTCGCTTCTCGCTGTTGACAGCGGAAATTACGACATTTCAGCGTCGTCGGAATATTCCCGTGAGAACCTTATCTCGTCGATACTTTCTTACCAAAAACAAAACGGGGCGTTTTCTATAGACAAAAACAGCGCACCGGACAGCGATATGACCGCAATCGCAATAACCGCTCTTGCCCCGTATGTCAGCGAGAACCGGGTAAAAACAGCCGTTGACTCCGCGGTATCATATCTTTCTTCAGTCCAGCAGCCGGACGGCGGATTCCTTCCGTCCTATTCTTCAAAGGAAGCATGCGAAAGCACTTCTCAGGTAATAATTGCTTTGACATCGGTCGGAATTGACCCAAAAAGCGATCTGCGGTTTATTAAATCCGGAAATTCCACGATTGACGCTCTTTTGTCGTTCAGGGCTGCCGACGGCGGTTTTGAGCATATAAAAGGCGGTGGTTCCGATTATGTCGCAACTGAACAAGCTGTTTTGGCACTAAGCGCATACAGGGCTTTGCTTAAAAAAGCATCCCGCGTATTCGACCTTTCTGGAATTGCAGTTCCTGCCGCAACGCTTGTAAAAGTAAACAACCCCGATACGGGAAGCTCATCTCCTGTTTTCCCTCTCGTCCTTTTATCATCTGTGTCAATCGCGCTGATTATAAAACTAAAGCGCAAATAAGTTAAAGTTATATAAGGCAACAAGCTGCATTTTTTGTTTTATCTGACGCGAAATCTGACGGCACGTATGAACATTTATAATTATACGGTGTTGCCCTAACTGTGGAATTGTGGTGTTTACAATTTCACAGTTTTTTTCTGCTTCTGTTACTCTGCTTTGTTTTAAACAATGAATTTAAGGGTAAAATTAATTTACATCTTTATCCAATTTGCTTTTTCTGATAAAATATAATAGAATGATGTTAATTCTATTACAAAAGCAGAAGCCTTTAAGGCAGGAGGCGATAGATTTAATGAAATACAGTTCCGGAAATCCGTCGGGGAAAAAACCGGTACAGAACAGCAAAAAGAAAAAGTCACACAATAAAAGTGTTGCAGGAAAAGTCGGCAGAGTTTTACTGACAGTGTTCTTGATTTTTGTTATTACATGCACTCTTGTCGGTGGAGCAATCGCCTTTTACGTAATCAATTTTGTCTCACCTCAGAACATAAACCTCAGCAGCGCGAACCTTGACAGCACGACTTTCGTATATGCCACCGATTATAAAACAAATAAGCCGGTTAAGTTCTCGCAAATCAGCGGGGAACAAAACCGAATCTGGATTTCTATAAAAGATATGCCGGATAATCTTAAAAACGCATTTGTCTGCACCGAAGACCAGCGTTTCTACGAACATGAAGGCGTGGACTGGAAACGCACGATAGGCTCTTTCGGCAATCTTTTTCTTCATTTTTACGGAACAAAGCAGGGCGGTTCGACAATTACACAGCAGCTTGTCAACAATCTTACGTCAGCCGGCAAAAACAGTCATGACTATGGCCGTAAAATACAGGAAATCGTCAATGCCCTTGACCTTGAAAAAAGATACGGCAAAGAACAGATCCTTGAGGCATATCTAAATACGATTAACCTCAACGAAGGCTGTTACGGCGTCGAAACCGCGGCGCAGAACTATTTCGGCAAAGATGTAAAAAACCTTGACATCGCCGAATGCGCGGCTCTCGCATGTATGCCCAAAGCCCCCAGCACATACGATCCGCGAAATCACCCGGAAAAAAACACAGACCGCCGGGTAAATGTTGTACTTAAAAACATGTATACTCAGCACAAGATTACAAAACAGCAGTACGACGCGGCCGTGAAGGAAACACTGAAAATAGCCGCTAAACCAACCGTCAGCACACGCGGCTGGTTCGAGGATATGGTTATCAGCGATGTCCAGAGCGACCTTGAGAAGCAATATGGCTGGACCGATGATTACGCGCTTAATACCATCTATACAAAAGGGCTGAAAATCTATTCAACAATGAACCCGGACATTCAGAACGCTATGGATAAAGTATATATCGACACCACGAACGCAACATACTGGCGTCAATACAGCGGCACAGTTCAGCCGCAGTCATCAATGATAATCGTCGACTACAGCGGTCGTATACTCGGTGTTGAAGGAGGGCGCGGTCAAAAGTCCGGCAATATGGTTTATAACCGCGCGGTAGATTCCCGTGCGGCAAGACAGCCGGGATCTTCCTTAAAGCCTCTTGGTGTTTACGCTCCCGCGATTGAACTTAATAAGATAAACTGGTCAACTCCGATCAACTGCAGCAAAATTATGGTCGGAGGAAAAGCCTGGCCTCAGAACGACGACGATTCAAATTACAGCGGCACGATGCCGGTCGTCCAGGCGCTTGCTAAATCGGTCAATACTGTGGCGGTGCATATCGATAACGACTATCTGTCGCCTGAATACACATTTGATTTTCTGAAGAATAAACTGGGTTTTGATACTCTTGTCGACAGAAAGGTTGTAAACAACAAGGTTTATTCGGATAAAAGCATAAGTATTGCTATCGGTGCTCTGACTCAGGGTGTTACTGTTAAGGAACTGGCCGGCGGCTATGAGATTTTCGGCAACGGTGGAATGTATTACAAGCCCTATTCTTACACAAAGGTTCTCGACAGTCAGGGCAATGTATTACTTGAAAATAAGGTTACACCGAAACGCGCGATAGGCGCCGATACATCTTTTATTATGAATAAATTGCTCCAGTCAAATGTTCAGCGTTCCGACGGAACAGGCCAAAGCGCACAAATTTCCGGTGTTCTCGTCGGCGGCAAAACAGGTACGACCAACGACCATAAGGACCGTTGGTTCGCCGGAATCACACCTGATTATGTCGGTATCGTCTGGTTTGGTTATGACCAGCCAAAAGACGTCGGTTATAATGGGAAAAACCCAGCTCTTGTTGCATGGAGAAGCGTATTTGTAAACCTGCCGAAAGTTAAAACAGACTATCCTACCAATGGAGACGTCGTTCAGGAAAACTTTGACCCGTCGTCGGGATACATTACATCAAACGGTTCTGAAGTAGGATGGTTCAAGGCAAACGGAAATCTTCCGGCAGCGCCGGTTGACCCTGATGCCAGCTGATTATTCTTTTTATAATCCTTAGAAATACAGAAAAAATTCGAGCAAAAAGGTTATTTGTGCCGTTTTGCAATGGTTTGCTTTCAGTAATGCTAAATTTTTGATTTTATATTATATACATTATTCAAATATCCCTTTTATTTAAATCAAACCGGCGTCGGATATAAACGGCGCCGGTTTTTGGCTGGATTTATAAAAGAAAATATGTTTTTATGGGGGCTTTTAAAATGTGCACATTTCCCGCCGCGCTGATTTACGCAAAATCTCCGGAATACCATGCCTCTTCCGCTTATTTTGTAGAAGGGTATGCTGCAGCCCGCATTGCTAAAGACGAAGGAGACGTCTTTGTTCGTTATACCTATGACTGGAAGCATTGGTCTGACTGCCCCGCTGATTTTCTTACTGCGGCGGCGGACGGCTCTGATATTTACTCATTCAAAACGCCTGTAACTAATAAGTTTCAGTGCTGCACTTTCGCGGTCTGCTGCCATACCGGCACAAAGGAGTACTGGGATAACAACGGCGGGCTTGATTACCGCCTTAAATGGTATTCACCTACAGTAATTCTCAAAAATACAAACGTACTGCTAAAAAGCACGGCGAGAGACGATTTCACACTAAGCGGCGTTATTACATTAAAAAACCTTTCATTTGAAAAAGAGGTAAAAGTTCTTTTTAAGAGTGATGAACGCGGTACCCAATGCGAAACTGACGCCGTTTTTTCTTGCTCACTTTCGGGAGATCTTGAAAATTGGGTTTTTAATATCCCGCTAAAAACCAAAAAAGAAAAGCTCATTATTTCAGTTCAATATTCAGGCGGCGGTGTTACATGCCGCGATGATAATTACGGCATGGGCTATGTATATTAACCGTATTTGTATATATTGTACAAATAATTGATATTATTTTCAATTAATATGGATATTTACTCCATCCTAAAAAAGAAGTAAACTCTTATTAGTTAAATCATTGATTAAAGTCTGCTATCGTTTCTTGAAATAAAAATATATATCAGTATCCTGCATAGTTTCAATCCATTTTTATGTTATTTTTGTATAATATATCAATCGGGAATAAGTAAAAGCCGGCTTTCCTTATTTCTTTCAGGGTATGTTATACATAAAATAATTTTGACGGGGAGCCAGCATATCACGCGACCCGCACAACATTTTAAGGAGGGATTATCAAAAACGATAGTCCAATGATAACGAAAATGGGATAAACGAAGGAGGATAAGTTTGAAAGATAAATCTTTCAAACTGGAGTTTTGCCCTTTTGCACCAAACACGATGGCGCGAATTCGGCGGCAAGCCGAAGAATGGATAAAACTCCCGGCCCAATGAGAAAGGATGGCCATAATTATGAAGGTTCGTGCAAAATCAAGGAAAAGATGGCTTAGCATTACCGTATCAACAGTTTTGTCTGCGTTAATCATTTTCTCGTCCACAACATTTGCATCAGCTTCTTCCATCCAGTCAGATTATCACAGCTATGTAATGGGGCCTCTTGAAAAAATCACAGACTGGACCTCATTTAAAAATCAGCTGGTTACATTAAAAAATAACGGTGTGACAGGAATAACTACCGATGTATGGTGGGGCTATGTTGAAAGCGCCGGAGACAACCAGTTTGACTGGAGCTATTATAAAACATATGCTGATACCGTACGTGCATCAGGTTTAAAATGGGTACCTATTATGTCAACACACCAGTGCGGCGGAAACGTTAACGATACAGTAAATATTCCTCTGCCGTCATGGCTGTGGTCTAAAGACACAGCGGACAACATGGAATACAAAGATGAAAATGGCAAATGGGACAAGGAAGCCCTCAGCCCGTGGTGGTCCGGAACGACTCAGCAGTACAATGAACTCTATGCTTCCTTTGCCTCAAACTTCAGCGGTTATAAAGATATAATCGATAAGATATACCTTTCCGGCGGGCCTTCCGGTGAGTTGAGGTATCCGTCATATAACGCGGCAGCCGGCTGGACATATCCTGGCCGCGGCTATCTCGAATGCTACAGTGCGGCGGCTGTTTCGAGCTTTCAGAGTGCAATGCAGACTAAGTACGGCACGATATCGGCTTTGAACAGCGCATGGGGTACAAGCCTCTCCGGCTTCACACAGATCAATCCCCCGGCAGACCATGACAACTTCTTTACAAGCGGTTATACCTCACAGTACGGTAAAGATTTCTTAACATGGTATCAGGGATGCCTCACAACCGAATTATCAAGAATTGCTGCCGTTGCTCACAGCGACTTTGATTCCGTATTCGGCTGCACGATCGGCGTCAAGGTTTCCGGCGTACACTGGCTCATGAACAGCCCGACAATGCCGCACGCGGCTGAATATTGCGCCGGATACTACAACTACAGCACATTGCTTGACCAGATCAAGACTTCCAATCTGTCAATGACATTTACCTGCCTCGAAATGGATGATTCGAACGCATACACAAGCCCGAATTATTCTGCTCCGCAGACACTAGTCAAACAGGTTGCAACCCTTGCGACACAGAAGGGAATCAAACATTTCGGCGAGAATGCCCTGTCGATTTCAAACAATAATCAGGCCTATCAGAACATTGCACAAATGCTGTTTAACTACAACTTCTCAGGATTTACGCTTCTGAGGCTTTCAAATGTCGTCAACTCGAACGGTACGGCAACATCTGAAATGACGCCGTTCGCGGATGCAATTGCAATGAAGCCTGTTGCAGTCAACTTTACTGTATCAGGAGCCAACACAAGTTATGGCCAGAATGTTTACCTGACAGGCAGCCGCTGGGAAATCGGCGACTGGACAACCGGCAGCTATGCATTCCCGCTGTCATACAGCAACGGCAACTGGGTAGGGACTATGTACCTCGGACAAAACCGCGCTTATGAATTCAAGGCAATCAAGAAGGACGGCAGCGGCAATGTAACCTGGGAAAACGGCAGCAACCACTCTTACACAGTTCCGACAGGTGGAGGCTCTTACACATGGAGCTGGGTAAACTGACAAATTTAAAAATAACTTTTTGACAGATTGGATTTGACAAATATTATTCCTCCTTAGGAAAAGTTCAAACATGCAAAACAGGACCGGCGCCGCAAAAGCGGCGCCGGTCCTGTTTTTCGTTATACTGATACCCCTATACAGTGCATCTTACTATAAAAAGGTCAGTTTGTATTCTTTTACTTTTCCGTTGCTTCGACAGCCACCGGGGTTTCATGCGTTTTTGGAAGCAGCATAACAAACAAGGGTACCGCAGCGTTTATTAATTTCTCGGTGTCCACTGTTATTTCGATGCCGCTCGCCGTGAGTGCATTTTTTATCAATTCTGTGCAGTCGCATTTTCTCGTATCTTCAATGTTATCTCCCGTCAGGGCGGAGTCTTTGTAAACCTTCTCCGCCGCTTTCACCGCACCGTCCGCATATTTCAGCACAGTGTCAACAATTTCACCCGCAATTCCCGGCAGGAATGGTTTCAACGCTTCTGCAAGCGGTTTTGCAAGGTCAATCCCATTGTCCGCAGCTGAAAGCAGCCCCAAAGTGTTTACCTTCTTCTTCTTAAAGTATAAGGCGAGAACAAAAAGTCCCGCGATTACCGCAAAGGCGGCGGATAATAGAGCCAAAACATAAAAATTATTGTTCATTTTAATTCCTCCGTCAGTTTATTTTGATTTTTTGACCGACATAAATTGTATATGGCGGATTGATTCCGTTTTTCTGTGCGAGTTTCTGGTATGTCGTCCCGTATTTCGCCGCAATCCTGCTTAGGCAATCCCCTTTCTGGACAGTGTATGTCGTGCTTGCTTCAGCACCGGGGATTCTAAGAACCTGACCGATTCTTATAGTGTATGGTGCGGTGATATTATTAAGGTTTGCGATATCCTGCCACCTGCAGCCCGTTTTTGCCCCGATTTTTGAAAGGCAGTCGCCGCTCTGAACGAGATAAGATGAATACTGCGGATTTACGGTGCTGTTTTCCTTTTCTGCGGTGTCATACTGATACAGCCTGTAATCCTCAATCAGCTTGATAAGGCTCTGCGCATAAGTGGGGCTTGAAGCGTAACCGTCGCTCCCTACAAGGCAGCAGGCCGTTTTGTAATCCTTTTGACCAATAAGGTTCTGATACCGCTTATCAGATGTCAGAAAGGCGGTGTGGTCAGCTATGCTTTCGTCCCATGAGTTATAAGTGCGGAACAGCCCGTTTACCGTAACATATTTCCCATTTACATACTCGCGTGTCGAAAAGGTCTGTGTTTTCCCTTTCCAGCCATTAGCCTTTATCCCAAAAAGGTTAAAGCCCGGCGCGTGTTCGCCCCAGCCGCTCTCAAGAATTGCCTGAGCGATTGTGAGCGACGCAAGAATATCGCTTTTTTTCATCTGTTCTACTGCCGCGTCCTTGATTTTTGCGATGAAATCCGTTTGTTTCATAAAAGTCATTCTCCTATTGTTTTATTTCTCCGCTGAGCCGGTTTTCGATACCGTCGATTCTCTTATGAGCCTGCTTTGAGCTTTCCTCGACACGCGTAACTCTTTCAGTCAGCGAGTTTATGCTTCTGTTAGTGTCCTTCTGTTCAAGCAGGACATCGTCTATGCGCCGTTTTATATATTCCGTATCGCTTTTAAGCGCACCTTCATCCTCACTGTCCTTTTTTTCACCCCTGTGATAACCCAGCCATCCGAATATAATACCGGACAGAGCTGCGGCCGCTGTTATCAGCGGTATAATACCAACTCCCACGTTTCCGCCTCCTAGCATCAATCTCACATAAACTTATACAAAAAAGGCGTATGAAAGAGGAGCCTCTCATACGCCTTTTTTAAATTTCCGGTTTATTTTATTCTGTAATCGGACAATTTTAAATATGCCACAGCGTTTGAGCCCGAAAAACGCCGCCTGAGTATATAAAAATCCATATTTTTCCTGCGTGGTATGACAACATTTTCTTTCCCGCCGTTTTATAATGTTCTTCACCGAAATAATATACGGGGACTTCTGGTTCGCGGCTTTGCGAATCAGTGAAAAATAATTTAAGGCGGCGATTTTATATGCCAAAAATCAATGTACTTGCAGGCAGCTTTGACTTTGAGCGTTCACTTGAAAGAGGCGCGGCAAAGGCAATTCTCCGGGCGGCCTTTTACTTCCTGACCGGACTGCTTTCATCACGGGCGCTTGTTCTCGGAAAATGCGCACCGTTCGGAATTGCGGTAACTGCTGCGGCGGAGCCCGGCGACGGAATTTTTGTGTTGGTCGGGGCTATTCTGGGTTACATAATCCCTGGCGGCGGTGAGTATCCTCTTCGATATGTCGCGGCGGCGGGGGCAGTGTTCCTTTTTAAATGGGTACTCTCCGGTTTTGAAGGGCTTTCGACGCACCCGTCTTTTCCGCCGGTTCTGGCATCACTTTCCACGGCTGTTACCGGCGCCGCGGTTGTCATAGCTGGCGGCGGTACTTTTTTAGATATCCTCATGTTGCTGACCGAAATACTTATCTGCGGCTGTGCCGCCGTTTTTTTCGGACATGCCTTCAAATATCTGACACATCCCGCGGCTTTATGGGGACTTAATCAGCATGAGCTGATAAGCGTGACGATAAGCCTGTGTATTTTGCTTCTATCCCTTTCACAAATTCAGTTTTCGGGAATTTCAGTCGGAAGGATTATCGCTATCGTAGCGATTCTTTGCGCGGCTCGGTATGGGCGTGAAACCGGAGGCGCGGTGATGGGTATCTCCGCTGGCATAATCATGAGCCTGGGCGGAGGCTCGCCGGCCGGAATGGCCGGGGGTTTTGGTTTTGGCGGACTGGTTGCCGGTATCTTTTCACAGTTCGGCCGCCTTTGGTGTACGGCAGCTTTCATACTGGCTGACGCGGTGGCTCTTATTACCGCTGCTCCCAGCGTTTCCGGCGTTTTGACTACTGTTTATGAGGTCGCGGTTGCGTCCGTTGTATTCCTTGTTCTGCCTGAAAAGCTGCTGTGTCGTGTATCAGGCTTTTTTGTACCGCTCCGAAGTCAGAGTGAACAGAAGATAATACAGAATATAAACAGCCGGCTTACAGACGCGGCGGACGTTATCGACGAGATAACCGAATTGATTTCAAGCGTACACACAAAACTCAGCCGTGTATCTCTTGAAGATATTTCAACGGTCTATGATGACACTGCCGACAGTCTCTGCAAGAAATGCGGCATGCACATGTATTGCTGGGGAACCGTCTATAACGATACGATGAACGCACTTGATGACATCTCCGGAATCCTCAAAAAAAACAAGACAATCACCCGTGACGACATTCCAAAGCATTTTGCCGGCCGCTGCTGCAAACTCAGCGAATTTATAGGCACAATAAACCGGTGTTTTGCTGAATACACGGCACGCAGGGCCGCTGACCTGAAAACCGAACAGCTAAGGAAGCTGATAGCTCCCGGATTCGGCAACGCCGCTTCCCTGATGCGCGACATAGCCGCTGATTTCTCAAATATAAAAAAACAGGCTGACGGCGGAGGGCGTGTCCGGTCGGCGCTCGCGTCCTGCGGACTTAACGCGACAGCATCTCAGCTTTTTGTCGATGAACGCGGAAGGCTCTCAGTTGAAGCAGAAATTGACGGTGACAGCGGGCATTTAAACCGTGAAAGACTTTTGGAAGCGCTTGATTCCACATGCGGAAGGCAAATGGAAGGCCCGAGAATTTTCCGGGACAGTGACGGGGTTACCCGACTTTCCTTCGCACAGAAGCCTAAATTTTCAGTCCGGTTCGGGGAAGCCACAATTCAGAAGACGGGGGAAACCCTTTGCGGGGACGCCTGCGATTCATTTATTGACGAACGGGGACGCGCACTATTGATTTTGAGCGATGGAATGGGGTGCGGAGGCAGTGCCGCAGTTGACAGCAACCTTACAGTCGGACTTATGTCTCGCCTTTTGCGCTGCGGAATAGGTTTTGATGAAGCCGCTAAAATAGCCTCTTCAGCAATTCTTGTGAAATCCGGCGACGAAACATTCTCAACGATTGACATTGCTTGCATCGACCTTTATGACGGGGTCGCAAGCTTTATAAAAGCCGGAGCGCCGCCGACTTACGTTCGCCGCTGCGGACGGGTCGAGCGAATAGAGCCTAGTTCCATGCCGATTGGGATTCTGCCTGAAGTAAAACTCGAAAAAACGAGCGTCCGGCTTCGGCAGGGAGACGTTATAGTGGTTGTTTCCGACGGAGTAATAGCGCAGGGTGACGGCTTTGTAATACATGAAATCGAAAAATTCAGCGGTGAACCGAGGGCGTTTGCACGTTTTCTTGCAAAAAAGGCAAAAGAGCAGAGAAGTGACGGACACGATGATGATATAACCGTTATGGTAGCGCTAGTTTCATAACGGTTTTCTAGACAAAAGAAAGCTGCCCTTTAAGGGCAGCTTAAATTATATAAAAGAGGAGGGTTAATGAAAAAGTATGTAATTATAATAAGTTATAATTATGAACTGGTAATTAATTTGTTGTAAAGTAATTAATAAATGCAGTTATTCCTATTTGATAAAACATGCGCCCCTTGATTTTTCACGGGGCGCATTACTGTTTATATAATACGCATCAAAAATTCTCTGCTGTATTTCTTGCGTTTGTTATTGCGTCGTTAACTATTGCTTCAACATCTTCTCCGACGACGTCAAGCTTATTTGCGGCAATTGTAATATAATCCGTAATGCCCAAAAAGCCGAAAATTGTTTTGAGGTACCTGTCGCCCAGCTCAAAATCAGCCATAGGCGGGACGGAATATTCTCCGCCTCTTGAAGTAATGTTAACAGCCTTACCTTTGCAAAGTCCAACCGGTCCTTCGGCGGTATATTTAAACGTGATATTTGTGACGGTGATATAATCTATATACGCCTTCATTATCGCCGGGACGCCCAGATTCCACAACGGCTCGGCAAGAACGTACTTGTCCGCGTTAAGAAACTGATAAGCATATTTAAGGACCGGGTCATCTTTTCCTTCACCCGGTTTTGTAACATGCTTCATAACGCTTTCACTGGACAAAAATTCAATACCCTCTTTATAAAGGTCGAGAGTAACTATATTATCATTGGGGTTTTTCCTGCTGTATGCATTTATGAATTCGCTTGATATTCTGAATGTCCTTGAAGCGTTGTCCGGCTTCGGGTTTGCTTTAATATAAAGAACAGTACTCATAAAAACTCTCCTTATAAAAAACTTTATTTTACTCTTATGTTCCCCTGTATTTCTTAACTTAACATAAAGTCATGATCAAAGCCGGGGAATACTGCGGAAATATTTTTGTTACTGATCAGAAAGTGCCGGCGCATTTTACGCCGGCATATTTTTATAAATACTATGTATTAATGTGTGCCGGGTACTGGCTTTCTCTTGCCGGTAAAATCATTTGTCGATACTTTGAACACGCAGACGGCTTCCGCCTGCTTTTCGTTAAATTCGAAATCCTGATTTGACTGGTGCTTTACAAGAAGCGAGAGCGCTCTGCATTTTTCTTCAACATTGTCAACAAATTCAGCGCTGCCGAAGCCCATTACACATTCGAAATAATATCCGGAGTTGCATGGGTCGATTATTTTGCCGAGCTTGCCTTCACATAACATATCAAAACAAACGGTACTGTTTTTCTTCAGTATGTCTATTTTCCGTCCTTCTTTTGCGCTGTGGAAATAGAGCGTCAACGTGTTTCCGTTGATTGCATACCCGAAGTTAAGCGGCACGGCATATGGCTTTCCGTCGTCTATCATAGCAAGATGGCAAACCTTGCACCTCTTGATTATATCACTTATCTCATTAATATCTGTAATCTCCCTGTCCTTGCGTCTCATAACGTACTCCTTCGCTACTTCGAACTTGTATTTTTCTGCAACTCGTTATATAAGCTTTGGGTTTCGGTTTTGGTCTGACCGTTTATGATAATAAGGCCGTTTTTTGTATAAACATATAGAAAAGGCGGTTTTGATGCGTCCACATATACATTTAATTCATCTGTTCCTGATTCGAACGTGCCCTTAAGTAAATTCCCCAGATTACTGCCGTTTATTTTATTTAGATTACCCGGCAAACTGTCTTTTATCTGAACATTTTCTATATCTGATAAGCTGACTGTCTCGCCAAACTCTGTAGAAATATTTAAATTTCCGTCTTTAATCTGAAACACCGTTGGTTTTGCGGAATTGAGTATCAAGACGATAACCCCGGCGGTAACAGCAAAGATTAAAGCAAAAACTATGATAAGGAAAACTGTTCTTTTTTTCTTTTCTTTTTTTAATTGCTGTGAAGACTTAACTTCTTTTATTCCTATAACTACATCAGAATTATTATACGTCTTATAACACTTTGTGTTTGTGTAGTAAATTCCCACAGCAACAGATGCAAAGACAATAATTATGTAAATGATTATACCATATAATTCAAAGATTCTAAGTGCGAGACACAGAAATAAAGCCGCTGTCGCTATTGTAATAATTAAAAGCATCGTACCGGCGGCGCGGCAGAGCTTTTTCTCGTCATACCTTGCTCTTTCCTCTTCGCCCGCGGTGTTGTAGCCGGATATCAAAAAGCCTCCGCGCCCCGAAAGCAGAATGATTGACATAACCGCAAACAGTCCGACGAATATAATCCCAATTATACTGAACATTTCCACTTTGAACGCCTCTTTTCTTATAATACTGCATTATAGACTTATACGTCCGGATTTTCAAGCATGTATAAATCCGGCAGATACCATTCCCGGAAATTATATTCAGCAAAATCTGATCGTTCATTTGTTGATTGAAATGCCCATTTTTATACTCTATATAATAAATTTAAACAATTCTATCGCCAAACTGCGTTATACGTGATATAATTAATTATATCAAAAGATGTAATATATTGTAACCCAATTTATTTATTCGGGAAAAGTGGGGGGGGAGGAAGAATCATCCGCTTAAGGCAACTCCGCAAATCCCTGGTCATCTTATCTTTCTTGGTTTATGCGGATTAGATATGCAGAATCATATTAAGAAAATTTTGATGTTACAATAAATAAAGGAGAAAATTTATGAAATTTTTGCTCGAAATCTTAGGAATGACAAATCAGTGCAATTTAAGATGTTCGTATTGTGACTGGGTTAAGGATGAATACATAGCCTTAGGTAAAAATGAAATTTCAAACGTAAGGCGCAATTTATCCAGCATTAAAAAGGTCCTTGATGAAAACTATAAGGAAACTCAGCTCATAGAATATTCAGGCGGTGAACCACTGGTTTATCCTGAAATTGTTAATATTTTATTGGAACAGTTTAAGGACAAATGGATAAGAATAATTACTAATGGCGTTGCGATTAATGACGATATCCTTTCATCGGTGAGTAACCATGGAAAAACATTTTTAGCAATCAGCTTAGACGGATGCAATTTAGAGGCAAACAACGCCAGGTTCCAAGGCAACAATAAGCTCTTCCAACATGTTTTGAAGAACATAGATAAAGTTGTCGAGAGAAAAATTCCATTGATGCTGCTGTGCACTTTAAGCAAGTATAATATTGATTATTTCCCGGACTATATTGAGTATCTGCAAAATAAGTACAGTGAAGCTATTGAAGCAGGTATGCTGGTCATGCCGACACATTATGTTACGAATTATAGTAAAGATAATGGTGTCCCAAGCAAAGAACAGGTTGAAAAATTCGAGAAGTTTATAAATGGGAAGGGTATGGATTATCCAATTATCAGTAATATAAAAGAACATTATTACTGCTTAATTCAATATGCAAAGCATAACCCAAAACCATATGGCTGTAAGATCAACGAATGGAATATATCAATGCATTTCAGAAAAAATGAAATAATCGACGCCGGAAAATTCTTAAACTTTGGTTGCGGTATGAGGGGCGTTGAGGAAAATGGCTTTTTTAATATTAATGATAAAAAAGATGTCGACACAATGATCAATATCATTAACTCACCGGATTATTACATGGATTTCGAAAATCAGAGTTCAGAGGCTTTACATAAGGACAGGCTGTCAGGATATAATGATCTGGATGAAAATTGTTATGGGAAATGTTTTGTTGATTGGACAATAATTGATTTAATTTTGCGTGGCATTGTGAACTATGAAGATGCAAAAAAGTGGTTTGTAATGTTTAGAAGCCAAAGCGTCGAAAAATTTGTTATGGAATACAAGAACAATCAAAAGGCAAAAAAACTCATCAGTCAGTTCAGCCATTAATTTAAGCTTAATACTTCATATTAAAAATATGAGATACTAAGTCCCGGGGAATATGATCATCAAAGTTATTTACTGCTTAAATCGACTCTTGCTCAAAGCAGTTGATTCTTTGTATTATTCATATTCCCTGTTTTATTGCAGGATGCCTGGCGGAGAATGATCAGTAAAAATCTGCGTTGTTTATGTCTTTTGTGCTTAACAGTTTCGCTTAAGATTATTTGTACTTGCACCCCACAAGCCATATTGACATATAATTATAATACGGCAATACATAGGGAGGCATACTGTCTAAACCTTGCCGTGGCGGAGGTGCCTGCATGTTAATTTCAGTTTTCGGTATCACTGCGGCAAACCTCATCTTCTTTATTCTTCATGTTACAAATTCAGGTTCGTTTCCACGCCCGCTGACAGCGGCGGAAGAAAGACAGTATCTCGAACAGCTTAAATCGGGTGACGAAAAGGCCAAAAATATACTGATCGAACATAACCTGCGTCTCGTCGCCCATATTATCAAGAAGTATTATCACAAAAGGAGAGATTTTTCCGGTCATATTCGACCGGAATTTTTTCGCCCATTTTGAGGTAAATATCGAGGCTGATACGATTGCGGTCACCCCTGTTTTTCACGACGATTTTGTCAATGATCGCAGCCACAAGCGCTGAGTTGATGCCGTTTTCAAAGTTCAGTTCCTGCGTGAGCGCTTCTTTGATTCTGCTCAGGTTTTCGGTTTCAGACCGGCTTTTCTCCTGCTCTGCCGATAATTGCTCCATGCCCTTTTGCTTTAGTTCAAGCTGGCGGTTGAAATTGTCATTGCGGGTTTTGAATTCGGCGTTGGTAATGAGTGAGTCTATGCTCATCTCCAACAACTTATCTTTTCTCGCGTAGATGCCGCGTATCTCCTCCTCCAGTTTCTCTTTTTCCTTCCCATAATCGCGCTGATTTGAGGAACTTTTGATGAGCATGAGAATCTGATTGATTATTTTGTCTCTGTCCTTGTTTACCTGCGTGAAAATATCCGCCATGATGCGGTCAAGCTCGGCGGTGCGCAGCTGCGGCGCGGAGCAGCCTGCAAGTCCGCGTGTGCGGTATGTACGGCATTGCCAGACTTCTTTATCGCCTTTTTGCGAGTGCAGCACCTGCCTATGAAAGCTCGTGCCGTGCTCGGCACAGATGATTTTGCCGCTGTATGGGTAGCGGTTGTGAAACTCGGCGCCGCTGCTGCGCAGCGCCTTACTGCGGTACTGCAGCAGATTGTGTGCTTTGTTCCACAGTTCCTCTGAAACAATCGCAGGAACATCTTCGTCCTTATAGCAAACCCATTCACTCTCGTCCAGCTCGACGTTTTTTTTCAGTTTATAGTCGATTGATTTTGTCTTGTTGCCGCAGTAATAACCTTTATATTTCGGATTGTTAAGGATATGCCGGATGGTTGTCGTATTAAATGCATTTCCTTCCCTACTTGTGATTCCGTACTCAAGCAGCTTCTGCGAAATCTTACGCATTCCGATACGCTCGTTGACATAAAGATCAAAAATCAACCGGATAATCTTTGCTTCCTCTTCGTTGATTGCCAGCTTGCAATCATTTTTGTCGTATCCCCATAAGCGGTCGTTGCCAAGCACTCGCCCGTTTTTAATAGACTGCCGGAATCCGAATTTAAGGCGTTCCGACAGCTTGCGCACCTCATCCTGCGCGACACCGGCCATAACCACAAGCCGAAACTCGCTGTCGGTATCGAGGGTGTTGATGTTGTCGGATTGAAAGAATACCCCCACATTATTGCGCAGCAGCTCCTGTGTATACTGGATGCTGTCGAGTGTGCTGCGGGAAAAACGCGAAATTTCCTTTGTAATAATAAAATCGAACAACCCCCTTTTTGCATCGAGGATCATTCGATTAAAGCTTTCCCGTTTTAATGTACTTGTCCCGCTGATGCCTTCATCCACATAACCGTCAACGTATGTCCAGTTTTTGTTTTTCCGAATAAAGTCGGAATAATAGGTAATCTGGTTTTCAAGTGAGCTTGCCTGCTCCTCTTTTTCGGTGGAGACCCTAGCATAAAATGTGACCCTCAGCGGCAAATCATAGAGAGATCGCCCGCCCATGATTTCAGCTCTGACCTTGCGTACATCCATAACCGTTTCCCTCCCGATCGTTATTTGAATTCTCAGGACTATCCTTTTGTAGTAAGCCATTATATCGGGAAGGCGTATCACAGTCAACGACAATTGAAACTTTTTCAAGAGTGGAGGAATAGGTACCTTCACTGATGAGTCCCTGTTCGTAAACACGTTTGAGAAGGACACGGGATATATCCCGTTGCACAGCATCCATAAGGCACTATCCTCCTTCCTCTTTTTAAAATTTATGATCACTCCTGTCCACTTATGTTGAAATTGAAAACGATTGACAGTACAGGGATGCGGCAGAAAATTGCTCTGCCGCACAACCTCTGCGGTTAATCATGCTGCCTGTTTTCAACAGACGCAAGAATTTGTGTTGATAAAAAAGTGTATAAAAAACCGCACCGTAACTTAGTCATCGGTGCAGTCGAGAATCGTTTTATCATTTTATGTTTTATAATTTTAATTAATTGACTTATGATTTGGCAGATATCCGAATAACACAACTCTTTTGATATGGCTGCATGCCGAGATTTTTACAATCCGACACAAATTATTTTGGTATGGTAAAGCACACGGTACATCCCTCATTTACCTTCGCGTCAATATTGATTTTTCCTCCGTGTTTCTCAATGATGCTCTTTACCGTGACCAAGCCGATTCCGGTTCCCTCAAACTCAGAATCCGGATGAATGCGGCCGAACATCTGAAAAAGGTTTTTCGTAAATTCTTTATCAAAGCCCACACCGTTATCCTTAAAATAAAAAATGTTCTCGTCCCTCGCGTCCTCATGCAGAATTTGAATATCCGTGAACCGGTTCTTTGACGAGTATTTGACTGAATTTGACAAAATGTTATATACACAGCAGCGCAGAAGTATTTCGTCCCCCATAACAGTAGGCAGTCTGCCGCTGCTGACGCGGATGTCGCGTGTATTGTATATGATGCGCAGCTCCTCTATGCTGTCCTCAATCAGCCTGTTCATGTTGACGCACACAAGGTTTAACTTGCTGGATTTCATTTTGGAATACTTCAGAATTTCATCGATCATGTCCATCGTCTTATCGCAGAACATCTTAATCTTTTTTGAGGCGTCAGCCGCCTCCCCGGTAAAGTCATGCCCGTTTTCCTCAATTACAATATCGTTATAAAGTCCGATTGCGCGTATGGGTGATTTGAACTCGTGCGCGATCACATAGCACATATTTTCCATCTCATTGTAGGCCTTGCGCGTTTCCTTGGTTCTTTCAAGTACTTTAAGCTCCAGCTCGTCGTTCATGCGCTTTGTCTGGTCCTCAATCAGTATCTCATCTGTAATATCCTTGGCGAAAATTGCTATATCGTATTTTTTGTCGCCTAGATCAATGTGGTTAAGCTGAACCTGATAATAGCGCTTTGAATCGCCGTCATAGTACTCAACCATACAGTGCCCCGATTTTACTGTTTCGTCAAAATAGTCATTCCACAAAACCATATCCTCGTCGTCAAACAGGTCATAGAATTTCTGGCCGCTGAACCCGCCGGATTTTGCATCAAAAAAAGCTTTTGCCACGGAATTATAGGTAATAATATTGCCGCTCAAACCGTTTACACACCAGATCATATCGTCGCTTGATTCAAAAACCGCTTTTTGTGTTTCAGCCATTTCACGTGTTCTTTGTTCCTGCCCGTTATGATATTCCAAAAAGTGCATCAGAAAATCACCGAACAGCAGCGCCATGGATATTTTAAGCAGCGCGAACTGCATATTGCCGATCTTGCTCTGGTACGCGTTGATTGTAAACGTAATAGACAGCATGCCGTTGATTACGCCATTAGTCGAAAAGGTTGACAAAAACAAGGCAAGAAGGCAAGTAACCAGAAAAACAATATAGTTGGCCTTTTCATATCCATTCATTCTGATTTTAAAAAGTTTTTTAATAAAAGGGAGCGACAAAACGCTGTTTGTCAGCAACAGGCAAATCGTAAGGGTTTCCGCAAGAATCGCCGCGCCGGCGTTGATGAGATTTGCGGGGAGATAGGTGAAAGCGTAGCTTTTGTACCAGAACGGTGGGTTATACTGCGCGACTGCCTGTATAAGCGCCTTGTTGCAGAGAAAATACACTGCGATAAAGGCAAATTGGAATATGTACAGCAAAAAAAACGGCAGCTTCTTTTTCTTTATGATATCGCGGCACAGCCCCAGCCCCGCCGCCCAGATCAGAATAAACAGCGCGGTGACAAGGTTGCCCCAGCCGTTTGCAGGCACGGCAACAAACGGACAGAACATGGCAAGACCAGCCGTACAGCATACAACGGCGTAACGCATCCCATAACAGAGGGCGACCATTGCCAGCAGCAGCAGCCCCGGGAGTAGGTAAAGGTCATAGGCGGTATCGATTGTAACAGAAAAAAACGACAGTGCAAAGCACAGAAGGCCCAGCGCTAAAGAAATGATATATTTTTTTAAAACTGAAAAATCCATAACCCTACTCCCTCTTCAACCACTATTTCAGGCCGCGCTTCAGCCGGGTGCCCCGCCAGGATACAATATGGCCGGCCAAGGTTCGGGCCTTATGGCGTCTTTTGATTCATATACAATCTGGAACTTCCCGTTATGTACAATTGCGAAACGGGAATACAGCCAGGTGCAGTGGTTGCTTGCATCGACCTTGATTTTACCCTGAGGTGCGTCAAACGTAAGTCCCGAAAAGGCCTTGATCAGCGAATCCGTATCATATGGGTCCTTTGCCTTGCCGATTGCCTTTGCTAACAGATAACAGCTGTCATAGGTTGCCTCTGCTGAGCTTGTAATCAGCGAGCCGTCGTGGGAATATTCGGTGTATTTTTTAACAAATTCACGGCTGGCGGACGTATCAAGCGTAGAAAAGTAATTCATGGACGCGTAATGTCCCTCGGCGCAGTCCGCCCCCATTCCCTGAAGGCTCATCTCATCGGTTGCGATGGCGGCAATGGGGCACCTGGCCGGATTAAATCCAAGCTGCTTATATTCCTTGTAGAATGGAGTGACAGAATCGCCAACCAAATCGCAGTAAATAAAGTCGGGTTTTGCCTTTTTAATCTTATTAAGGATATCGGTAAAATCCGAAGTCCCGATAGGCGCATATTCCTCTCCGCAAATTGTGCCCTTGTTCATCTCAATCATGCGCTTCGCCTGTTTGTTACAGATCACCGAAAAAACATAGTCGTTCCCTATCAGAAAAACCCTTTTTCCAAGCTTGTTCATCAGCCAGGGCAGGTATTTGGTGGTCTGCTGATTCGGCATGGCTCCCGTATAGATTACATGGGGATTAATCTCCTCGCCCTCGGTGAAGGTGGGGTATACAAGCAGGGAATTATATTTTTCAAGTACCCCAAACGTCGCCTGACGGCTGGCGGAGGTACAGCACCCGACGGTTGCCACGACCTTTTCGTTTACAATCAGATCCTCCATTTTTTTTGCAGCGATTGTGGGGTCGGAGCAATAGTCCTCCTGAATATATTTGATCTTCTTGCCGCCAATGCCGCCCGCTTTGTTTATCTCGTCAAAAGCGAGGTATGCCGCGTTGAGCATGGATCGCTCGATCACTGCGGTGGATCCCGTCGTTGAAAGCAGTATTCCTATCCTGATCGTTTGATCGTCGGGTGCCGACCGGGGCTTCCCGACCGATGCGTTGTCCGTGCCGGAGCATGAAATAAGGCAGGGAACCAAAAGGAAATTGAGTATGATAATCAAAACGCGTTTTACATTTTTCATTTGAGTTCCCCCTGACTGCTTTATAATCACAACGAAAGCCTATTTGCCGCCGCCCTGCATCTTTTTATAGTCGGACGGGGAAAGACCGTATATGTTCTTAAACAAACGCCCCATGTATTTATAATCCTCGTAATCGAGCTTTTCCGCAATCTGCGCCATATTCATATCCGTTTCCTGAATCAGCTTCTTGACGATCTGCATCTTAAGGCAGATCACATACTCGACAAATGATTTGCCCATATCTGATTTAAAGCTGTGGCTTAGATACGCCTTGCTTACAAAGCAGTTTTCCGCCGTGCAGGTCAGCGTCAGCTTTTCAAAAGGATGCTGCAGGATATAATCGACTACTGTTACCGAAAGTACCGATCTGCCGGAAGGATAATATGTTTTGACCGTGGTATACATCTCTCTCAAAAATTCCTCAAACACGGCAGTCATTGTGTAGTTGCTGTCGCTTTGCATAATTTTACTGCATATCCGGTCTATATCCGGAACCAGCAGAGGAAGCCATTTCAGCTTTTCCGTGATTGCCTCGTAAATCTTCTTTTCGGTTCTGGCCAGCAGTACGCCGCTCTTTACAAAATCGTTATCCGCCGATGCGTAGCATTTTTTCAGAAGGGCCGACGTCACCTTTTCAAAAGCTCTGGAACCCTTTAATATGCAGTCGGCGGTTTGCTTATAGAATTCTTCATCCTCGGATTCCTGATTGTGGGACAGCTTTGCAATATAATCCGCGGCCCGGTTAAGCACAGTGTAAAATGAGTTGTCCTTGACCGGCTTTACGATATAGTCAAAGGCACCCAGCACAATTCCCTTACGGGCATACTCAAAGTCCGCGTATTCGCTGAGCAGTATTACGCATTTGCACAGGCCCTCATCCTTGACACGTTCCAACAGTTCAAGCCCGTTGAGCTTTGGCATTTTTATATCGGTCACCAAAATATCAATTTTCTTTTGTCGCAGCGCGTTGAGCGCGTCCCATCCATTCTCCGCTTCATCCGTTATGACAAACTCAGATTGGTTCTGCCAGCATTTCTGTCTTTTAAGCTGCTTTCTGAAAATTTCAAAATCATCAACCAGCATAATCTGATACATACACATCACCTTCAATCAACGGAAACAAATCTTCTTTAAAAACGGCAATGCCGCAATTTGAGATTGAGCTATTTACGGCTGCGGCAGATGTCCGCATTTTATCTTTTTTTGGCTGTCCAGTGCTCATTTTTTGTATTAATGCGAAAAAAACGGCGTGTTCCAAAGAAACTACATAGATTACATGTAATTTCCCAAAACACGCCGTTGTGCGAACGCATCAACTCGTAATAAATTCTGCTCTTATATAATTATAACAATTTGGCTGTAAAAAGTAAACAGGCTTTTGCTTATTTGCCGTAATTCGGGTTTGCCAGCGTATCTTTGAACAGCTCGATGTATTTATCCGGGCGCCAATCGGTTCCGCCGACGGACGGATTGTACTTGAACGGATACCTTGTGGCAAGCGACAGGTCGATTGTCGCGGTGAACATCTCAATCTCCGGTGCGTCCTCATGGTCAAACCTGCGCCCCGCGTAATAATAGTAAGACCAGGTGTGCTTTTGGCCAGGGCCGAGGATCGAGCTTCCGCCCCAGAAATAATTATCAACATCCAGCCCGCCAAGGTTTGCGGAGGCTATAAAGACGCCGTTTTGTACGACAGCCGCTTCCAGCGTGGCTGAACCGTAATAGGGGCCGTGGCAGTGGGCAAGCGCCGTGCTGTTAACGCACAAGCGGCAGCCTTTTGAAACATAGTAGCGCATAAGCTCAGGGAAGGAATAGTTATCGTAGCAGATGGCAAATCCGATGGGCCCCCACGGGGTCTCTAAAATGCAGGGGCTGTCGCCGCGTGTCGCCCAGTTCGGCTCGGGGGGCGGAAGGTGAATCTTGTGGTATGAGCCTGCAAGCCCGTCGGGAGAAAATACCGCAAGGCCGTTATAAACAATGCTGGGGTCCTTGTCGTCCTTTACGGGCATACCCATAACGGCATACACACCAAGCTTTTTGGTTAGTGCGGCAACCTTTTCGGTGCTGGGCCCGGGGATTGTTTCCGAAAGCAGCGACTGCATCTTTTCACTGCGGGGTTTACCAGCCTCGTCGTCATAGCCTGTGAGCGCCATTTCGGGAAGTACAACGAGATCGCTGCCCTTTTTGGCCGCGCACTCGATATACCCCATCAGGCGGTTAAGGTTTGATTCTTTGTCACCCCACTTGGGATGAAAGGTTACAACTGATACGGTGATGATGTCTTTCATAGATACTCTTTCCTTTCTTTAGCACCCAAAGCGCAGGGCAAAAAGCCGGGCGCCGCGTGCCTGTATATAAATTTTTTAAAAGTTTGCGGACGCCGGTCAACCGGTGCCGAACCTGCTTTTTGCGGCTGCACATATGATATCGGCGCAGACCTCGTGCGACATTGCAGAGCTGTCAATCATAAGGCTGCGGTATTTCGTGGAATAGAAGGAAACGCCCGTGCGTGATTTGTAAAACTCAATACGGGCCTTGTCCACCTTGCTGATATAGGACTTTGCCTTTTCGCCGCTCAGCTTAAGCTCGTCAGCGCTAAAGGCAATTCGGCTTTCATACGGCGCGTAAATAAAAACGTTGAGCATCTCTTTGTGTCTGCATTCATGAAGGATGTAATCGGAGCATCTTCCGACGATGACGCAGTCCTCGGCGGATGCGAGATCAATGATGATGCTTTTTTCCATCTCGTACAGCTTATCCTGCATAATAGCTGTGCCATGTCCCAGAGGGTAGGCCATTTTGGCAAACAAAGACAGATTTTTTTCCTCAAACGCTGAAAGCTCCTCAACATTGCCGTGGATTTCCTTTGCCGCAAGTTCAATGATATCGCGGTCATAGTATTTAAAACCCGCTTTATCCGCGACCATTTTTGCGATTTTGCGGCCCATGCTGCCAAATTCACGGGTAACCGTAATAACTTTTCCCATAATCCCCCTCCTTTTTGCGGATTCGATTGCGCAACCGCGCCTAATCACACCGCAAGGTATCTTTTGATTGTTTCTTCCTCAAGTTGCTCCATCGTGCCTTCCGAAACGACCTTGCCCTTTTGGATAATAACGTAGTGGTCGGCTATCTTTCTGGCGAACTTCAGGTTTTGCTCAACAATAATAAGGGTAATGCCCATCTCTTTTCTGATCCGGTCGAGAATGGTTGCAATTTCGGCCACAATGTTGGGCTGAATGCCCTCCGTAGGCTCATCAAGGATCAGTATCTTTGGATTTGCCATCAGCGCCCTGCCGATTGCCAGCTGCTGTTGCTGACCGCCCGACAGAACCCCGCCGTTCCTTTTAAGGTGCACATTCAGCGCGGGAAAAAACTCCAGAACCCTCTTTTTTTGACCCTCAAGATCCTTTGTATGCGCATAGCCGCCAAGCTCAAGATTTTCCTCGATGGTAAGCTCGGGGATAATCTCCCGGCCCTGAGGGACATAGGCAATGCCTTGCTTAGAGCGCAGATGCGGCGGCTGCTTTGAAATATTCCTGTCGTCAAGAACTATTTCCCCGTCAACCAAAGGGAGCACCCCCATGATCGCTTTAAGCAGGGTTGTTTTTCCTACGCCGTTGCGTCCCAGGATCGCCAGCTTTTCACCGGTCTGAATTTCAATACTGATACCGTTAATTACCTTACTCTTGCCGTAATTCACCTTGATATTGCTGATATTCAGCATTAAAACCCATCCCCTTTTTCATCCTGTAGATAGACCTTGACAACCTCGCTGTTTTCCTTGATCTCGTTATAGGTGCCTTCGGCAAGCACCTTTCCCTGATGCAGAACCGTAACCTTATCGGCGATCTGCTCGACAAAATCCATATCATGCTCAATTACAATCAGCGTGTGTTCTCCGGCAAGCATTTTGACCATTTCGCCGGTTTTGTGGGTTTCGTCGTCAGTCATACCGGCTGCCGGCTCGTCAAGGATGATCAGCCGCGGTGACTGGGCCATTACCATGCCGATCTCAAGCCATTGTCTCTGCCCGTGTGACAGCTCTGCCGCCATGACATCTCTCATATCAGACAGCTGTATCTGTTCGAGCACTTTTTCTATCCCGGCTTTTGCCTTTTCATTTCTGCGGTAGGCAAAGGCTTTTAAGATACTGGTGTAGCCCGTGAGAGCGATTTCGATGTTCTCATAAACCGTCATATTGTCAAACAGGTTGGGACCCTGAAACTTCCGGCCTATTTTATACTTAGAGGCTATGACGCCCGGATCTTTTTTCGCTATATTTTCGCCGTCATATAAAATCGTGCCGGAGGTGGGCTTTGTTTTGCCTGTAATCAAATCCATAAGGGTGCTTTTGCCCGCGCCGTTAGGACCGATGATTACATGGATTTTGCCCCTTTCGACCTGCAGGTTTACGTTGCTGACGGCATGGAATCCGGAAAACGATACGCTCAAATTCTGTATATCCAAAAGTATATTGTCATCCATAAGCTACGCCCCCTTTCCCGCGGCAGTTTCACTTTGTCCAACCATAAGCCTTTGCTTATTCGTTTTGTGACGATACTGAAGGTTGATAATTCTGCCTATTATACCATCTGGAATAAAGAAAATGATTAAAAGGAGGATAACGCCAAGGATCAGCTGCCAGAAGGACGCGAACTGGTCGGAAAGCAGGCTTTGCGCCCAGTTGATGAAAAGTGTGCCCACAACCGCTCCCGTAAGATTTCCGCGTCCGCCGACCGCGATCCATACAACGACGACGGTGGAGGCGGCAATGCCGATATCCTCGGTTGTGATGGAGCTTGTAGCTGGTGCGTACAGCACTCCGGCAAGGGCGGCAAGCGCGCCCGATATGATCATGATCAGTATTTTGAAATGTGACGTTTTGTAGCCGAAGAATCCGAGACGCTGCTCGTTTTCGCGTATGGAAACGGCAACCTTTCCGACGCGGCTTTTAGTCAGCCACAAGCAGAACAGAAATACCAGAACGGTTATGCCAAGTATCAAATAGTAATACGGAATCTTCCCCATCTGTTCGCCGCCGTTCATGGCGAACCGTTTTATGCTCTGAAGTCCGTTAAAGCCGTTTGTATATTTCTGCATGGTTATGATGAACTGGCTGAACATCTGCGCCAGTGCCAGTGTGATAATGGTAAAGAACACACCCTTGATCTTGCTTGAAAAAACAAAGAACCCTATAATCGCCGCTAACAGAGCCGCAATCCCGATCCCTATGGCCACTGCCGCCAAAGGATTTTTAAGCGGCAGATAGAACCATGGAAGCACCGTAATCTTTTCCCTTGTCATAAACGATGGAAGACCGTGCTGAATCTGATAGCAAAGGCCGATCATATATCCGCCGATTCCGAAAAACACCGCGTGTCCAAGGCTCAGCAGACCCGTATAGCCCCACAGCAGATCCAGCGAAAGTGCGAATATTGCGAAGCATAAATAGCGCCCCATCATCTCGACCCTGAAACCTTCGGCGAACAGGGGAAATATGATCAGAAAGGCAAGGAGCGCTATGTCGATCATACGGTTAACTTTAAAATTGCGAAGTTTTTTTAATGTGCCGTCCATACTATTTACCTACCATCCTTATAGAATAGGCCCTCCGGTTTGAACTTGACCAGGATGATAATGGCGAATGAAACTATAATCATCGCCCATGTATCATTGGAGAAGCCCGCGAGCACGGTTCTGCCCTCGCCGATGATTCCCGAGGCGACCGCTGTTCCGACCATAGACTGAACCCCTCCGACAACCGCCGTAAGGAATGTGTTGGTAAGATAGACGGAACCCATGGTATATGAAACGCCTGTTGTCGGGGCCAGTACGCACCCCGCGATTCCGGCAAGGCCGGCTCCGTACGCGAAGGTAATGGTATCTATCGCAGCGGTGTTAATGCCAAGGCACTCGGTCATCTGCCTGTTCTGAGTGATTGCCTTGATCTTTCTGCCCATTTTTGTTTTATTAAAGAACAAAATCGTGCAGATCAGAAGGCCCAGCGCCATAATCACAAGAAATATGTTGTAATAAGGAATGGTGACCGCGCCCAATGTGATTTTTCCGGGAAGCGGCATTTTCACATTCTTAGCCAGCGGCCATATCATTCTGGCTATTTCGGTAAGGATTATTGAAATAGCGTAGGTTGCAAGTATTGTTTCCGTTGGCTTTGAGTAGAGCTTTTT
Organism: Ruminiclostridium sp.; assembly: GCA_036261235.1. Classification (GTDB taxonomy): domain Bacteria; phylum Bacillota; class Clostridia; order Oscillospirales; family Ethanoligenentaceae; genus Ruminiclostridium_D. Next base: position 21,152 of record DATALE010000232.1, on the reverse strand, counting down.
TATAATGAGCAATTCCATAAAGGCTCCGAACAGCGCGGTAACGGCAAATGAAATAATGATTGCCATAAAGAACGGAAGCCCCATAATTCCGGTCACAATATAAGCGGCAAAGCCACCGATCATAATCATCTGGCCGTGAGCCATATTGATAACGCCCATCATGCCGAAAATGATGATAAGGCCCAAGGTGGCGATCAGCAAAACTGCCGATTGGTTAAGTCCATTGCTTAACTGAGAGATAAAGATTCCCATTCATATCACTCCTTGTTGAAGTGCAAGGCCGCTCCGTTCTTGTGTCAAGGAAGCATAACCCTGATTTGCGGTTTTACGGGTCATGCCCCGCCCGAATGCGGCACCGCTTTTAAGCGACGCCGCTTTAAAGGCGACGGCATACTGATATCTTTACTGCGGATAGCATTTAGGGTCGGTCCAGCTTGGCATAAAGTTGGTAGTCTTGTATTGCGGATAGAGTATGCCCGGCCACGGCTCCGGTCTTGTGGCGCTGTCGGAGGAATAGATTATATCGAACTTGCCGTTATGGATCTGAGCGAACCTTGAATACAGCCAGGTGCTGTGGTTGTATTCGTCAACCTTGATTTTGCCCTGCGGCGCGTCGTATGAAAGCCCGCTGAATGCTTTGATAACCTCTTTCGTATCCGTTGGATCCTTAACCTTTTTGAGAGCCTCGGCCAGCAGATAGCAGCCGGAATAGGTGGATTCGGTAAGCACCGTTACGTTTGTGCCGTCCTTGAACATGTTGTTGTACTTTTGTACAAATTTTTTGGAAGCCTCGGTATCGAGGGTTGAGAAATAGGGCATCGAGGCATAGTGGCCTTCGGCGTAATTCGCGCCTATGGCACCCAGGTTGTCCTCGTCAATGGCAATGGAGCATATCGGCGTTTTCGCGGAGTCGATGCCGTATTGCTTATAGTCCTTGAAGAAGGCGTTGTTAGAGTCGCCGACAACACAGGAATATACAAAGTCGGCACCGGAGCTCTTGATTTTATTGCATACGGTTGAAAAATCCGTTCCGCCCAGCGGCACATATTCCTCGCCCACGACCTGGCCGCCGTACATATTAACAAGAGCTCGTGCCTGCTTGTTGCAGGTCTTGGGGAATACATAGTCAGAGCCTACGAGGAACACCTTTTTGCCGAGCTTCTTGATCAGATAGGGAATGAAGTTTGTGGCCTGCTGATTTGGCATGCAGCCCAAATAGATAACGTTGGGGTGAACCTCCTCGCCTTCTGTAAAGGTTGTGTAAACCAGAAGCGAGTTGTCTTCCTTAAGTGTGTTGAGAGTAGCCTGTCTGCTTGCCGAGGTGCAGCAGCCCACGGTGGCGACGACATGATCCTTTTCGATCAGCTCTTTGATCTTTTCTGTGCAGGTCGCGGGATCGGAGGCGTAATCTTCATGGATGTACTCGATTTTCTTACCTTTAATCCCACCCGCTGCGTTTATTTCGTCAAATGCCATCTTGCAGGCGTTTGTCATTGTCTTTTCCATTACAGCGGTTGAGCCTGTGTCTGAGAAGAGAACGCCGATTTTAATCGTGCCGCTGTCACTTCCCTTTGTACAGCCCGTAAACGGCAGAACCATCGCCGCCGAAAGCGCTAAAGCCGCAAGCTTTATAAACCTCTTTTTCATAACTTTCCTCATTTCCCGGAGCTTTTATATATGCTCCGCGTTTGTTTTCTCTATATATGGGAATGTACTAATCCTCGTGAGGGATCCCTTTGATTGGCGCCCATTTGACACCCGGGAGTGTCCTTGTAAGGGCTTCAACCTTCTTTTGGGTACCCTGTGGGTCGTTGACCCAATCGCGGTAAAATCCAAACTGGCATTCGGGGTTGCCGTATCTGCCCTCTTTGGAGTTGATTGTTCCCGTATAGCCCCTGTGAAGCAGCTTGTAAAGGTGGTTCTGCGACTGCCAGTTTGCCCTGGCGTCGCGTATTGCGCTTACCGACAGCTGCGCGTACTGATAGCTGTTCTCCTCCGTGCCGCAAATGCCAAGCATTCTTCCGTCAAAGCCGCAGATCGACGAATGGCCGAAGTAGGAGTAAACGCCATCATATCCTGAAGCGTTGGCAACCGCCGCGTATACGTTGTTGCACCATGCCATCACGGGCACAAGGTTTATTTCCTGCTGGTTGGCGGGATACATGTAGCCCTGACACCTTACCACCAGCTCCGCGCCCCTCATGGCGCAGTCGCGCCAGATTTCGGGATAGTTGCCGTCGTCACATATGATAAGGCTTACCTTAAGCCCCTTGGGGCCTTCCGAAACATATGTACTGTCCCCGGGGTACCAGCCTTCAATTGGCGTCCACGGGATCATCTTTCTGTACCTCTGGACAATTTCACCCTTGTCGTTAATGAGTATCAGGGTATTGTACGGAACCTTTTTGGGATGCTCCTCATGGCGTTCGCCCGTAAGGGAAAATACACCCCAGACCTTATTTTCAACACATGCTTTTTTGAATATTGCGACTTCCTCTCCGTGAACTGTCGCCGCAAGCTCCATCATCTCGTCAAAGTCATACATAATGCCGTGGGTGCTGTACTCGGGGAAGATAACCAGATCAAGTCCTGGTAATCCTGTCTTTAATCCCCTGATATAATCCTTTATGCTGTTGCAGTTCTCGATGATTTCCGCCTTTGTGTGCATCCTCGGCATCTTCCAGTTGACAACCGCAACGCCCACATTATCCGGGCTTGATGAAATATCTCCATGTGTCACAATAATCCCCCCAACTTCATAAATCGCAAAGTTTAATTACAAACGCGGCCGTGTTTATTCCTAGATAAAAAGAATGGCGCATACATCTTTTCTCAAGATATATGCGCCCTTGCAGTTAAGCTTTGTACTGCTGTATTCTTTTTTTTCGCTGTGTTTATATGATACTCTTAAACGCCTTCAAAATAAACGGACTATTTTTATCAGTAGGCGGATTATTTTTATATTTTGCAATAGTAAGGTTACGGCAATGCAAAAAACTCCCTGCGTTATTGGAAAGAGTTTTTAACAGGTAAAAGGGCTGCTATAAAATTTTGCAACACGCCCTTTTAAAAATTTAGTTAAATTCGAAAAGAAATTACACTTTAGGCTTATTTAGAGAGACGTATAATACTGTAAATAGAGCCATCATGCCGCAATATACACCCGATATTCGTACAGCACATCCTTAACCCGCACATGATTCGGGGCATTTTTCGTGCGCTGAGCAATTACATTGCTCTTAAAAATCTCTGCTTTCGTAGCAAGTGTTAAAAAAGTACTATTCAAATGCCCGTGACCAGGATGATCTGATATCTATCGGGACAATCGGACTTATAAAGGCGGTATCGACTTTCGACAGTGAAAAGGGAACAAGGCTCGCAACTTATGCGGCAAGATGTATTGAAAATGCTATACCTCTCTCAATGACACAGATGGATGTATAATGTCCGATGGCAATGTGTTGCTCCATGTTATTGGGAACATACAGCCACTTGATGCTGATGCAGCCACCGGTCAGTCATCTAATACTGGCGTGAGAAGCGATGCATGACACAGATACAGCTATGCGAATTGACAGGTCTTAATGATTGACGGGTTTTCTCGATAATGCGCCTTGGCGCTAAACAGGCTAACTGCCCGTTATCCGTTGTTCACTGGACGCGTCAAATTGCTTGTATCCCATTTGCTGCAAAATGAATCTATCGGATTGACAACTTTAAATTCAGGTTTTCCCATTAGTTTATCTAAAGAAAGATTGCAGAAAGAATAGAGAATGATGTAAAATATAATTAACCCAAATTGCAATAACAAGTTGAACTATTCCTGAGTTAAAAGCAGCTGCCCGAGAGAGTAGAGTGCCGTGGCACTCAAGCCGCGTAGACGACGTCCATTTCATCATTGAATACTTCTTCCGGTGTTCGTTTTCGGGGCAACTGGTTACACCACATCTCGACATGAATAACAGTTCAACTTCATTAAAGTTTCGGAAGAAGTGTTGTTTGATGATAAAGATACTGATATATCAAAAGGAAACATCGTATGCTGAATTATTGCGAATGGAAATCAAAAAATATTTTCTTCAACTTAAATGTAATTTTGAACTTGCAACGTACACGAACTGTGATGTAATCATCAAAAAATTAACGGTGAATCCTTATGAATATGATATCGTATTATTAGATTATGACGATTTTTCAAAAACAAAAGAAATCATTGAATTAATCAGGCGAGAGAATATGCTCTGCTCACTCCTGCTAATCGGCAATATGAGAAACGCACCGGATAGTATTCAGATCTTGAGATATAGGCCATCGGGTTTGTTCGATAAAAGCATCGAATTTCATCTGCTCCGGCAGTCGCTTGCCTTTGAGTATAGTCTACACTGTCAGCGAAACCAGTTTTTTTGTATAAACAACAAAGAAAAAATCATTCGGTTTCCTTTCCCCCAGATTGAATTTTTTATGAGTTGTCAGAAATATGTAAGTATTACAACTACCAATAATAATGTATATCATTTTTTATCAAAATTAGACGATGTGGAAAATAAGATTTCCAATCAAGTCTTTATCCGGTGTCATAAAAGTTTTATTGTTAACATCTGGAATGTTCTGGAGCTTGATAAAATCAACCACCGTTTTCGCATGATGTCCGGACATACTGTGGAAATCAGCCGCAGTCATTACAAAGATGTGCAGGAAGCGTATCGGAATTATTCTGATTTGCATATTTACAGTAATTTTCCCTAAAACAACATATTAACTGGAAACGGATAATCAAAGTGGATTTATTTGATGACAGTAAATGCACTTTGATTATCCGCTTTTTGTTTTGTGATTTTGGGCTGTGTACTGATTTTCGGATAGACTGTACATAAAAATTCACAAAAAGTTCCACAGTGATACCAAGTATTCCATTTAGGCAACAGTTTTTGAAGAAATTCTTTCCATAATGCATGAACCTGTTATAATAAAACCATTAAATGAAAAAAAGAAATGGAGGACTTAAGATGTTTAATGACCTTTTTTCACCGCTGAATGGTAATGCCATGGATAACGAACAAATATATAGCCCTCAGCATGATGACCTGCCTTCCTCTCATTTTAACGCTGAAAATGGCTTTTACTCGGGTACCGATGCCAATCTTGATAATATATTTGACACGCCGTTTACAGGGCATGAAAGTGTTGGTCACGAGAATTTTAGTCATACATATGTTGACAATGATGGCAATGGCATCATTGATACTGTTAATTATCCGGGCGAAAGTGGGTACGAACACATCGGAGTGTCCCATTCTCTGCATGAAACCTTATGGGACAACAGTCATTCTCTGCATGAGATCAATAGCGTCACACCAAACGACGCACAGGCAGGGCTAACAGGTACTGATCTTCCCAATTACAATCCTCAGAGCGGAGATTCTGTAATCGGCAATCCGTCCGATGATATGCAGTACTGGCACATGCAGAGTTATGACAACACCTGTGCCATCAATGCACAGATGTTTGCACTTGATGATCTCACAGGCCAACATTTTGATGAAAACCAGCTTAGAAATGTTGCTGAAGAACATGGATGGTACTCCGAGAACGGGGGTACGCCCATAGATGACATGGGAAATCTGCTTCAGGCTTACGGTCTGCACACGGTAACAGATGATTCTGGCAGTATGAATGATATTACAAATTGTCTTGAACATGGCGGAAAGGTTATAGCCGCAGTCGATGGAGATGAGATATGGTACGGCAACAACGATTCCGTTTTTTCACCCGGAGAACCAAATCACGCCGTGGAGGTAATAGGTATAGATAACAGCAATCCGGACCAGCCGATGGTCATACTTAACGACTCAGGGACACCAGACGGACAAGGTGAGATGGTCCCCGTTGATCAGTTTATGGATGCGTGGAAGGATAGTGGTTGTGCGATGGTTGAAGCATACCAATAACTATTTGAATATTATCGGATGAGGTATTTATATACTTGTTTTTAATTTCCGTTTACATACTATTAGAAAGGCAGGATTTATACTATGAATGAAATGACAATGAGTCAGTTTATAAAAAAAGTCAGATTGGGAAAAGAAGCAAAAAGCCTGATTCCCCTCGATTTTGGGGTTGGCTGGCCTATTCTTTCCATAAAAAGTGATAATCTCTGTGTTACTTTGCCGTTTTTTAAATCGGTTTTGCAGCCGGATGACAAGACGATGCTTTATCCGATCGCCTTTACGTTGACGGCCTTGTGGCCAACCGGATTGATTGTGGGATTTAGCAACCTCAAATATGACGACATCTATATGGATATTGACATCACAAAACCGGTTGGCACCTTCCGCCATGATGCAATCAAGCATTTGGATAAAGAGGCATATATTCAAAAAAGGGAAGAACTGTATCGACAGTACGATACGCTGATTCAAAGTCTTTACAACGATGAACCGTATAATCCAGATTTAGAAAGAGAATTCAGAGAAAATCTCAATATGATGATGGAGCCTTCGCTTGCAAAATACTATCAGCTCATTGATCCGCAATTTTTTAACCGGTTTTTTTAATTAATATTAGTAAAGGAAGATGTGTAGAATGCTATCTGAAAACACTCCGGGGCAGCTTCCGGGCAGCAGCGTCAAGCCGGGGGCACGGAAGATTTTAAAAACTGATTTTTTTACCCACAGGGCTTCGCAGGAGTCTTCTACAATGCACGCCTCCGCTTCAAATAAGGAATCCGCCAAAGTCAAATATGCCTGTTCCACAGAAAAAGCTACTAGGAAGGTTCACATCAACAGCAAGCTTGGTGCTCTTTTGGAGGACACCCAAAAGCTGGCGAATGAGCTAAAAATGAACTTTCTTACGCAAGAACTTAACAGTATCTACAGCGGCCAGACGAATCAATGCTTTACCATCTCAGTTGTCGGGGAATTCTCTCGGGGGAAAAGCACATTGATCAACAATCTTTTCAATGCGGAAATTTTGCCGACAGGTGCTCTGCCAACAACAGCAATTCAGTCAAAGATTACATATAATGAGAAGCCCATGATCGTCCATATACTGCCTGACGGAAGTCGTCAGGCCTTTGAGCTGAAACAAGAATCATGGGATACCATGATTGTTAAGAGCAATGGAAAGAGACCGGAAGGCATCGCTTATGTCGGTATTGACGATCAATGGCTGCGCGAAAACAACGTGCAAATTATAGATACACCGGGAATATGTGATCTGAGTGAGACTTCAGAACTGCTTGTTAATGATGCAATTACCTGCAGTGATGGTGTTATCATTGCGGTAAGCGCCCTTATGGCGATGAGCCTGACCGAAAAATCGTTTATCGAGGATCGTATTGTTGCTAAAAAGGTGCCGCATATGATGCTGGTCATTACAAGACTTGACCAGGTGCCCGACGGTGAGCGTAAATCCGTCGTGGAACTTGTCAGGGATAAGCTGGCACAGTGGGGCGTAGAATTGCCGGTATATATTTCGCAGTCAGGACTCCCAATACCGGATTTTGACGATTCCGGCATTTCCGGCCCCGAAAACATTAAAAAACAAATAATAACGTGGATTACTGATTCCGGTCATCAGCAGCTTAAGCTGATGAGCGCGTGTACTCAACTGGAAACGGTTTTTTCTATCATGGAAGAAAATTTATCGGAACGTAAAAAGCTGCTTGCCATAGACGAAAACAAAAAGCGCGAAATTGTAAAAAAAGAGCAGGAGCATCTTGATAAAATGAAAATACAATGGGAAAGCCTGCGACTTGAAATGCTCAGCCGCTCTAATATCTGCACACGCTGGATCGAGAAGAGTATCAGCGAAAAGCAGCAGCAACTGCTTGAACGTATACTATATGAGCTGGAACATGTCAACAATCCAAAAGTCTGGTGGGATAAGGACTATCCATACAGGATGAAAATTGAGATGACTGCAATAGCAGCTGCTATGGAAAATGGTCTGGAGCAGATATTTGCGGGTGATATTAGATGGCTTAATGACAGCATGATGAAATCTTTTTCAACAAATGTTATGCTTAAGCGGACGCCCATTACAGACAAAGAGAGCTTCTCCACGGGGGAGCAGGAAGATTCGCAAGTTCAGGATTTTACAAGATACCGGCTTATGACGAGAATTGGTACTGGCGCCGCTACCATATGCTGCTACATGCTCGCACCGTTTTTAGGCCCGATTGGTATTATCGCAAGCATTACAGGAGGTATCACATCAGAAATACTAATAAACAAGAATATGGCGAAACAGAAAGAAAAGCTCAAGGTATTGGTTGAAAAGGATGTCGCCGCAATTATCGAAAACGCACTCACCGTAACGATAAATCGGGTGCAATCACTATATGACAAGGCGATAGATGAGGCGAGTGCACAGGAAAGGCTTTGGCTTGCCGGACAGCAAGAAAAGCATCGCAAGGTTCTTGAAGAAGATAAACGAAACGAGGAACTTGAGCAGTATCTTAAACGAATTTCAAAGCTGAATGAGCGTAAAAACGCCCTGACGGCGTAAATTGATCAAAAGATGTGTATAATATTTGATCGCAGTTAACACTCCGCATGGCATAACGCTCCGAAATTAATGATTTTTGTGTTTGATGGGCTTACATTATAAAATAATGCTCAATTAATGATACCATTCAAATTTGAGGGGGAAAGACAAATGTCAGAAGATGTATACACCAGGTACAAACGGAAACAAACCCAGCTTGCAAAACTTATCAAAGAGGGCTCAGAAATAATCAAGCCGCTTAATCTTGATCAATTTTCTGTATCATTGAAAACACTCAGTGAAAAGGTTAACAACGAAACTTTTAAAATTCAGGTTGTCGGCACTTTCAAAAATGGCAAAAGTACATTTATCAACTCCTTTCTGGGGCAGGACGTTTTGCCTGCTTATGCAACTCCCTGCACTGCCGTAATCAACGAGGTAAAATATGGGGACCGGCCAAGAGCCATGCTCTTTTTTAAAGACCCATTGCCGGAAAAGCTGCAGGATGATATACCTGAGGCTACAATGTCACATATCAGAAAATACGGTAAGAATGTGCCTCCTATTGAAATTCCTTATGACCAAATTGAGGATTATGCCGTCATCCCCATGGGTAAGGAACTGAAGGATTCCTCACTCGAAAGCCCTTATGAAAAAATAGAGCTTTACTGGCAACTGGATATACTCAAAAACGGTGTGGAAATTATAGATTCCCCGGGTCTTAATGAGTGTGATACGCGTACTAAGGTAGCTCTTGAGTATCTGCCGCATTCCGATGCCATTCTGTTTGTTATGACTGCGCTGCAGCTCTGCTCAAAGCCTGAGATGGATTTTCTTCAAAACAATTTACACAATCTGGGCTTTCAGGATATTCATTTTATTATAAACCGTTTTGACCAGTTAGGGTCGGTAAGAGAGCAGGAGCGTGTGAAGCAGTTTGCGATTCAAAAGCTTAGTCAGGAGACTACATTCGGCGAAAAAGGTATTTTCTTCACGTCTGCTTATAATGCTTTGCAAGGTAAACTGAACAATAATGAAAAATTGTTCAAAGAATCCGGTATGGCTGACTTTGAAACCTCACTTTCAGATTTCCTTGTCAATCACAGAGGCAATGTTAAACTGCTTCAGCCCGCCAGAGAGCTTAACCGCATCATAAACGATGAGGCGCTCTTTAAGCAGGTGCCGCATCAGCGCGCCATGCTTTCCTCTTCACTTGATGATATCAAGAAAAGGTATAACGACGCAAAGCCGCAGCTTGAAGCGATGGAGGAAAAAAAGCGACAGCTTTCCGAGCGCATCACACAGCTGATTGAACGCATGATGCCTGATTTCAGACGTTGTGTAACCAATTATTACAAGGATATGACGGCGAAGATTCCGGTTTGGATCAATGATTACGAGCCGACTGCCAACATTCGTCTGACGCATGTTAAGGAAAGCGCAGAGGAAGTGGTACATGAAATTTCAGAGGCGCTCAAGGATTCGATTGATCAGGACCAGAATGAATGGAGTCACAACACATTTGAGCCTCTTGTCACAGACAAGGTGAAAGATATGCTCACATCAGTTGAGCAGAATGTTGAAAACTTCTTTATTGACGTTGATAAAATCAGGGTGGATATCTCTGGCGAAGAGGCAACAAATGTGGCAAAAGGTGTGCCGCTGTGGCAGAGGATAGCGGGAATCGGCGGCGGTCTTCTTGTCGGCGATATCGGTTTGATGGCGGCCGGAGGCGCATTCGGTTTCTCAAAGCAGTTTGTTAAACAAATTGTTATTCAGATAAGCGCTTACATAGGACTTGCGCTTCTCGGATTTTTAAATCCTATAACGATTATCGGTGTAATTATCGGAGGAATGATTTTTGGCGTATTCAATCAAAAGAAGGGCCTTGTGGACAAGGTAAAGGCCAAAATGATTGAAACTGTAACCGAAAAGATAAATCAATCATCTTTTGAAGCAACCGATAAAATTCTTGATGATCTCAAGGTAAAGATAACTGAACTTGGGAATAGCATTGTAACAGCGATGGATACGGAGCTCAATGAGCTGCGCAATCAGGTAGAGGATATCATCAAACAAATGGAAGCAGGCAAGGCAAAAGTAGAGGAAAGAAAGCAGGAACTTAACGCCTGTGAAGAAAAACTTAAGCTGGTCTGTCAGGAGCTCAATGACTTTATTTATGAGCTTGTCCAGAGTTAAGCTGATTGTTTTCCCAACAACTTGGCTGAACCTTTCGCATTTCAGACAATAGTCTTTGAATATGCAACTGGTCACAGGAGGGGCTGCATAATAATGGGTTACAAAAAAATTGAATTGATTCAGGGCGATATAACATTACAAAGTACAGATGCAATTGTAAATGCGGCTAATTCAGCCCTTGCGGGTGGTGGAGGCGTAGATGGCGCCATTCACCGCGTGGGCGGACGTGTGATTTATGAGGAGTGCGCAAGAATTGGCTTTTGCCCAGTCGGCGGTGCGGTTATTACCTCCGGAGGAAATTTAAAGGCAAGGTACGTTATCCATACCGTCGGGCCCATTTGGCAGAATGGAGAGTTTGATGAGCCCGAACTGCTAAAATCGGCTTATGAAAGCAGCCTGCGGCTTTGCTTTGAAAACAACATCCGTTCTGTTTCTTTTCCGTCCATCTCAACGGGGGTTTATGGCTATCCCATTAAGCTTGCAGCACCAGTGGCCATATCTGCCGCAAAAAATGCCATTGAGCGTAACATACTTGACCGAATCGTTTTCGTCTTATTTACACAAGATGATTATAATGTATACAACGAGTATCTATATACAACTGAATAAATAATTGATATATGAACAGTTGTATATAGGCTCGGGCTAAACGCCATGGCGCGTGCAAAATTTTGCTTCGCAAATGCACATGCACAATATATAACAGAATTGTTTTGTGCTTACGATAGATGTATTAAAAACTTATTCTGTTATATATAAAATAACAGTGAGGAGGCAAATGCATGATTGTAGAAGATGAATTTTCGGAAAAATGGAGCAAGTTCCAGTTTGAATTTCGCGCAAAGCTGCTTCAGAAAAGCAAAACACAACCTGTTACGTTAGCTGGCGCCAATATGGTTTTGAAGGAAGCTATTTACAAATGGGAAGACTCTTATGATATCTGCGGTTCGTGGGTAAAAAAGCTGCGGGTAAGCAATTCCAAAAAAGCTGATGCCGTACTATCTGTAATTAAAAGTATGCGATTCAACAATGAAATAAGGCGCAAAGAAATGCCGGACGCCGTTCTTTATGGTGTACCTATTGCTGCATCGATTTTAACCGGCGGAGTGACGGTGGCTTTTCATATCGGTCTGATTAAAGAAATCGTAGCTTTTGTAGCGCCTTCTGCGATACTTTATCCTTCCTTGCGACATTTTAAGGATTCTCACGAAAAGGAAGGACTAAATGCTCTTGTCAATCGGTATGTCGAGCAACTCGAGATATACCGGCAAAACATTAACGATATTTTGTTTGCTGAATAAAAATATCACGACGAATATATCAAGAGCAAAAGAGGAATTAACATGGAATCAGAATTAACCCCAATCGAAGTTATTACGGAATCAACCAATCTAAGCGGTCATATCGATTTCATAGAACAAATTCTTGAAAGATATGAATGGTGTAGTGGAAGCAAGCAGGAATTAACGCAGTCTCTTGGATCAATCAAAGAAAAGCAGAATGATAAAAGACTTTATATGGCTGTAGTTGGTGAGTTTACAAGCGGGAAAAGCTCTTTTATCAATGCAATTCTGCGTGACGATCTTCTTAAAACAGATATTCTGCAAGCCACTACCACAACAGCGACGCTGATTGAATACGGTGATAAGCTTGATGTAGAGGTTAATTACGCAGAACAAAGCAAATTGTATAGTGAGTCTCTATCGTTTGGCAAGAAGTTGTGGAGAAAGGTCTTCAAGCCAAAATTTTCAAGGCAAAAGTCGGAGATCCGTGAGTATATCGCTTCTGTGACCGCAAATGAAGAGACTGCAAGGGGCATTGAATCAGTAAAGATCCTTCACCCGTCCGAATCGCTGAGCGACGGACTTGTTATCATTGATACCCCTGGTACAAATGCACTGAATGATCGGCACGAAGCGGTGACTTCAAAAGCGATCCGGGATTTGTCGGACGCCGCTATCATTATTATTCCATCAAATGTACCTCTGGGAGGGTCTTTACTCAGTTTTATAAAGGATAATCTGGATGACGTTATTTCAAAATGCATCTTTATCGTCAACAAAATGGATCTCATCACTGTAAAGGAGCAAAAACGGGTTCTCACATATATTTCACAGCGTCTGAAGCAGGAGTTTTGTATTGAAAATGTAACTGTCGTGCCGTACACCCCCCATACTCTGCTTCGGGAAGTCAGTGCAGAAATAACCCTCAGCATGAGTGAGACTGATAAGAAGTTTCTTTTAGAGCAGTCGCTGAACACTGAAAATCAGATTTTTGATATACTCCGTCAGCAAAGGCTGATTGTTCAGCTGCAAAAAATGGCTGTATTACTCAATGATTTATTTGGCTCGCTTGAGCAAAACCTATATCAACTGGAGCATACTTATGCGCAAAGGCATGAAGCGTTGATCAAGAATCAGATAAAAGACTTAGGCACTTTTATTCGAAATCAGAAAAGCGTACAGCTTGCAGCTGTAAGGGATGGGTGCCAAATGATTCGCCAGGCGCTGTTTGATAAAATATACGCAACACAGAATGAACTACTTAAAGAGATTAGCGATCGAATTTATGGATTTTCCTCACATGGTGACCTTAACGCCTTTATGAAAAAAAAGCTCACTCTCGTAATATCGCAGAAACAGTTTCAACTGCAACAACAGTTGCCGAACTTTTTTGTTGGATTTCAATCTATAGCTATCAGGCAACGTGCAATATTTGAAACTGAGTTTAAAAAGATTTATGAAAACTTATCCACACTTGGGGGACAAATATCGCTCAATGAGCAGGGCTTAAGTCTGCAGACATCTAATGCTGTTTCAGGGCGTGCCACCGAACAGCTTACTACTGTCAAAAATATTGTATCCTCCGAAAACAATAAAAATATTGCGGCTTCCTTTGGTGGAGCTGGAGCCGGAGCACTAATTGGCTCGGTTATATTCCCCGGGGTTGGTACTGCGATCGGTGCTGCAATAGGTTCGCTCGCCGGGCTTATTTTCAGAAAGCCTCTAAACGAATTGAAAAATCAGTACTATAATACCACAAAGGATTCAATTGAAAAATCATTTGCGGCAGCTCATGAAGAAATAGGCAATATTGCGGATTTTGCAACAAATTCGGCAATTATGGAACTTGGTAGAATTATTGATTCATATTTTGTTCAGTATGACTCGCTTGTAAGACAAATGATATACAGGGATGAAAACGAAAAGCGTGAACTTGAACTCAAAGGTGCACAGATAAAGTATGACTTGTCAGAATTAAAAAATCGCCGGGATGCCTTGGAGTCAATTAGAGATCAGATTAAAAAAATGTAGTTGCCTGATCTTCGGAGAAATTTTTTCTGTTGTAAATTATAACATAATAAATATTTAATATATCTGTATGGTGCATAGCGCTAATTTATTATGTTATATATAGCTTTCAAATTTAACTGGAATGGATGTAGGAAGGAGGCCGGACTGTGACATGAAGAGCATTTTGGGTAAATCCCAGATACTATTGTCTGTAATGATCTCAGAAATTGATTATGAATCAGCTATTGAAGTTTTCCTGCCGCACATTTTAAACAATACAACCACTTTGGCCCATGCAAGACCATTTATAGAGGTGTTATCCGAAAATTTCGCGCTTACTCAAAGCGCAATAACTACTGCAATGGAAACGTTCCCGCAAAGTGTAAAAGACGAACTCGCTGTTCGTGCGATTAATGAATTTCAGAATGAAATTATAAAACTGCTTCTTTCATTTGCTTCACAGAAAAACTTACATTTTTCGATTGACAGTCTTGTTGCTGAAAACAACGGTACCAATTTGACAGTTTATGCTGGTATTCAGGACATCGACTATACATCCGCTGTAGAAATTCTGTCGCCGTTTTATAAGGAGACATATTTATCAAAGCTAGAAAAAACACCAAAATTTCTGCGAACGACAGGCAGCTTGGCTAAAACCGCTGTCAAATTGGCTCTGATAGCGCTCCCGCAAAAAAAGAAGGACGCGCTTTCTGTTGAGGCCGTCAACGCATGCAGCCGTAAAATTGCATCAGCTTTGGAAGAGTATATACAATCCCAGAAAATTCAACTGTCAATCGGCAATATTATGGCTTGCATTGCCGGTGAGGATTCGTAGGAAAACCTGGGCAATTCAGTAAGGTGATAATTAATGGATAACATTACACATGAAAGTGCAAAAACGAGACCTGTATTCAAAAGGCGTTCAAGAGGTTTGCTTCTTTCTTATAATTGTAACCTGGCCTGCAGCTATTGTTATATAGACAAGAAATGTGATAAGATAATGCCGTTTGAAGTTGCCCAAAAGGCAGTCAGCGGCGCATTTGAAAGCAGTGAAAGCTTTTGCTTCCACGAAGTGGAAATTGACTTTGCCGGCGCTGAGCCGCTCACTGCGTTTGATCGGTTAAAGCAGGTCAGCGAATGGATATGGAGTAAGAATTGGCCTAAACCCTATGTGCTGTTTGCCACAACAAACGGAACACTTCTCAATCAAGAAATGCGGGAATGGTTCACTCGATATAAAGACCGGATTTCATTGGGCTTGAGTTTCGATGGAGATGCCGATACGCAGAATCAAAATCGAAGCGAGTCATTTTCCGCAGTCGATCTTGATTTTTTCCTGAATACCTGGCCGAATCAGCCTGTGAAGATGACCATTTCAGAAAATACGGTTTGGAATCTAGCTCAAGACATAATTTCACTGCACAAAAAGGGATTTCAGATTATGGCAAACCCCGCAAACGGCATGAAAGCGTGGAGCAGACAAAGTATTTCGGAATTCGCGAGGCAGCTTTCGATTCTGATAGATTTTTATCTGAAAAATCCGGATATAAAACGCGTAAGTTTTTTATCACTGGACTTAAAAGCCATCTTGTCCAGCAGTTGCAGATTCGGTAACAAGTACTGCGGCGCTGGTCTTGCCTACGACGTGATTGATGTTGACGGCAGGTCTTATCCGTGCCACATGTTTTCACCTCTCGTTCAGACGGAGGAGCGAATTTCGGGGTTGAAAAATATTGATTTCACGGCGCGGGAGCCGTTCCTGTGTGAAATGTGCAGCAAATGTATTCTAAATCCGATATGCCCTTCCTGTTATGGTCTGAATTATAAAAGGACCGGAGATCCTGCAAGGCGGGAGCTTTCTCTTTGCAGATTGTTTACCCTGCAAGTAATGGCAAATTGTAAATACAATATCCGTGTATTGAAAGAAAAAAACTGTGTTTCCAATAATGAATACGAGACGATAAAGGCAATACGAAAAATCTATAATTTTTTCTATGATAATGGTGAAAGGAGATAGGGCTATGTCAGACGATTTTGAAGCTATCAATCATATGGGTCTTGAGGAAGATCATCAGGAGGATTTTACCAACCAGTTTGAACATCCCCAGTATGACGATAATTTGGATGGCTATTGGGGAGCGACAGATTCCGAAATGAGCGAGGCGCACACTCATTTCTTTGGGGATCTTGAGCCAACGGGCGACGAACTTTATCATTTGAATCTCTTTGAGGAGCCAAGTTACAATGCCAGCGAACACGAAGCACACGGGCATATGCTTGGAGAAGAGATCTCGTGCTCTGATTGCTCAGGAAGCTGTGCTGCTTATTGTGCAAGCATGAACGAGTAAAAATGTAATTGTGTCATAATAATCACTGATACTAATTCCAAATAAACTTTTGGAATTAGTATCAGTGAAATACGGTAAATTAGCCAAACTTGTCGGTCACGCGGGAATGAAATAATTTTCTGCAAGCTCCTAACTGCATCGACTGGACCATGACAAACAATCACAGAGTTATATTGGTGTATCTGTAAAACAAACAAAAAAGCATGGCAGCACTCTTAATTGTAAGAGTGATTTGCCGTGCTTTTATTATTTCATTCAATACCGGCGTAATGCGACGGATAAAAAGTTGTTTTTATTATACAAAACACCGCATACAATGGGATAGCCTTTTTATTGTCCTCAAATGCAAAATTCTTGGCACACAATTTGATTACATACTCCGGCTTGATTGTTGATTGCGTTTTCAAACTCCGACGGCTTTTTTCATTATGGCTTTCTCAGTCTCTTTGGAATTTGACACGGTTTTTATATATTCTTTTAGTTCATCCGCCTGATTTGATGTAAGGTTTAAATCCGCAATATATGTCTTTAAATTTCGAAAACGGCAATTTGCTATTTCTTTATATATTTTTTCACATTCTTTTTGTTCATCTGGTAAATGAATAATTGCTCTATTTGCCATAATTAAATACCTCCTTTTCTTGAAAAATTTTGAACATGTATTTGTTGTTAATTGACGTTTTGCCAAAATTCTCAAATATGATTAATCCCCGCAAAAATCGTATAACAGCTATTTTTAAAAAAACTTTTCAGATGTTTTCAATTTATTTTATGTTTTTTATAACTTGTATTATGACGGATTGAAGGTGAAACGATGCCAAATATAATTTCAAAGGAAGATGACAGTAGAAAAATTGCGATATATGCAAGAAAAAGCAAATTGACTGAGCAAGGAAAAAGTATAGAAAACCAGATTACCATGTGCAGAAATTATGCTGCAATCAATTTGAATGTTGATGAAAGTGACATCATTACTTACATTGACGAAGGTCTGAGTGGATTTTACAGCGACAGACCGAACTATCAGCGTTTGCTTCATGATGTGGCAGACAACAAAATCCGTACGCTGATTTGTTATAAAATTGACCGAATTAGCAGAAAAACACTTGACCTATTAAATCTTGTCGATAAATTGAAATCAAAAAAAATTGATTTTATTTCCTGTTCCGATAATATTGATACTTCAACACCCGGCGGAAATATGATGATTTCACTTCTCGCTACCATTGCCGAGTTTGAAAGAGACATCATTGCCGAACGTATTTCAGATAATATGTATTAACTGGCGAAAGATGGGCGTTGGCTCGGTGGCACAACGCCGACAGGATATTTGTCAAAAAAAGAACATATAAGACTACACGGGCGAAAAACCTCAATCAATCACCTGGAAGTTATTCCTGATGAATTTGAAATGGTTAAAAGCATATTTCAAATGTTTTTAAAAGAGCGTTCATTGATAAAGGTATGCGACGCATTAAATGAACAGGGAAAAAGGACAAAACGCGGTAAGAAGTTTAGCTGGAAACTGATTAAACCAATTTTGCAAAATCCCGTATATGCGGCGGCTGATTTGACGATGTATCAGTATTTTGACAGTCTCGGTTTGCCTGTATATGCACCAAAAGAAGTATTTGATGGAGTGCATGGACTAATGGTCTATAATAAGACCGAGCAAATTAAAAAGCTGAAAGATGACTCGACATTTGCCGATACGAAATATGTGCAGCAAACGCTCAGGAAAGACATACATAACTGGATTGTTTCAATCGGAGAGCATATTCCGGCCGTATCGGGGGAGGATTGGCTTTGTGTGCAATCCATTCTGCGGGCAAATGTAGATAAATATAATCGGCCAAACCAGCAGACATTTTCCCTGCTATCAGGATTACTGATCTGCCCGATTTGCAGCGGAGAAATGGGCGTGCGTTCAAATAGTGGGCGGTACACAAAAAATGGCAGATTACAGTACCGTTATGTTTGCAAAAGAAAATTAAGCAATCACAGTAATTGCCCGGACTCCAGGAATTTGAATGGAAACGAACTTGACACTTTCGTCGTCAATACAATCTGCAGCATGAGTAATCCAGACAGTTATTATTATAAGTTGCTGGATGATGATAAAGCGCTTGTTGCTTTTAGGAGTTCCGAGCTTGCGCTATCTATACTTGACACACAAAAACAGATTGGGCAGATTAAAAAGGATATCGAATCACAGGTTAGAAATCTCCGTTCAGCATCTGATGTCGTAAAAAAAGTGATTTGTGGTGACATTGAGTCACTGACACAAAATATCGAACAAAAAAATGCTCTTCTCTCAAAATTGAAAGAAGAGCAACAGCAAAAGGAAAGGCAGTCCATTGATATTGAAGAAGTTAAAAAAATTATTATGAGTTTTCCTGCTCTTGTGAAGTTAATGCCTTACGAGCAGCAACTGGAACTGATTCAAAAAATTATAAGCCACGTTGTCGTGCTTGGCGACGATGTACACATCTACCTGAAGGGTACCGAATCTGATCGAATGTGTCATTCAGAGCAGAATAGCAAATGAAATACTAATGTATTTTCGAAATCAAAAGAAATCGGCACAAGACGTTTACATAAGCGACCCTATAGATACCGACAAGGATGGCAACCAGCTGACACTTATGGACGTCGTAAGCTGTGACGATACTGTACTTGACGATGTTGATTTTAAAATGAAGTCAGAACGCCTGCACTGTTATATCAAAACAGCTCTTAACGCAAGGGAGCGTCTTATTATTGAAATGCGTTACGGAATAAACGGCTACAGTCCAAAAACACAGAGAGAAGTTGCGGAAAAACTAAAAATTTCACGTTCGTATGTTTCAAGGATTGAAAAAAAAGCTCTCGGGGAACTTAAAACAAAATTTACAACCTGAAAGTAAGGGGGGCGGTTTTTTCCGCCCCTTTTTATCCTTGTTTTTGTTGCGGCACACTGCTTTCGGCACATAGCTTCTTTTTATTGACGGAACCCCCGGCCTGGGTCAAAACCATTGCGCTCGCCATCAGCACACATCCAATTATGCCGCGCAGGCTCATGCTTTCATGCAAAATCAATATACCCGCAATCCATGAAACGACTGATTCCATACTCAGTATTATGGCGGCGTGAGATGCTTTTGCGTGCTTTTGCCCGATTATCTGAAGCGTATAAGCTACGCCGACTGAAAGTATACCTGTGAACAGAATCGGCAGGGCCGCTTTATAAATTCCGTAAAACGATACCTTTTCCACGGCAAGTGCGACGATAAGGCTCAAAATCGCTGTAACCAGATACTGAATAACAGAAAGCCTTACTGGGTTGTAGCGTTTTGAATAGTTATCTATGAGCATTATATGCCCGGCCCAAAGAAAAGAACCGATAAAAACAAGCACATCCCCCTGTGAAATCGAAAAGTTCTCATTTACGCTTATCAGATATAATCCCACAACTGCCAGTGCGACACAGAGCCACATGATCTTTTTCAGCTTTCGCCCAAAAAATATTTCGATTACAGGCACGATGATTATGTAAAGGTCAGTGATAAAACCTGCTTTACCCGCCGTTGTGTAATAAAGTCCAAGCTGCTGAAATGTAGCGGCAAAAAATAAAACCGATCCGAGAATAAGGCCTGCCGGCAGGGTTTTTAAAAGCGGCACGCTCTTTATATTGTCGCTCTTCTCACTGTCGTTTTTTTCTTTACTTCGCATCAGAAGCAAAATCGGCAGCATTGATAAAGCTCCGAGCGTGAATCTTATCGCGCCGAAATAAAACGCGCCCACATATCGGACTCCTTCTCTCTGCGCAACAAAAGCGACGCCCCATATCAGAGACGCCATAAACAATGCCAAATTTGCTTCTCTTTGCTTGTTTCTCATTTATATTTGTTTCTCCTAATTCTTTTTTTACAAAGATAAAAGCCTCTGGCTGTTGAAGCAGAGGCTTTTATCTTTGTACTCTTTGTATAACAGCAATTGATTATTACAATATCTTTTTAAGGAATGCCCTGGTGCGCTCTTGTTTCGGGTTTGTAAATATCTCTTCAGGTATGCCTTCCTCAACGATTTCACCGTTCGCCATGAAAATAACCCTGTCGGCAACCTCGCGCGCAAAGCTCATTTCATGCGTGACGACCGCCATTGTCATGCCTTCTTCGGCCAACTGCTTCATTACGCCGAGAACCTCTCCGACAAGTTCCGGGTCAAGAGCCGACGTTGGTTCGTCAAAAAGCATTGTCTTTGGCTTCATTGCCAGTGCGCGTGCAATTGCGACACGCTGCTGCTGGCCGCCGGACAAATGCGACGGATACTCGTCCTTTTTGTCTTCAAGTCCGACTTTTTTAAGAAGTTCCAAAGCGGTTTTTATTGCTTCCTCTTTCGGTACTTTTTTAACCTGAATCGGCGCTTCTATCAGATTTTGAAGAACTGTCATATGTGGGAAAAGGTTAAATCTCTGAAACACCATTCCAAGTTCACAGCAAAGCGTAGAAACCTTTTTCGCAGGAATCTTCATAGCGTCGCGCCCTTTTACTCTTTCATCGACAAGCTCTTCTTCAATGTAGAGTTTCCCCTCGGAAATCCGCTCAAGGTGGTTGAGGCAGCGCAGCATTGTACTTTTTCCTGAACCGCTTGGCCCGATTATGCAAACAACTTCACCGGACCTGACTTCAAGATTTATATCCTTTAAAACTTCGAGCTTGCCAAAAGTCTTATGGACATGCTCGAGTTTTATCATGACTTTCTCTTCATTCATCATTTCAACATCCTTTGCGGTATCTTATTCATAAACGGAATATTTCTTTTCAAGTTTACCGAAAACGTATGT